>DATEFT010000098.1:0-2303 GCA_035280505.1 Blastocatellia bacterium | reverse complement strand
CCTTAACCAGCGCTTCACGCGCTTCAAGCGGGGTCAGGCTCTCCAGCGGCGGCCCGCCTGCAGAGTTCAAAACCTTCAAAAACGCCTTCGTTCCTCTTGAAAGACGCGGATCGACTTCAACCTCTACTTGTTCGTCGCGTTCTAAATCGGTTCTAGTGCTCATATACTTTGTGGCGGCCGGAAGAGGGGAGTCTCCTCTTCCGGCGGTCGGTGCTTGCCTACTCGTCGGATCAGAAAAGAAACTTGGCCGCGAACTGAAACTGGCGCGGATTGAAGACGTTCCTCGGAGTGCCGAAGAACGGGTTGGGTGCGACCGCGCCATCCTTATATTCGTGCGGCGCCCGGCCCACAAAATCCGGCGCCCCGTAGACCGTGTTGACTTCGTTCACGTTCGCTCGATTGAAGAGGTTGAAGCATTCGGCGATCAACTGCAGTCTCTTCTTCTCCTGACCGAAGCTGAAGGAGCGCGAAAGCCTCAGGTCTACGGTTCTCAGACCATCTCCGAGGTAGGTGTTGCGGCCCGAAAGCCCCACTCGGTCCGTCACCGGATTGGTGTCTTCGTTGGCGTCGAAGCCCGCGAAGATCGTGAATGGGCGCGGGGATTGCAGCGTCAGAATACTGCTCAGTTCGAACCCGCGGAAGGGCGTCTTCTCCCGCCCCGTCGCCGTGAAGTTGGCGACGAAGCGATGGCGCACATCCTGAATCGAAAGGGCCCGTTCGAGCTGCCTGTGATAGAGATCCTCCGGCGTGTTGACGAAGACGGCGAAGGTCCCGTCATCGACCGTCTTCGAGAGGGTGTAGTTGGCATTGAGCCGCAGGAACTGCCCGAAACGCCGGGCCGCCGAGAGCGTCAGGCCGTGATAGGCCGAATTGCCGCTGTTGTCGGTGTAATAGAAGAGCCCTCCGTTCGGATCCAGTTTGCGGAAGTCGAAGCGCGGCTTTCCGTTCGGGAGCGTCCCCACCGGCGGCGCGATGTTGAGATTAGCGGGCCGGAGCTGCTTGTGGGCGGTGACGAAGAGGTATCCCGCGCTCAAGACCAGCCCGTTTCCGACCTGCTGGTCGATCTGCAGATTGGCCTGCTGCGAGTATGGCGTCCGGCTGTTGCGGTCCACCACGCCTCCCCCCCGATAGAGCTGCTGGTTCGCCGGAAAGGCCCCGGTCGTCAGCAAGGTCCTGGCGGCCTGCGATGCCGCTTCGGGCGCCACCGCCGGCGGCCCGGCCTGAACCGTGACGATATTGACCATCCAGGTTCCGGTATCCATGTTTCTAGAGGTTGGCAGTCCCGCCATCCGCGGCACCCGCGCCGGGGCGGAGACGAAGAAGAAGGTCAGGTTGTACCGGTCGTAAAAGATGCCGTATCCCGTCCGGATCACCGTCTGCTTGCTCGGCGCGTAGGCGAGCGCGACCCGTGGCGCAATGTTGTTTCGGTCCCCGTTCACGAAAAAACCGAGGCCTGTCTCCAAATCGTACCTCACTCCATAGTTGAGCGTCAGCTTCGGCGTCACCCGCCACTGATCCTGGGTAAAGAGCCCCCAGTAATTGTGATTGAGCCGGACATTGTAGTTCTCCGCCTGTGACGGCAGATAGGCATACTGCCAGTTGGTGGGCAGGGACGGCGCCGACTGATTCGGATCGATCGGGCCCGACCCCACCGGCGCGCCCCAGAAGAATGCCGCCACACCGTTGAAGACCGGCGGCGTCGGGCAGGGGCCATCGGTCGAGACCTGCGGCTGTCCGGCGAAGGTCATGAGGCAGTTGATTCCGGGCAAGATGATCCTGGCCGGCGAGAATCCGGGCCAGATCACGAAGTTCCGCACATGATTGGCGTCTAGACCGACCTTCAGGTAGTGCTGCCCGCGAACCGTCGCCAGCGTATCGGAGACCTGCACCCGCGATTCATTCACCCGGTCGAACGATCCGAAGTTGTGGCCGAAAAGCAGCAGGTTGGGAATGTCGAGATTCGGCTCATTGGTCGCTCCCAGAAATCCGTAATTCCTCTTCGCCCCTTGCACCAGCGCCGTATTGACCAGCGTCGGCCCTAGCTGTGAAGTCAACGACCCGACCACCGAGTGATCCGTCAACAGCCCATGCCGCCCGCCGCTCGGCGCCCCGGCCCCGCCTCCGTCCAGCGTGTCGCCCACCAGCAAATTCAAGTTGCGCGAATCGACCACCAGATACCTGACCGCCAGTTGGTGATCCTTGTTCAATTGATGATCGACCTTGATGAATCCGTTGTCGTAATCGCTGGTTTTGAGAATGCCCAGACTCTCGCGGGTCAATCCGAGACTGGCCTTGGCGGCGTT
>DATEFT010000097.1:0-24005 GCA_035280505.1 Blastocatellia bacterium | reverse complement strand
GCTGACGGCGGAGCGATTCGTGGCGGATCCGTATGGTCCTCAAGGCACGCGAATGTATCGAACGGGCGATCTGGCGAGGTGGAGAGCGGACGGAGCGCTGGAGTTCGTGGGGAGAAGCGATCAGCAGGTGAAGATTCGCGGATTCCGAGTGGAGCCCGGGGAGATCGAGGCGGCGTTGCGAGAGCAGCCGGGAGTGGCACAGGCGGCGGTCATCGCGCGAGAGGATCGATCGTCAGAGAAGTACCTGGTGGGCTACGTGATGGTAGTGGAGGGGCAGGAGTTGGATGCGTCCGCGATCCGGCAGCAGTTGTCCCGGAGGCTGCCGGGCTACCTGGTGCCGGGGGCGATCGTGGAGCTGAAGTCGTGGCCGCTGACGCCGAACGGAAAGCTGGACCGGAAGGCCCTGCCCGAGCCGGAGCGGAGTTGGGCGCTGACCAGGAGGGCGCCGCGGAGCCCGAAGGAGGAGATTCTCTGCGGGCTGTTCGCGGAGGTGCTGGGAGTGGAGCGAGTGGGGATCGACGACGACTTCTTCGAACTGGGCGGCCACTCGTTGCTGGCGGCGCGATTGGTGAACCGGGTGCGCGACGCGCTGAAGATGGAGTTCTCGATTCGGAGCCTCTTTGAGGCCCCGACCGTGGCCGGGCTGGCGCCCGCGTTGTCCTATGACGCCGATCGCAGCGAGTATGAAGTGCTGCTTCCCCTCAGACCTCGCGGCAGTCGTCCTCCGCTCTTCGGCATTCACCCGGCTGGAGGGCTGAGCTGGTGTTATGCGCGGTTGATGCCGTATCTCGGCGCCGACTATCCGATCTATGGCCTGCAGGCCCGTCACCTGGGCGAGCCGGAATATCTTCCCCGCAGCGTTGAAGAGATCGCCGCCGATTACGTCGATCATCTGCGCCGGGTTCAGCCACGCGGGCCCTATCACCTGATCGGCTGGTCTTTCGGCGGATTGGTCGCTCAGGCCATGGCCGGCCTCCTTCAACAACAAGGTGACGAGGTGGCCTTGCTGGCGCTGCTCGATGCCTATCCTCCGGTGAGCGGACAGAACCCCGAGTCGCTGACGCGCGAACAGTTGCTGTCCGTGATCGGTCAATATCTCGGGTCTGATCCGGGAGATGAACTGCTGGATGCCTCGAGCTTGATCGAACTCTCACGCCGCCGGGGCGACTACCGGCTCGATACGATCATCGAGAATGTTCAAAACAGCATCTCGGTGGCCAATGGTTTCATACCGCAACCGTACAACGGCAATCTTCTGTTCTTTAGCGCTGCCGATTCCGAGAGCAATGCGAGGTTGAGACCGGCGGCCTGGGCGCCGTCTGTCACCGGCGGGATCGAGGTCCACTCGATCCCGTGCCGGCACCAGGAGATGCTGGTCTGTTCTGAACCCTCCGCTCGGATCGGGCGGATTCTAATGACTAAACTGGACACACTTACCCAAGGGAGAGATTAGCGCATGAGCAATCCTTTTGAAGATGAAGACGGAATCTACGTGGTTTTAATTAATGATGAAGGTCAGTATTCGCTGTGGCCCAACATCATCGAGGTCCCGGCCGGTTGGACGGTCGTTCATTCGCCGGACCGGCGTCAGGCCTGTCTTGATTATATCAACGAACATTGGACCGATATGCGGCCGAAAAGTCTAATCAACGCGATGAGCAAAGCGAAAGAGTAAGAATAATCTCAAAAACTTCACGATATATTCCGCGGTTTCCGGCACATCAGAGTGGAAGGCGATTGGAAAGAGTTAGTAATGCCCCGACTTTGGTGCCCCGGCCTTGTTTATGTTTCCACTTTGAGATGTTTCCTCTTTGAATGTCGCGAAATACGAACCAGAGGCGAACGCCCCCTCTTCACTCCGGTGCGTATTTCGCGGCCGATATAATCAATTTGGCGGTCTTTCTCCCAATTCACCCGGTTACTAAAAACATACATCTCAGTCCGGCTTAGGCCGGAGGTCCCTGCCGAAAAATCGTTCCACCGTAGAACGTAGTAGCCTCCTCTTCACTCTCAAACCTCACATTAGGGACAGGCTAGGCATCGAGAGGTTAGAAGAAGGGTCAGAGATTAGAACAACTGCTAGCGATAGACGGTTATAAAGCCATGATTAATATGTTTCAGAGCTGGGGTCTCTTTAAGCGCCAGCCGCGCTCTTCCTCGCGCTATGAACTGCCGGTCAGGCTACAAATGCGTGGCTGGTCCGAGGGCGACACGGTTTCGGCGGCCACCATCATCATGACCCTCTTGTGGCAGCAATACGGGTTGGACCTGCGCCACCCCGAAGTGAGCCGCTGGTTGGAGCAGAACGCGCCCGATGTGAAGTACGCGATCGCCGAGGACCAGTTCGCAAAGGGTCACGATCGAACCAAGTTCCGAGTCGGGATCAACCGGATCGTCACAGTCTATCTGACCCTGGAGGTCGATGACCGCTTGAGAGAGGTCTCGACCCGCTACCTCCTGAGGCAACTCGAACGGCCCGTCGAACCGCAGAAAGAGCAGATCGAGCCGGAACTGGTCCGGGCCATGATCAGGCAGGCCAACGCCAGCGGCCTTTCGATCAACGATTACCTGGCTCGATTGCTGGGCTCGACTCTGCCTTATCACGAGGAACTGCCCCTCTCCGACATCCACTATAAAGTCAGACCACGAAAAGTAGTCTAGAGAAGTCTAGAAAAGTCGGAAGCCAGGACTACTCTGGAGACCGTCCCGAAATCCAGGGCGACAGATCACGGCCATTCTGTCGCCCACCCCGTGAAGAGAAGTCTAGAAAAGTCAAAAGACACCCCAGACCCTTTTCATCTGAAACTCCGCGAAGCGGGATGGGGTTTTGACTTTTCTAGACTTCTCTAGACTATTATTATAGTCAGTGGCCCGGGAAAGAGGGCCGGTCCTAATAAATTCCTGAGTGAAAGGTAATCGCTATGTTCAACAAGCTGAGGCTGTGGGGCCTTTGTGTAATCGCCTGTTGGTGTACGGTGTGGTGGGGAGAGCAGTCGGCTGTTGTGCAGAGTCAGACCCCGGCGGGGCTGGCCAGTTTTGCCGAGCCCGCGCTCTCGCCGGACGGGACGGAGATCGCGGTGGTCTCGGGCGGCGACATCTGGACGGTGCCGGCGGCGGGCGGCGAGGCCCGGCTCTTGATCTCGCATCCGGCCTCGGAACAGCGTCCGCTCTATTCGCCTGACGGGCGCCGGTTGGCCTTCGTCTCGACGCGGTCGGGCAATAGCGACATCTATGTGTTGACGTTCGAGTCGGGCGAATTGAAACGGATGACCTTCGATGAGGCGAACGAATCGCTCGATGCGTGGTCGCGCGACGGCCGGTGGATCTACTTCTCCTCGAACAGTCGCGATATCGCCGGGATGAACGATCTCTATCGGGTCGGCGTTGACGGCGGGACGCCGATGACCGTGAGCGCCGATCGTTATGTCAACGAGTTCTTCGCCGCGCCCTCGCCCGACGGGCGGGACCTGGCCTTCAGCGCCCGCGGCATCGCCTCGCAGCAATGGTGGCGCAAAGGCCATTCGCACATCGATCAGTCCGAGATCTGGCTGCTGAAGGACGGCCAGCGTTATGAGCCGGTCGGGACCGGCGGCGCCAAGGAACTGTGGCCGATGTGGAGCCCCGACGGCCGCAGCCTGTTCTATGTTTCGGATCGCAGCGGCGCGCAGAACATCTGGATGAAACCGCTCTCCGGCGCGGCGAAACAGGTGACCGGCTTCAAGGACGGGCGGGTCCTCTGGCCGAACCTCTCGTCTGACGGCAAGCTGATGGTCTTCGAGCGCAACTTCGGCGTCTGGAGGCTGGATCCGGCGACCGGAGAGACGAGCGAGGTGAAGATCGTCCGCCGCGGCGTGCCGGCCGGACCGGCGGTCGAACGGTTGAATGTCAGCAACCAGTTGAACGATCTCGCGCTCTCGCCGGACGGCAAGAAACTGGCCTTCATCGCGCACGGCGAGGTCTTCGCCGCCTCGGCCCGGGACGGCGGCGAGGCGCTGCGCGTCACCCGCACCCACGCCGCTGAATCGCAGGTGACCTGGTCGCCCGACAGCCGGAGACTGGTCTACGTCTCCGACCGCGAAGGCGCCTTCGCCATCTACCAGTACGATTTCACGACCGGCGGCGAGACCGCCCTGGTGCGCGACGCGGGGCCCAGTTACGCTCCGTCGTTCTCGCCGGACGGCAAACGGCTGGTCTTTATGCGGAATGGGCGCGAACTGCGGGCGCTCGATTTAGAGACGAAGCAGGAGCAGTTGCTGGCGACCGCCTATCTGCAACGGCCGCCATATGCGGGGATGCGCACGCTGGCCTGGTCGCCCGACAGCAAGTGGCTGGCGTTCCTGGCCACCGGCGACCGATCGTTTACCAACGTCCGGGTCCTGCCGATGACCGGAGGCGAGAGCCGGCCGATCAGCTTCCTGGCCAATGCCTTCAGCAATACCGTGTCGTGGAGCCCCGACGGGAGATTCATCCTCTTGGACACCTCGCAGCGAACGGAAGAGGGCGGACTGGCTCGCGTGGATCTGTTGCCGCGCACTCCCAGGTTTCGCGAAGACCGGTTCCGCGACCTGTTCAGGGACGAGCCCGCAGGTCCGCCGGAGTCCCCGAGACCGGCCGGCGAGACGGGCCGCGCCGGCGAGAAGGCCGAGGCCGCCAAGAAGCCGGTCGATGTGGTCTTCGACGGCATCCGCCAGCGTCTCAGCATGCTGCCGGTCGGGGTCGATGTCGATGCGCAGACGATCAGCCCCGACGGCAAATGGGTCCTCATGACGGCCAGCGCCGAGGGGCAGCAGAATCTCTATCTCTACTCGCTCGACGAACTGTCAAATGAACCGGCGGTGGCCCGCCAATTGACTTCGACTCCGGGATTCAAGGCCGAACCGCAGTTCTCGCCCGACGGCAAAGAGGTCTACTTTCTCGAGAACGGGCGCCTGACCGTCTACAACCTGGAGACGCGCCAGCCGCGCTCACTCTCCATCACGGCCGAACTGGACGTCGACTTCGCGCGGGAGAAGATGGAGGTCTTCCAACAGGCCTGGAGTTATCTGCGGGATCATTTTTACGACGAACATTTTCACGGCGCGGACTGGCAGGCGGTGCGCCAGACCTATGAGCCGCGAATCGCGGGAGCGCGCACGCCCGAAGAGATGCGCCGGATGATCAACCTGATGGTCGGCGAATTGAACGCTTCGCACCTGGGAATCTCGGCGCCGGGCGCCAACCCCATCGCTCCCGTGGGACGGCTCGGGCTGCGGTTCGACCGGCCGGAGTATGAAAATGCCGGGCGGCTGCGAATCACCGAAGTGATCACGCTCAGCCCGGCCGCCATCTCCGGCCAGATTAAACCCGGAGACTATCTGCTGGCTGTGGACGGCACCCCGCTGGACAATCGGACGAACCTCGATGAACTCTTGAGGAACAAGGTGGGGCGCCGCGTCGAGCTGACGATCGCGACCGCGGCGGACGGCGCCGGCAAGCAGAACGTGGCCGTGCAGCCCGCCAGCCTGGGCACCGAGAAGGGCCTGCTCTATCGCCAATGGGTGAATCAGCAGCGCGCCTATGTCGAACGGCTCAGCCAGGGGCGGCTCGGTTACGTGCATATGCCCGATATGTCACAGGGATCGCTGACGCAACTCTACGCCGACCTCGACACCGACAATCAGTCGCGCGAGGGCGTGATCGTGGATATCCGCAATAACAACGGCGGTTTCGTCAACGCCTACGCCATCGACGTCTTCGCCCGGCGCGGTTACATGACCATGACCCTGCGCGGCAATCCGTCCGCCCCGGCGCGGAGCGTGCTCGGTCAGCGCGCCCTGGAGAGACCGACGATCCTGGTCACCAACCAGCACTCGCTCTCCGACGCCGAGGATTTTTCCGAAGGTTACCGCGCTTTGAAGCTGGGCCAGGTGGTCGGCGAACCGACCGCCGGTTGGATCATCTATACCTCGAACGCGTCCTTGATCGACGGCTCCAGTTTTCGTTTGCCGCGGCTGAAGATTCAAGACAGCGCCGGCCAGGTCATGGAGCTGAACCCGCGTCCGGTCGATGTCTCGGTCGTGCGTCCCATCGGCGAGGGTTTCACCGGCCAGGACCGGCAATTGGAGGCGGCCGTGCGCGAACTGCTCAAACAGTTCAGCGCGAACGGGACCGGCAACCGCGAGACTAAATCGCCGGGGCAATAGACGCGATTGGACCGGCCGCGAAACACGCGAAACACGCTAAATCCGGCCAATTTAGCGTGTTCCGTGTATTTACGGTTTCGAATGGGGGATCCGGACTGCTTAAGCTGATCCAACTCATCTTAATTATAGACAAGACGATCTCGGCTAATCCGGTGTTAATTTGTCTCAATCGCCGAGTTGGGTCCGGATGCGGTCGGACGGAGGAGGCAAGTTTTTGAGAGCCGGAACGGCTAATTGATAGAGCCCGAAGATCTGATCATGATTTCTAAAAAGAATCGGCAACGTCTCGCGTGTATCGCTGGCTTTGGTCTGGTCTCGCTGTTGGCATTCATGCTGCGGGCCGATGCCAAGCTGTCTCAAGAACCGTCAACCAATCTCTCCAGTCAGGCTTACGCCATTATCAAGACCAACTGTCTGGTCTGTCACGGCGAGTCCCGGACCTCCGGGCTCGACCTGCGGACGGACGAGGGCGTGCGCGCCGGAGGCGAAGGCGGACCGGTCATCGAGCCGTTCGATGCCCAGGCCAGCCGGCTCTACCAGTTCATCACTCATGAACAGAAGCCGGCCATGCCTCCTAAAAGAAAGTTGGCGGAGGCCGACATCGATCTTTTGCGGCGCTGGATCGAAGCGGGCGCGCCACTCGATGCGTTCGAGAAGGTCATGGCCGACGCTTCAGGTGAGAAGCGGAAGGCCGACCTGGCCAGGCTGGAGAATCGTCCCATCAAGCCCGAAGAGCGCAGTTACTGGGCCTTCCAATCGCCGAAGCGGGTCGCGCCTCCGCGCCTCGCGGACTCCGGTTGGGGCCGCAATCCCATCGACTCCTTCTTGTTGGCCGCGATGAAGACCAGGGGGCTCAAGCCTGCACCCCCGGCGGATCGCCGCACGCTGATCCGGCGTGCCTATCTGGATCTGCTGGGGCTGCCGCCCAGCCCCGACGAGGTCGAGGCCTTCGTCAACGACTCCGCTCCCGATGCCTGGGAGCGGTTGATCGACCGGTTGCTGGCCTCGCCGCATTACGGCGAGCGCTGGGCCCGCCACTGGCTCGACCTGGTGCGCTTTGCCGATTCCGGCGGATTCGAGTTCGACATCGATCGGCCCGACGCCTGGCGCTATCGCGACTACGTGGTCAATTCGTTCAACGCGGATAAACCCTACGATCGCTTCGTCCGCGAGCAACTGGCCGGCGACGAGTATGCCCCCGATACGTCGGAGGCCATGATCGCCACCGGGTTTCTGCGGCTCGGGCCCGAGGTCACCGGAGCCGGGACGGCCGGCGAACGCGCCCGGCAGGATTCGGTCGACGACATCATCACCACCAGTTCGCTGACGTTCATGGGGCTGACCGTCGGTTGCGCCCGTTGCCACGACCACAAGTTCGATCCCATTCCGCAGAAGGACTACTACCGGATGCAGGCGGTCTTCTATTCCGCCAAACCGGTCAGTTTCCCGATGATCGATGCCGGGGCCCTGGCGGCGCACAAGAAAGAGACCCAGCGGATCGAGGATCAGATAAAGGTGCTGAGGAAGGCGAAGTCCGAGCTCGAGGCGCCGCATCTGAAGGCGCTGGTCGAGGAGACCGTCAGCCGCCTGCCCGAATACCTGCAGGTCGCCTGGCGCACGCCGGAAGAGCAGCGGACGCCGGGCCAGCGGCTCAATGTCCGCCAGATTCAACGGACCCTGCGCGACGATGCGGCCTCGATGAAGATCACTCCTAAAGACGTTCAGTCGAGGATGTCGGAAGAGGAGCGGCGCCGACAGCAGGAGCTGGTCGCACAGATCGAGGCGCTCGAGAAACAGAAACCCAAACCCTATCCCACGGCCAGAGCGATCGGAGAGGACGGGCCCCAGGCCCGGGCCTCCTATTTTCTGCGCCGCGGCAGCGTCGATCAGAAGGGCTCCCTGATGACTCCGGGCGTCCTGTCGGTGGCGAGCGAGGACGAGTACGCCTTTCCCACGCCGCCCGCGAATGCCAGGTCGAGCTGGCGGCGGCGCGGATTTGCCGAATGGCTGGTCTCGCCCCGGAACCCGCTCACGGCGCGGGTCATGATCAACCGCATCTGGCAGCACCATTTC
This sequence comes from Blastocatellia bacterium, assembly GCA_035280505.1. GTDB lineage: Bacteria > Acidobacteriota > Blastocatellia > RBC074 > RBC074 > JAKEHZ01. The sequence goes on along the minus strand of DATEFT010000097.1, from coordinate 15,750 downwards.
GGCGAGGGCATCGTGCGCACGCCGAGCAACTTCGGCAAGATGGGCGAGCCTCCGTCGCATCCGGAACTGCTGGATTGGCTGGCCCTGGAGTTCATCGAGCGCGGCTGGAGCATGAAGCAGATGCATCGCCTGATGATGACCTCGGAGGCCTACCGGATGTCCAGCGACGACGTGGCCGCGAATGTGGCGATCGATCCGGAGAATCGCCTCTTCTGGCGGATGCCGCGCGTGCGCCTGGAGGCCGAGATCATCCGGGATGAGATCCTGGCGGTGGCCGGTAATCTCGATCGCAAGCTCGGGGGACCGGCGATCTATCCGTATATCGATCCCAAGCTCTTCCAGTCGAGCACCAAACGCACCTGGCCGGGTTCGTCCGACGAGGACCCGGCGACCTGGCGGCGCAGCCTCTACGTCTACTCGAAGCGCAGCATCCGCTATCCGCTCTTCGAGACCTTCGATCAACCGAACCTGATCAACTCCTGCGAGCGCCGGAATCGTTCGACCATCGCTCCGCAGGCGCTCTTGTTGATGAACAACCATTTCGTCCTGCTCGAGGCGAAATCCTTCGCCGGACGTCTGCAGCGCGAGGCCGGAGAGGGCGCGGAGGCGCAGGTGGATCGCGCCTACCGGCTGGCCCTGGGCCGTCCGCCGACCGACTTCGAGCGGCAGCAGACCGTCGAGTTCATTCGGAGCGGTCCCCAGGGGCTGACCGATTTCAGTCACCTTTTGTTCAACCTCAACGAATTCGTTTATCGACCATGAACCAGTATTTTTGTTCACGAAGAGAGCTTCTCCAACGGCTGGGAGGAGGAATCGCCGGGGTGGCATTCGCCGACCTGCTGAGTCGCCAGGGGCTGCTGGCGGAATCGAAGGCGCCGATGGCGCCCAAGCCGCCGCATTTTCCCGCCAAGGCGAAGGCCGTGATCTCGATCTTCTGCTACGGCGGCGTGAGCCAGGTCGATACCTTCGACCCCAAACCGTTGCTGCTCAAGCGTCAGGGCGAGACCATGACCGGAGTCGGCGAGGTGACGGCCGTCATGGGCACTCCCGGCGGTCTGATGCCGTCGCCCTGGACCTTCCGCAAGCACGGCCAATGCGGCATGGAGATCTCCGATCTCTTCCCGCACGTGGCCGAGCACGCCGACGATCTGGCGCTGATTCGATCGATGTATGCGCTGAGCCCGGCTCACGGGCCGGCGCTCTTCCAGATGAACACGGGCAGCATTCTCGCCGGTCATCCCAGCGTCGGAAGCTGGGTCACCTATGGGCTGGGCAGCGAGAACGAGAATCTTCCGGGTTTCATCGTCTTCACCGACTATCGCGGCGGCCCGATCAACGGCGCTCCCAACTGGGGCAACGGCTACATGCCGGCGACGTATCAGGGGACGCCCTTCCGGGACTCGGGCGACCCGATCGTGGACCTCTATCCGCCGCAGAGCCGGACCCCCGAACAGCAGCAGCAATGGCTCAAGCTGCTCGGTCAACTCAACGAGAAGCACCTGGAACGCAATCCCGGCGACAGCGAGCTTTCGGCTCGGATCCATTCCTACGAACTGGCCTACCGCATGCAGATGCATGCCGGCGAAGCGATCGACATCAGCAAGGAGTCGGCCGCCACGCAGAAACTCTACGGGGTAGGGGAGCAGCCGACCGACTACTTCGCGCGTCAGGTCTTGATGGCCCGGCGCCTGGTCGAACGCGGCGTCCGGTTCGTCCAGCTCTTCTCCGGCGGCGGCAACTTCGAGCCCAGTTGGGACGCGCATTGGGATCTCAAGGCCAACCACGGCCAGCACTGCGCCGAAACTGACAAACCGATCGCCGGGCTGATCAAGGATCTCAAGAGCCGCGGCCTCTTCGATTCGACTCTGATCCTCTGGCATAGCGAGTTCGGACGATTGCCGATCTCGGAGCGGCTGGACGGGCGCGACCATAATGCCAACGGTTTCAGCGTCTGGCTGGCCGGAGGCGGCGTCAAGGGCGGCACCGTCGTCGGCGCCACCGATGAGTTCGGCTACCGCGCGGTCGAGAACAAGAAGTCCGTCTACGAACTTCACGCCACAATTTTGCATCTGCTCGGACTCGATTACGAGAAGCTCACCTATCGCTTCAACGGACGCGATATGCGGCTCACCGACGTCCACGGCAATCTGATTCAAGAGGTGTTGGCATGATCTAAACCGCGAAATACGCGGAATACGCGAAATCGATCGATTTCTTCGTGTGTTCCGCGTATTTCGCGGTTAGTTGATTAGATTTGAAGTACCTTCGTAGTAACTAACCGTTAACCTTCCTACCTCAATAAGAGTTAACCTCGAATTACCTTAACCGGGTTCAACATCGCCTAAAAAGGTACAAGACATTCGGCCCATTAGGGGCTTAAATCATACTACAGGTTCAGTAGCTCTCGGCGGAGCCCGGCGGGAAAACTGTGGATAGACATCTCGCTCTGCACCGCCGATGGCGCTGTTCCCACCCTGATTGAGCTCATCTAGCTACTCGGGCTCGTCGTTTTTCGCGCAGTACGCGGTTCAAGAGATCTCGATCACTCGCTCAAACATCAGAATCAGACGGAGGTTCGCTTATGAGACGAAGGAATGGAGAAGCTTCGTGTCGGTACAGGATGTTAGTCCGCATGTTAGTGGTGCTGGTCATCTCATCTGCCGGTTCATCCCTGGCCTGGGGTCAGCTCCGGATTGTGGGATCGATCTCGGGGACGGTTCAGGATTCGGCCGGAGCCGTGATTTCGAACGCCCAGATTGTTTTGAAAGACCTCAAGACCGGAATTACCCGGCAGGCGGCCGCGACCGAGGGCGGAACCTTCCTCTTTCCGGATCTGGCGAGCGGGACGTATCAGGTGACCGTGTCGGCGCCGGGATTTCAGACGACGGTCCTGACCGACATCGCGGTCCAGACCAGCCAGACCACGGACGTCAAGGCCAGCCTGGAGGTCGGCGTGGCCTCGCAGACCGTGACCGTGACCGGCGGACTATTGCAGGGTCTGGAGACTTCTTCGCAACTGGTGGTCAGCACTCTGACGCCCAAGACGATTACCGAGCTTCCGCTCAACAATCGCGGCAACGTGCTGGCGCTGGCCATGCTGGCTCCCGGAGCGGCTCCTCCCACCGGGGGCAGCACCCGGTACAACAACCTGGCGGGCGGCGCTCTCAACGTGACCGTCGACGGAATCAACGACGCCTCGAACGGGTTCAAGAGCGGCGGAACCGTCTTCTACATGACCGTGCCGGTGCGCCTGGGCGCGGTCGAGGAGGTCTCGGTGGAGACCGGCGGGCTCGGCGCCGATTCCGGCGCGCAGAGCGGATCGAACATCAAGTTCACCACGCGGCGCGGCGGCAATCAGTATCATGGCAGCCTCTTCTACGAGCCGCGCAGCGAGCGATTCAACTCCAACTCCTGGATCCGCAACGCGCAGGGCTTGCCGCGCGTCTTCAACCGCAGCCAGAACTATGGGGGCAATATCGGCGGCCCGCTGCTGCCCTTCGGGCGGTTCAAGGAGAAGGCCTTCGTCTTCGTCAATTTCGAGCGGGAGTATCAACCGATCACCATTGCCCGGACCGCCAAGGTCCTGACGCCGGACGCCCAGCGCGGGATCTACACCTACCTGGTGAGCGGCACGACCAATCAGTTGCGGACGGTCAACGTTTTGGACCTGGCGGCCGCGGCGGGAGGACCGACGGCGCTCGATCGCGTCTCGCAAGAGATTCTGGCCCTCAACAACCAGATCCCGCAACACGCGACGAAGATTCCGGACTCCGATCTCAACCGCGACACCTATACCTGGAACGCCGAGAACAACAGCTTCGCCTATTTCCCCACGGTCAGGTTCGATTACTTCGTCACGCCCAAACAGCAGGCGACCTTCACCTGGAACTATCGGCATAACTGGCAGGCGGGCGAGCAGCGCCTGCCGCTCCCGGAGATCAGCCGTTCGGGCCCGTTCCGTCTGGGATATTTCGTCTGGTCCGCGGCGCTGCAATCGACGCTCTCGTCGAATGTCTTCAACGAATTCCGTTACGGCGTCCAACATAGCGGCGATACCAACACCTCGTCGGCCTATCCGCTCTACTATGAGCACAACGGCGTGCCTTTGCGAATCGGAGCCAACTTGCCGTTCAACGATGGGACGGGGACTCCGGGTCCGGCGGTCCCATTTATCGATCAGCAGAACGTGACCGGACGGCACTACATCAAGACCATCTACGACACCCTGACCATCAATCGCGGTCAGCACACGATCACGCTCGGCGGCAGCTATCGCCGGACCGATTGGAAGGACATCGGACAGGTCTTCCCGATTCCGACCTACGCCACCGGCACTCCGACCGGCGATCCATTGCCGGGCGCGGCCTTCACCGCCGCCGCGTTTCCGGGCATCACCAACACCCTGCTGCCGGGCGATCCCGCGGCCCTCTACAACCTGTTGACCGGCCGGGTGGCGGCGGCCAACCTGACCCGGGTCGTCAATCCCGATACCTTCAAATACGACGGCTTCGAGAACTTCACCTGGACCAGTTCGAGCATGGGCGGCGTCTATGCGCAGGACCGCTGGAGGATCCGGCAGAGCCTGACCCTGAACTTTGGCCTGCGCTGGGAGGTCCAGGGCCCCATGCACGATGTGAAGGGGTTGACGGCCACTCCGGATCTGGCGAGCCTCTACGGCCCCTCGGTTCGGCTGTTCGCTCCCGGCGTCATGAGCGGGAACAACAACCCGACGGTGGAAGTGGGCCGGCCCGCGTATCACGCCGATTGGCGCAATTTCGCCCCCAACTTCGGGTTCGCCTGGAATCCGACGAAGAACGACGGCCTGCTCGGCAAGCTGCTGGGCGGTTCGAAGACCGTCATCCGCAGTTCATACTCGGTGATCGTCTACGATGAGGGGACGCAGTTCTTCGCGGCCAACCTGGGCCCCAACGCGGGGAAACTCCTGGGGGCGACGACGCTGGTTCCGGGGCAGGGCACTCTGCCGAGGTTCTACACGCTCTCGGACGTCGTGGCCAACCCGCTGGCCAATTCGGCGTTCACGTTCTCCACGACCGATTACAAGCGCGTGATCAACCAGGCCGATCAGACCTTCGCGCGAACCATCAACGGGTTCGATCCCACGCTGCGCGCCCCGTACACGGTCAACTATACCTTCGGGATTCAGCGCGAATTCGGAAAGAACAACGTCCTGGAGGTCCGCTATGTGGGCAATCAATCGAAGCTTTCCTGGCGGACCAGCAATTTGAACGAGGTCAACATCTTCGAGAACGGGTTCCTGCAGGAGTTCAAGAACGCACAGAACAACTACCGCCTCTTCACCGCGGCCAACCCGAATTGCGGGCAGACCGGCCAGCCGGCCTGCACCTTCGCGAACAGCGGGCTGGCGGGCCAGGTCCCGCTCCCGATCTTCGAGACCGCCTTCGGCGCGCGCGGCGCGATGCCGGCGCTCGGGGCCGGCGCCGGGTTCGGCAACGCCGGTTTCATCGCCAACCTGCAGAACGGCGCGGCGGGCGCGACGGCCAATGCGCTGGCCACCAACCGGGACTTCGTCTGCCGCATGTTCGGCAATACGTTCAGTCCATGCGTCAGGATCAGTCCCAACTACAACGCGCCCGGCCCCTATCCGATCAACTTCTTCATGCTCAACCCCTATGTCGCCGGACCCATGACCTATGTGGACGACACCGGCTGGCACAGTTACAACGGCCTGCAGGTGCAGTTCCGGCAACGTCTCTCGCAAGGTTTGAACTGGACGACCAACTACACCCTGAGTAAGAGCTTCACCAACCTGGCGGCCGACAACCAGAACCAGAGCCTCGATTACACCACCATGCGGAATTTCGATCTCGACCGCCGGATCTCTCAGTTCGACATTCGACACGTGATTCAGTCCTTCGGGACGTATGAGCTGCCGTTCGGGCGCGGGCGGCTGTTGTCGTTCAACAACCGGGTGCTCGACGGCGTGATCGGCAATTGGACCCTGGGCTCGATCTTCGTCTTCAACACTGGGCAACCGGTCCAACTGGTGGGCGGATTCGACACCTTCAATAACAGCAACAATGCGAATCGAATCGGCGTCCGCCTCGCTCCGGGCGTCACGCTCGATCAGATTCAGGAGATGTTCCACGCGCCGCGGACCCGCATCACGGGCCGGGCCGGCGCCACCGATACGCAGCGGCTCGCCGTCGATCCGAAACTGATCGGTCCCGATGGCCGGGCCAATCCTCAATACCTGGTCCCGAACACGACTCCCGGCGAGTACGGCCAGTTGCTGTTCCTCCGCAACCGGAACACCTTTCAATGGGATGTCTCCGTCACCAAGGGATTCCAGCTCAAGGAGAAAGCCCGCTTCGAGATCTTCGCGGGGTTCAACAATGTTTTGAATCATCCGCGATGGGGATTCCCCAACACGGACGTCTTCAGCACCAGTTTCGGCGTGGTGGGTGCCCCGGGCGGCAACCGCAGCATCAATCTGCGGGCCACGCTGAGTTTTTAGGATTTGAGATTTGAGACCGCGAAACACGCGGAAGACGCGAAATGATCGATCTTTCGCGTCTTTCGCGTGTTTGGTGGTTTATCAGCTTGCCAGCCGTCGCCAATTGTGGACAATAAACAGTCCACACCAGACCGTCCCTATTTCTCTCCATAATTTTCCATATCGGTTAGAGGAGAATCCTTGAAGGTAGTAATCTGTTGTTGGATCGTCATGGCCATGGCGATGATGGGCGGCTTCCAAATTCTGGCTCAAGCCCCGGCCCCGACGCCGGATCTGACGACGGCGTCTCTCGAAGACCTGATGCGGATCGAAGTGATCTCGGTCTCGAAGCGGGAAGAGAAACTTTTTCAGAGCGCCGCCGCCATCTATGTCATCACTCAGGAAGAGATTCGCCGCTCCGGAATGACCAACATTCCCGATCTCTTGCGATTGGTTCCGGGTCTCAGCGTGGCGCGGATCGACGGCAATAAATGGGCGGTCAGCATCCGCGGATTCAATACCCGGTTCGCCAACAAGCTGCTGATCCTGATCGATGGGCGCAGCATCTATTCGCCGGAGTTCTCCGGCGTCTATTGGGAGGGCCAGGACCTTTCGCTCGAAGAGATCGAGCGGATCGAGGTCATTCGCGGCCCCGGCGGCACGCTCTGGGGCGCCAACGCGGTCAACGGCGTGATCAACATCATCACCAAGCGGGCCAGGGATTCGCAGGGTGGACTGGTGACGGCGGGCGGCGGCTCCGACGAACAGGGATTCACCAGCCTGCGGTATGGCGGAACGATCGGCGCCGGAACCCACTATCGCGTCTATGCTAAATATTTCAACCGCGGCGGGCAGGTGGACGACCGGGGGCGCGACCTCCACGACTGGCAGAACTGGCTGAGCGGAGGATGGCGCATGGATTGGAAGCGGTCCCAGCGCGACTCGTTGACCTGGCAGGGCAACATCCATGACACCGCTTTCCGGGAGCGGTCGCTGCTGCCGGTGCTGCCGGACCTCTTTGCCCCGCCGGCGCTCTCGGCCGGCGAGATCACCGGCGGCAACGTGCTGGGGCGATGGAACCACGTCTTCTCGGATCGGTCGGACACCGCACTCCAGATCTATTTCGATCGATTCAGCCGGACGCTTCGCGACGTGGGAGAACGGATCGATACGCTGGATCTGGACTTTCAGCATCACCTGGGGCTCGGCCGGCGACAGAATCTCGTCTACGGTCTCGGCTACCGGCGAATCTCCGATCGGACCACCGACAACAGCCGGTTGCCGGTCCAGTTCATGCCGAAGGCGCAGACCATCCAGATCTTCAACGTCTTCTTGCAGGATGAAGTGACGCTGGTCCCGAACCAACTGCGGCTGACGCTCGGCTCCAAGCTGGAGCATCACGACTACACCGGTTACGAGGTGCAGCCCAGCGTCCGGCTGGCCTGGACGCCGAGCGCGCGCCAGACGGTCTGGGCGGCAGTCTCGCGCGCCGTCCGAACGCCGGCCCGCATCGAGCAGGGGGCCAGGATCTACTTCCAGCCGACGGTCGCTCCCACCGGCCTGATCGTGCTGACCTCGCTGAGCGGCAGCCCGAAGACCAGGTCCGAAGAGTTGCGGGCCTATGAACTTGGGTACCGGATCGAACCCGGGGGAAGACTCCTGTTCGACATCTCGGCCTTCCATAACTTCTATGATCGCCTCTCGTCGACCGATCCCGGAATCCCTGTTTTTGAGTTCGACCCGCCGCCGCCGCACCTGCTGGTTCCGCTCGTCTACGGCAATCAGATTCACGGTAAGACCTACGGCGCCGAATTCGCGGTCAATTGGGAGCTCAACAGTCGGTGGAAGCTGCGCGGCGGATATTCGTATCTCGGGACGGAGTTGGACAACAAGCTGTCGGGGCCGGAGCAGATCGTGGATCTCGATGAGAGCACCAGCCCGAGGCATCAGTTTCAGCTCCATTCCTACTTCAAGTTGCCGCGCAACTTCGAGTTCGATCCCGCGCTCTACTATGCTTCCCGCCTGCCGGCCGCGAACATTTCGAGCTACACGCGGCTCGATCTGCGGTTCGGATGGCAGCCCCGGGAGAATTTCAGGCTGAGCCTGGGATTGCAGAACCTGCTCGACGCTCACCACCTCGAATACCGCGGCCCCGATACGGCGGTCTTCACGAGCGAGGTTAAACGCGGCATCTATGGGAAGGCGACCTGGAGGTTCTAGCAGCCGGAAACCGCGAAACACGCGAAACACGCGAACGATCGATCATTTCGCGTCTTCCGCGTGTTTCGCGGTTTGAAAACAGAGACTGAAACGGTTATTGCTGAGCCGGGAGCCCGGCCGGCGAAGGCGCCTTCTTCTTTTCGAGCTTGTTCCAGTCCGGCGGTTCCACGCCGAGCAGGTGGTGAACGAAGAAGTCGTATCGTCTCTTATCGCCGTAGGACCCGCCCGACGTGTGGCCCGCGCCCGGAATGACCAGCAGATCGAAGAGCTTGTCCGCTTTGATCAGCGCATTGACCACCTGCATGGTCGAGGCCGGATCGACGTTGGTGTCCATCTCGCCGACGATCAACAGCAGCTTGCCCTGCAGCCGGTGGGCATTCTCCACATTCGAGGCGGCCACATACTCCTGGCCGAGCGGCCAGCCCATCCATTGTTCGTTCCACCAGATCTTGTCCATCCGGTTGTCGTGGCAGCCGCAGGCGGCGACGCAGACCTTGTAGAACTCCGGGTGGAAGAGCAATCCGCCCAGCGAACTTTGCCCTCCCGCCGAGGTCCCGTAGATGCCGACGCGGCTGATGTCGTAATAGGGATACCTGGCGGCGACGGCTTGATGCCACAGGATGCGATCCGGGAATCCGGCATCGCCCAGGTTCTTCCAGGCCACGTCGTGAAAGGCCTTCGAGCGATTCGAAGTGCCCATCCCGTCGATCTGCACGACGATGAATCCGAGTTCGGCCAGGGCCTGCATGCCCGCGAGCGTACTGAACGCCTTCGGCACGAACGAACCCTGCGGCCCCGCGTAGATATTCTCGACGACCGGATACTTCTTCAACGGGTCGAAGTTCGAGGGCCGGAGGATGACTCCCCAGATCTCGGTCTTGCCGTCCCGCCCCGGTGAGGTGAAGACCTCGGGCGGCCGCCAGCCGGTCTTGATCAGCTCCTGAATATCGCCCCGCTCCAGTTCGGTCAGCAGCTTCCGATCCTCCGTCCGGCGCAGTTCGGAGATGTGCGGCTGATCGACGCGCGACCACGTATCGACGTAATATTTCAGATCCGGCGAGAGGCTCACCAGATGTTGACCGTCGGCTTCGGTCAGCGGCGTCAGCCCCGTGCCGTCGAAATTGATGCGATAGTAGTGGGTGAAGTACGGGTCTTTGCCCGGATACATCCCGCTGGCCTGAAACCAGATCTGGCGCTTCTCTTCGTCGACCTTCTCGACGCCCCGCACCACCCAGCCGCCCTTCGTGATCTGGTTCTTGACCGTGCCGGTCACGCCGTCATAGAGGTAGAGGTGGTTCCATCCGTCGCGCTCCGACATCCAGACGATCTCCCGGCCGTCATTGACGTCCTGGCGGAATTTCTTGCCCGAATAGCAGAAGAAGGTTTTGGGCTCCTCGCTGATGACGGCGCGCGGCTGCCCGGTCGTCGCCTCGACCTCGATGACCCGGTAGACCTGGTGTCCGCGCTGGTTGTACTCGAAGGTGAAGGCCCGGCTGTCCTTGCGCCACTCGGGCCGCGACAACTGGTAGGGATTCGGAAACAGGCGATTATCGATGACGGTCTGCTTTTTGGTCGCGACCTCGATCAGCACCGGCTGGGGCAGATCCAGCGCGTCCCCCGGCTTGGCATAGTCCAGCAGCGAATATTTCGGCTGCACCTGGCTGAGCGGCGAGGACTCGACGTACTGAATTTTGCGGTTGTAGCCGGGGCGCACGCGATAGGCCACCAGCCTCTTGCCGTCCGGAGACCAACTGGCCGCCGGCCAGATCGCGTAGTAGTTGCCCTCCGACCCATCGAAGCTCAGCGGGACGGTCTCTCGCTTGCCTTTCTCTCGAAGGTGAACGTTGAAGTTGTTGATGATCGCCTCCCACTTGCCGTCAGGCGAGAGGATCGCGGTCTCGGGTCCGCTGTAGCGCGGTCCGGGCAAGCCCCCGGCAGTGCCGCGCCCGCGCCTCTCGGTTGGAGGAGGGGTCTTCTGGCATCCGTAGTCCGTCAGGTTGCAGCGCCACCTGGCCTCGCCGATCTCGAACTCGACCGCGCGCTCCTGATCGACGAAGGTCAGGTTGTTGAGCGGAAGTTTGAGCGCCGAATACTTCTCGGCTCCGGCGGCCGAGAGGCCCGCGGCCAGCTTCTCGTGATCGAAGGCCGGTCTCTTGGCCAGCGACTCCGCGTCGACCAGGACGAACTCGTTCCCGCCCCGGACCGTCTTGCGATACCAGAACCGGCTGGTCTTTCCGATCCAGTTGGCGCGCTCGGGAATGTTGAGGGCCGCTCCCTGATACTTCTCTTGCAGTCCATGCGCCCGTTCGTAATCGTCCAGTCGCCCCTGGGCCGGTGTCGCCCACGGCGTCAGCAGCAAAAGGCCAAAAAAGACTACACAAAAGTAGGCTTGGTTCCGTCTCATCACTGCTTCTCCTTTCAAGGTTTCCCGCTTAACTACCTGGCCTTAGTTGGCCATTTCGGAGGGTCAACTGTCTTGTACTTTCATAAGGCCGTTTGGATTTGATTAGATCGATCATCTGTCGGATCTGGCCGATATCGGATTGTGGGGGCCGTGATGCGCGAATCCAGTGCAAAGAATCAACAAATATGTTTAATTGTCTTTTTAATAGACAAATATTTTTGACAATTGCGACGAGGATAAGGTATACAGCTAGCAGACATTTCGACATTACATAACCTAGATCACTTCGGTTTTGCGGTGAGTATTATTGGGACTGGCAGCTTGTTATCGAACGAATCTCCGCCGGAGGTGAACCCGGAGGAGATGGAGGAGATACTACAATGTCTCTGCGATTACCACCCGGCACCCTGTATGGTCAAACCCTGAGAAGTCAAAAAGTGGGAGGATTCGAACTCTCGGAGAGGGTCTATCCGCCTCGGTATTCGACTCCTAAACATTCGCACAAGCAGGCCCTGTTCTGCTTCGTCATGCAGGGAAACTATAGCGAGAAGTACGGAAGGAAGGCCCGCGAGTGCCGGCCCGCCAACCTGTTGTTCCACCCGGCGGAAGAGCAGCATGCCGAGCATTTTCATGATTCGGGTGGACGTTCCTTCGTGATCGAGATGGATCCGACCTGGTTGAAAGTGGTCAGTCTGCCGCTGAAGATGGCGGAGGAGCCGTCGGATTTCTACGGCGGGGTTCACGAACTGGTGGTCAGGAAGCTCTACAAAGAGTTCATCCAGATGGATGAGGCTTCGGCCATGATCATCGAAGGGTTGATGTTGGAGTTGTTGGGTGAGGCGTCGCGGTGCTGTTCGCAGAAGCAGGTGGCCACGCCTCCGCGCTGGCTGCAGCAGGCGCGCGAGCTGCTTCGGTCGCGGTTCGCCGAGAACCTGACGCTGGCCGAAGTGGCCAAGAACGTCGGGGTCCATCCGGTCCATCTGGCCCAGATGTTTCATAAGACATATCGTCTGACGGTCGGCGATTATGTCCGGACCTTGCGGATCGAATATGCCTGTCACGAACTGGTGGCTTCGGAGAAACCGATCGTCGAGATCGCCCTGGCGGCGGGCTTTTGTGATCAGAGCCATTTCACCCGGACTTTCAAACGCTCCACCGGGGCCGCTCCCTCTCAATACCGCGAATCACTGCGCCGAGCCTAGCGCCCGCCGACTCGGCGGTCAGACCCGGCCCGGTTTGATCTTCGAGCCGCCGGCCACCGCCTCCGGATCCGGAGTCCGGCGCCCGCAACGCAGCAACATCGCTCCCAGCACAATGGCGGCCAGCGACAGCTCCACGAACCAACCGGTGATGCTGATCGAGAGGAAGACCCTCTCGATCAGCGAAAGGAGTAAGACCGCCGCGCCCAGCGCCAGACAGAAGACCCCCACGGTCAAAAATATAAACTTGGAATTATCATTCAATCTCATGATCACCTCTCTGGTCGATCGGCTTGATTGAAGGCAAGCCGTGTTCCAGGCGACCTTTCCGATTTTCCGGCCTGGCCGATTATCAGGTCCGGACTGTCTAAAGCGCCTTCAGCGCTCATTTTTCGTGTCTTTCGCGTGTTTCGCGGTTCAATTGAAAAAACAGATGGGACAGTTCTGCCGGCGGCGGCAAAATCGTCCCGCCCGGCCTGCCGGCATGATCTGTCGAATGGAATCCCGACCTGATAAAATCCCAACCATCATTCGGTTCATATCTGTTCTGATCATCGGATTCAAAATTCAAGGTTGGAGCCTTGAGAGGGGATTATGGTCCAGAGATTGAAATACGCAGTCTGCCTCGCTCTGTTATCGTTCTCGATTTCGGCTCTCTCTTTCAATCGGGAATCGGTCCAGGCGATCTCCGGGAAGGCGCCGGTCGATTTTCGGCGGGACATTCAACCGATTCTGGAGGCGGCCTGCAATCGCTGTCATGGAGCGAAGCGAGCCGCCGGGCAGTTGCGGCTGGATGTCAAAAGATTGGCGATGAAGGGCGGCATCTCCGGAGCGGTGATCATGCCCGGTGAGAGCGGTCGGAGCCGTCTGCTCCAGCGCATTCTCGGTGAGGGCGGAGAGCAGCGAATGCCGCTCGGCGGCGACCCGCTGCGGCCCGGGCAGATCGAGCTGATCCGTCAGTGGATCGATGAGGGCGCGAAGTGGCCGGATGACGGGCCGGAGCCGGGACCCGTCGCCGCCCGCGAAAAAGAGGCCGCCCCCCCGAAGCACTGGGCCTACGTCAAGCCGGTCCAGACGGCCCCGCCGGCCGTCAAGAACGCGGCCTGGGTCCGCAACCCGATCGACAACTTCGTGCTCGCCCGGCTCGAAAAAGAGGGATGGCAGCCCGCGCCGGAGGCTTCGCGGGAGACGCTGGCGCGGCGCGTCTATCTGGATCTGATCGGCCTGCCGCCCTCGCCGCAAGAGCTCGATGAGTTTCTGGCCGACACTTCGCCCGGAGCTTACGAGCGATTGGTCGACCGCCTGCTTCAGAACCCGCACTACGGCGAGCGATGGGCGCGCCCCTGGCTCGATCTGGCGCGATACGCGGACTCGAACGGTTATGAAAAGGACCGGCCCCGGGTGATGTGGAAGTATCGGGATTGGGTGATCAATGCGCTCAATCGGGATCTGCCGTTCGATCAGTTCACGATCGAACAGTTGGCGGGCGACATGCTGCCGAACCCGACCGTCGATCAGAAGATCGCCACCGGTTTTCATCGCAACACGATGCTCAATCAGGAGGGCGGCGTGGACGACGAGGAGGCGCGCTGGGAGGTGCTGATCGATCGCGTCAATACCACCGCGACCGTCTGGCTCGGTTCGACCATCGGGTGCGCGCAGTGTCACAACCACAAGTACGATCCCTTCACCCAGAGAGAGTTCTATCAGTTGATGGCCTTCTTCGATAACCACGAGTACAAGCTGCTGGAGCTGGGGAATTCCGAGGGGTGGGTGGTCGAACCCGAGCTGGAGTTGCCCACGCCGGAGCAGGTGGCGAAGCGGCAGGAGATTCGGACCGAGTCCGAGAAGATCGACCGGCTGCTCTCGACCCCGACCCCGGAACTGGACGCGGCGCAGGCGGCGTGGGAGCGGGAGATTCTGGCCGCGCCCGAGACCTGGACGGCGCTCGATCCGGTTCAGTCCGGATCGTCGGGCGGCGCCACACTCGGCCGGCTGGCCGACCGGTCGATACTGGTCTCCGGAGCCAACCCTGAAAACGATGAGGTGACCGTCGTCGCCGACTCCGGGTTGACGCGCCTGACGGGGATCCGGTTGGAGGCGCTGCCCGATCAGAGTCTGCCGCGCGGCGGGCCGGGGCGAAACCCCTACGGCAACTTCCGGCTCAGCGATCTGCAGGCGGAGGTGACGCGCGACGGCCAGGTCGAGCGCCTGACCTTCAGCCAGTCGCAGGCCGATAATCAGGTCTATTTCCGGATGCCTCCCGGCGGCGGATGGGCCATCGACGCGACTCGCGACGAGGTCCGGCTGCCGCGACAGGCCGTCTTTGCGCTCAAGGATCTGCTGGTCTCCACGCAGCCGATGCGGATCACCATCAAACTGAAGTATGCCAATCCGATCGGCGCCGGCATCGGCCGCTTCCGGCTCTCGGCCACCGGCGGCGACAATCCGTTGAAGATCGTCAGCGTTCCGGCCACCCTCCGATCCGTGTTGGGAGTTCCGGCCGAGCAGCGAAAAGAGGCTCAGAAGCGGGACCTCACCGCCGCTTTCCGCAACTACACCCCGCTGCTGAAGAAGGAGCGCGACCGCCAGGCCGAACTGAGAAGGGCGTTGGAGAACCTCGGCATCGTCACCGCTCAGGTGATGGGCGAGCGGCCGGGTTTCAGCCGCCCCTGCACCTGGTTTCGCGAACGCGGCAGCTATCTGAACAAGGGCGCCCAGGTCTATGCGGCGACTCCGGCGATCTTGTCTCCGATGCCGGAGAATGCGCCGATCAACCGGCTGGGGCTGGCCATGTGGCTGGTGGATGAGAACAACCCGCTCACCGCGCGCGTGACTGTCAACCGGCTGTGGGCCCAGATCTTCGGGCGCGGGCTGGTCGAGACGCAGGAAGATTTCGGCACCCAGAGCGAGGCGCCGTCGCATCCTGAACTGCTCGATTGGCTGGCGGTCGAGTTCATGAAGAATCAGAAGTGGAGCATGAAGGCCCTGCACCGGTTGATTGTGACCTCGGCGACCTATCGGCAATCGTCGGCCGTGACCGCCGGATCGGCCGAGAGAGATCCTTACAACCGGCTGCTCGCGCACGGTCCCCGTTTCCGAATGGAGGCCGAGATGATCCGCGATACGATGCTGGCGGCGAGCGGGTTGCTCAGCCTCAAGCTTGGGGGGCCGAGCGTCATGCCGCGCCAGCCCGACGGCATCTGGGACAATCCTTATGACGGAGACCGGATCAAATGGCAGCTCAGCGAGGGGGAAGACCGGTACCGGCGCAGCCTCTACATCTTTCTGCGCCGCACGGCTCCCTATCCGGGGTTGATGGCTTTCGATGCGGTCAGCCGCGAGGTCTGCACGGTCAAACGGGTCCGCACCAATACGCCGCTGCAGGCCCTGGCGCTGCTCAACGACGAGGCGGTCATGGAGATGGCTCGCGCCCTCTCCCGGAGAGTCTT
>DATEFT010000096.1:0-13411 GCA_035280505.1 Blastocatellia bacterium | reverse complement strand
GGCAACGGCGTCTACCATTCGATCTACGACTCCTACGACCACTTCACGCGGTTCGTCGATCCGAACTTCGACTACGGCATCACCCTGGCGCAGACGACGGGCCGGGCCGTCCTGCGCAGCGCCTCCGCCGACACGCTGCCGTTCGAGTTTCTGGGCTTCGCCGACGCGGTCGATAAATACAGCAAGGAGGTCATCAAGCTGCTGGACGACCTGCGCGAGGAGACCCGGAGGGAGAACCGGCTGATCAACGATCACGCCCTGGAGGCGGTCTCCGATCCGGCCCAGACCTACATCGCGCCCAAACCCAAAGAACCGGTTCCGTATCTCAACTTCGCCCCGCTGCAGAACGCGGTGGCGCATCTGCAGGAGAGCGCGCGGAACTACCAGGGGGCCCGGACGGTCTCGCGACCGGCTCCGCCGGAACTGGAGGCAATCCTCATGAAGGCCGAGCGTCTGCTGACGCGCGGCGAGGGTCTGCCCGGCCGCAATTGGTACCGGCATCAGATCTACGCCCCCGGCCTCTATACCGGATACGGCGTCAAGACCCTGCCCGCGGTCCGGGAAGCGATTGAACAGCGCAACTGGAAGGAGGCGTCCGAACAGATCCAGATCGTCGCGGAGGTGCTCGAACGATTCACAGCCGAGATCGACCGGGCCACCAACCTGCTCAAAGGGAGTACCGGGAACTAGCCATTCCTTTAACCGCGAAACACGCGAAGCACGCGAAAATCATGATTTTCCGCGTGTTTCGTGTATTTCGCGGTCGATAATCGGGGAAAACAGAAAGGACCTCAGCATGCCAACCAATTCGCCGAAGAACATCGACTATGTCGTCAATGCCACTGAACTCAACCTGCGGCGGGAGCCCGCCATCGACCCGGAGAACATCCTGGTTCGACTGCCCGGCGGCCACCGGGTGCGGCGGCTCGAACCCGCGCCGATCCCCAACGCTCCGGACTGGTGGAGAGTGATGACCACCGTCCACAACACGGACCTCGAAGGATTCACCTGCCATCGGTTTCTGGTCCCGGCGGATCAATTCAATCCGCCGCCGCCTCATAACCGGATCTCGGAGGTTCATCTCACCACGTCCCAACCGATCCTGCGCGGCGAGACTCGCGGCCGCGCCTTCCCGCTCAACGAGGGCGGTCAACCGCGGCGGACGGGGACGACCCAGGCGGCCAGGACGGCGGAGTTGGGGAGGATCATTCAATGGCTCGACGTCGAACAGAACGCCCGGTATCTGCCGATTCCCGGGACGACCTTCTGCAACATCTACACCTTCGATTTCTGCTGCCTGGCGAATGTCTACATTCCGCGCGTCTGGTGGACCGCGACGGCCATCGCCCAACTGATGGCGGGCCAGACGGTGACGCCGGCTTATGGCGTGTCGGTGACCGAGAAGAATGCCAACAACCTCTATGACTGGTTCAATGAATTCGGACCCGGCTTCGGATGGGCCCGTTCATTCGATCTGAACGATCTGCAGCGGGCCGCCAATCACGGCCAGGTGGTCGTGATCTGTGCGCAGCGGAGAGATCTGAATCGTTCGGGCCACATCTGCCTCGTCGTCCCCGAGACCTCGGAGCACCGCGCGACCCGGAGCGGCGGCGAAGTCACTATCCCGTTGCAGAGCCAGGCCGGCGCGAACAATTTCCGCTATGGCGGACGCCGGTGGTGGACCGGAGAGGAGTTCGGCGGGTTCGGATTCTGGAAACACCGCTGAGCCGCGAATGAACCGCGAAACACGCGAAGAGGGGTCGCTTTCGCGTGTTCCGCGGGTTTCGCGGTTTAAGATTTATGAACTGACCCGAACTTACCGGCTCCGGGCCACGAGGCTGGCGACCGGTGCCCAGGAGAGCCGGGCCACGGCTCCGCCTCCGGCCTCATAGTACTCCAGCTTCACTTCGTGGTTGCCCGCCGTCAATGCGACATCGGCCGCGTAGGTGGTCGGTCCCTGATCGATAAATTTGTCGATCTTCAACTGGCCATCGACGTAGAGCCGCACGCCGTCGTCTCCCGTCACCGAGAACCGGTAGGTTCCCGCCGCGAAGGCGACCGTCCGGGTCCACCGGGTCGAGAAGTTATCGACCGGCACTCCGCAGGCCGAGTTCGGGCTGCCGCCGCCGAAGTCGAAATTGAGAGAGGTCGGACCGTCGTCGCGGACCAGGATCGGGCTGCCCGCCAGGGTCCGGTTGTTGAAGTACTCGCCCTTCCATCGATCCGCCGCGACGGTGGCCAGGCAGGCCGCGCCGGAGACCTGCGCCCAGGAGAGCCGGGCCACGGCCCCGCCTCCGGCCTCGTAATACTCCAACTTCACTTCGTGGTTGCCCGCCGTCAGATCGACGTCGGCCGAATAGAGAGTGGGCGCCTGATCGACGAATTGATCGATCTTCAACTGGCCGTCGATGTAGAGCCGCACGCCGTCGTCTCCCGTCACCGAGAACCGGTAGGTTCCCGCCGCGAAATTGACCGTCCGGGTCCACCGGATCGAGAAGTTATCGACCGGGAGCCCGCACGTCGAGACGGGAGCGCCGCCGCCGAAATCGAAGTCGAGGAACCCCTCGCCGTCGTCACGGACCATCGACGGCCCGTCCGAGAGGGTCCGGTTGTTGAAGTACTCGCCCTTCCATCGACTCGCCGCGACCGTCGCGAAACAGCTCGAATTGGAGATCGATTCCCACGAGAGCCGGGCCACGGCCCCGCCTCCGGCCTCGTAGTACTCCAGCTTCAGGTCGTGATTGCCCGCCGTCAACCCGAGATCGACCGTGTAGGTGGTCGGGCCCTGATCGATAAATTTGTCGATTCTCAACTGACCATCGACGTAGAGCCGCACGCCGTCGTCTCCCGTCACCGAGAACCGGTAGGTTCCCGCCGCGAAATTGACCGTCCGGGTCCACCGGGCCGAGAAGTTATCGACCTCCACGCCGCAGGAAGCGCTCGGGCTGCCGCCGCCGAAATCGAAGTTGAGGAATCCGTTGCCGTCGTCGCGGACCATGACCGTGGTATCCGAGAGGGTCCGGTTGTTGAAGTATTCGCCCTTCCATCGACCCGTCGCGACGGTGGCGATGCAGGCCGGGTTGAAGAGCAGATTCCAGGAGAGCCGGGCCAGGGCTCCGCCTCCGGCCTCATAGTAGTCCATCCTCAGTTGATGGGTTCCGGCCGTCAGGGAGATGTCGGCCGTGTAGGTGGTCGGCCCCTGATCGATAAACTTGTCGATTCTCAACTGGCCATCGACGTAGAGCCGCACGCCGTCGTCTCCCGTCATCGTGAATCGATAGGTTCCGGCCACCGTGAAGTTGACCGTCCGGGTCCACCGGATCGAGAAGTTGTCGACCGGGAGTCCGCACGGCGAGGCGGGAGCGCCGCCGCCGAAATCGTAATCGAGAAAGGCGTTCCCGTCGTCCCGAATCATGGTTGGATTGCCCGAGAGGGTCCGGTTGCTGAAGTACTCGCCCTTCCATCGATCGGCGGCCACGCTCGCCGCGCATCCGGTCGCGGCATCCACTCTGATCCGCGGCACGGTGATGCCGGTCCGGGGATCGGTGACGCCGACCCCGGTCGAGGTCAGGGAGTTCAAGATCTGGGTGACGCCGGCGGACGGCGACCGCTGTTTGAGAATCGCCCAGGCGCCCGCCACGTGCGGAGCGGCCATCGAGGTCCCGGAGGCGGTGATGAGCCGGTTATTGGGATACAACGAGGTGATGCTGTCGCCCGGAGCCAGCAGATTCAGGAACGAAGCGGTGTTGGAGTAACTCGCGATCTGATCGGCCGAGAGATCGGTGCCGTCTCCGGTCGCGCCGACGCTGACCGCGGTCGAGATGCAGGCCGGAAAGCTGAGGGCATCGGAATAGCTCTCGTTGCCCGAGGCGACCACGGTCGCGATCCCCACCGAACGCAAGAGGTCGACGCTGTTCTTGAACGAGGGGCTGGCGTTGTCGCAATTACTGGTAAATCGATCGCCGCCGAGACTCAGATTGACGGCGGCGATGCTGTAGGTGTCCCTCAAGGCGTAGACGCGATTCAACCCCTTGATCAGATCGGAGTTGAAGGCCCGGACGCACGGGTCCGGCCCCTCACAGGTCGTGTCATCGTCGGAGAGCGAGAAGACCTGAATCGAGATCAGGTTGGCGTCCTTGGCGACCCCATTGAGATTGGTGGACCGGGCCGCCACAATGCCCGCGACGTGGCTGCCGTGAAAGCAGCCGTCGATGGCGCAATTGACGCCCGAACCGGCGGCGGTCGATTCCGTCACGCCGCCCGGACAGACCGAGGTGAAGTGAGCGACCGGATCGATGCTCGAGTAGCAGGCCTCGGAGACGACCTTGCCCGTCAGATAGGGATGCGTCTTGTCCACGCCGGTGTCGAGGATCGCCACCACCTTGCCGAGGCCCGTGTAACCGATCGCCCAGGCGTTCGGCGCGCCGATCAGCGGGACGCTCTCGGCCAGAGTCGGGCGGAGAAGCCGGTCCTCCTCGATATCGAGCACGGACGCGGAGGAGCGCAGCGCGGCCAGACCGGCGGGATCGACCTTGGCCGCGAGATACGGAACATAGTCGAAGCGTTTGATCGAGGCCGGATCAGAGCCGGAAAGATCGTTCATGAGCTCGTCCTGCGCCAGTTTGATCGATCCGCGTTGCGCCATCATCTCGGCGACGCGGGCCAGCTCGCCTTCGGGGCGAAACGCCGCCCGCAGTTTGATGATCACCGGAATGGTTCCGGTGCGTTGCACCTTGGTCTCCAGCTCCTGGAACCGCTGCGCGGCCAGTTCGCTCCGCGTCAGCTTCGCGGCCTCTTGTCGCTGCGACTCCATGGCCGCGGACAATTCGCCCGCCGGAACCAGATCCTGCGAGGCCACGCCGGAGACCGGTCTTCCCAATGGACCGAAGTCCATCAGCAGTCCTGACAAACAAACAGCCAGTACCAGCAGAAATAGAATCAGATATTTGGACATAACTCCCGTGAGGTGAGCGGCGCCATGCCTGAGCGGCTCGCCGGCCACGCGGTTGAAGTTAACAAATGATGGACTGTGAAGGCGCTACGGCTGTCTGGGTACGCTTAGCGCTGGGACACACGAGACGATACTTACGGCGAACTCATGAGTATCGGCAGAGGGTGGGCCGAGATGATTATGGCTTGACGACCTGTGACCACCGGTTCCGACCACCCAAACTCATGCCTGTTTCAATTCGATCAAGTCAAAATGTAAGTTGCTAACTACCAAATCAAAACGGGGCTACAACTGTTTGCTTTGATGCTTGGAATGTAGAAGACCTCCGAACCGATGTCAATCGAGAAGTTGTTAAATCCTCTGACAAAATCGGTTTACAAACCTTTTACAAACTGCCGCGAAAGATTTACTCGATCGAAGGTCCGGGGGGCCGTCTCTCCCGATGTAAAACGACGCCGCCCATGACCAGCAGCACCCCGAGGATCTCGATGACGGTCGGCGCCTGGTGAAGCACGGCGGCGCCGATCACCGCCGCCGAGGCCGGCAGGAGCGCCAGCAGCAGGGCGAAGGTCGCCCGCGGCAACCGGGCCATGGCCAGTTGATCGCAGACGTAGGGGATCACGGAGGAGCAGATCCCGACCCCGATCCCGGCCAAGAGCAGCGGCGGCCGTTGCAGCGCGGGCAGCGTCTCGGCCAATCCGATCGGGCTGACCGTCACCAGCGCGATCAACATCGCCAGGCCGAGCCGATCGATCCCGGCCGCGCCGCCGTCCTGCGCGATCCGATGGCCCAACACGACATACAACATGAAGAGCGCACAGTTGGCGAAGGCGAAGAGATAGCCGAGAGGCTCCCCCTCGAATCGGGCATCCGTCAGGATCCATCCGCCGCCGCCGGCCAGCACCAGGGCCGCCAGGTTGCGCGGCGTTCGCGCCCCATAGGCCGCCAGCAGAATCGGGCCCACAAACTCGATCGCCCCCACCGTCCCCAGGGGCAGACGGGCGATGGCCTGATAGAAACAGGCATTCATCCCCCCCAAGACGACTCCGAGGGCCAGCAGCGTCGCCCGCTGCCCCGGCGACTGCGCGGCCAGGATCCGCCACGGACGGCGCCAGAGCGCGAAGACCAAGGCCGCGCTGGCGATCCGCAGCCACGCGACTCCGAGCACCTTGACCTGTGCGAAGAGCAGCACCGCGAAGGCCGGCCCCAGATAATGAAAGACGGCGCTGACCAGAAAATAGACGTGCGGCGGGATCCGCCGGCCCACCCGCTCCGACCGCGAAGCCACGAGATTCATCATGTGATCCTTTCCTCTGATGCTTGACGGTCGGCATGGTATAATGCGGCGAGGGCCTGATACAGAGCATGATTAAGGTGAGATAGACATTATGCCTCAAACTCCAAAGCGTAATCAGATTTTTACCTACAACCCCACGGAGAGCGTTCTCGACCCGATCAACCTCCGGATCTTGACCGAACTCCAGAAGGAGCCGCGCCTGACGATGACGGAGTTGGGCCGCCGAGTCGGCCTTTCATCGCCGGCGGTGACGGAACGGGTGAGGCGTTTGGAAGAGACGGGGGTGATCCAGGGCTATCGTCTGGAACTCAATCCGGCGGCGCTGGGGTTGCCGCTGGCGGCCTATGTTCGCATCCGTCCCAATCCGGGGCAGTTGCCCAAGATCGCGGAGCTGGCGCAACGGATTCCCGAGATCGCCGAATGTCACCGGATCACGGGCGAGGACTGTTTCATCGTCAAAATCTACCTGCCGAGCATCGACCAGCTCGATCGAATTCTGGATACCTTCATGCGGTACGGCACCACCACCACCTCGATCATCCAGTCGTCGCCGGTGCCGCTGCGTCCGCCGCCGCTGCCGGAGAGTTGAGGCGAGGCCGGTTCGCTAGAGCGAGGGGAACGGGGATTTGCTCTGGTTCCGCTTGCGGCGTTTGAGCGAGGAGAGGCCGCGATCCTTCTTCGCCTGGGCCGCTTCATCCCACTTGTATCGCTTGATCACCGGGCGCTCCTTGACGGCGATGAAATCGGCGCTGCTGATCTGGTACTCCTCTTTTTTGGGGAAACGGGCCAGCAGCTTGCGCGTATCCTTGATCCGGTCTTCATTCATGGGGTGAGTGCGAAAGAGTTTCCGCATGGTGCCGGGAGCCGTCTTCTCCTGCGACTGCAACTTCTCGAAGAACGAGATCAAGGCCTGCGGATCGTAGCCGGATTTCCAGAGATACTGGGCGGCCAGCCGATCGGCCTCCTCCTCCGCGCCGCGCGAGAATTTGAGGAAGAGTGCCGGCATCATGAGCCCCGCCGTCTGATTGACGGAGTTCCCCCACCGGCCGATGAAGCCCAGCGGATACGAGACCCAATCCATGAGCGTCCCCTTCGACAGTTGCTCCATGCTGTGCCGCGCGGCCACGTGCGCCACTTCGTGCGCGATCACGCCCGCCAGCTCGGCTTCATTGTCGGCCGCCTCGATCAGCCCGCGATTGACGTAGAGGAACCCGCCGGGCAGCGCGAAAGCATTAATCTCGGAGGAATCGATTACCTTGACCCGCATCAGCGTCTTGGTGTCCGAATTGAGGGCGAGGTTCTGGGTAATCCGGTTGACGAACTCCAGGACGACCGGGTCGTCGATAAACTTCGAGCGCTTCTCCACCTCCGACGCCATCTGTTTGCCCATGGCCATCTCTTTCTCCGGCGAGAAGAGATTGAGCTGGCGTTTATTGATATCACGATCGCCGATCGTCTGCGGGCTCTCCTTCTCCTTCAGCCGCTTCTGGGCCCAAACCGCCGGTGCCGCCGTCAAGACGAGCAGAAAAATGGAAGACCACAACCAGAGTTGTCTATTCATGTTCATCTTGTCCCCTTTCCGAGTGGTAGATTTAAACGAAAGAACCGCTATGAAGAACCATAGCCTCGTAATAATTGGATTGCGATAAGTGCGATCCGGGGTGACGAAAGAACCGAAGCGTGTCGATGCGTACCTGAGCGTAGAGGATGGACCACGGAATAACAACGGGGAAGCTATGCCGCTTGATGTCTCTTCTGCGATTTCGAAGGCCGAACGTGACTCAAGAGATAATCGGACGAGACCTCTCTCAACCGGCCCTCGACCTCCGTCGAGAGAGAGAGTCTGATCGTGCCCTGCGGCCCGATCTTCAATTCGGCGCGCTGCTCGGCCCGATTCCGCGCGACTGCATATTTGACGTCGGGCGCGTGCTGCTCCAACCACCGGCCGACCTCCGGATGGAGCAGATCCAGGCCGTATTGCTGCCACAACAGAATCCGCACCACCGTCCCGGCCGGGACCGTCCGCCCCTCAAACCCGGCGGGCATCTCCAGATTGATCGAGACGGCGCCGATCGCTGACGGCGTGACCTCTTGCTGCCGGCGCCGGAAAACAGTAAAGCGATGGAACATTTTAATTTCCCCTTTTCAGTTATCTACAATTAGCGACCTGCTGAACTCTGATGCTGCTTGCTGAATCCGACCGTCGCCATTCGCCTTCCCACTTACAGGTGCATTAAATGGCGGATCTATTGTGGAGTTTTTTTCGAAGACCTGGCTTGCCATTAACCGGACGGTCAAAAAGAAGCGTTAGCCAGACCTCTCTGATGCCCCTCTATTCATCCAGGTTGCTCGCTTCAACTTTTTGGCCTACTCGGCTGAGGCCAGATTAAGATTTTGTATTCGAGACGGACGCCGCTTTCATCAGGCTAAAATCACTTCGAGGCCGCCGCCTGAACCGCGTAGAGTATTTAAGAACTTGCGATCAGATTAACGATGGTCGCAATTTTGAGGCTCAAGGAATCGGTCTTCCTGGCCTGCCAGGTGGAGCCGTCATTTCAGTTGGATATAGAGGTCGGTGACCATGGCGGAGAGCGCCGCCACGAAGTCTTTCTCCTGAGGCGGCAGATTTCTCCAGGCCGCGTCCATCTCGGTCAGCCAGCGTTCTCGTTCGGCGGCCGGCAGCCGCGTCATCAGATCTTCGAGCTGTCGAACCCGCTCCTGGAGGGCGGCCGAACTGCGTGAGGCCGGGTACCCCTTGACGATCAAGAGATATCCGTCCTTGTAATGATTGAGAGCCTGATCGAAGAGGCGGTGGCGGGATTGAAGATCGCCGGTATCCAGGGCGTCCAGGGCTTTCAGGTGCCCCTGCAGGACGTTCCAGCGGCCTTTCAGCGCGTCGAACTCCGTCCTCTCCATCGCCCGTTCGATCTCGGCGGCTTGCGCATCGATCCGGTCCCGGTACTGCCGCTCACGAGAGGTCTCCCAGGCCGTGAAACATAACGTCACATACTCGATCAGGCTGGCGAAGTGCAACCACTCATCAGCCACGCTGCGGGCCACCCGGATCCCCTCCTCCAGGTACTTCAGGCCCTGCTCGACGTCCGACTCCCCGATGATGCGTCCGCTGCGATTGAGGGCCATGGGCAGACTCCGGATGTCGTAATCCCGGCACAAGGTGATCGCCTCGAGAGCCAGTTCCCTGGCTCTGGCCAGCATCTCGTTCCGGTCGGCGAAAGGTGGGAGGATCTCGCCGGCCCTGGCGGCCTGATAGAAGCAGATCGCCATCTCCTGACGAATGACTCCCAACCACGGATTCTGCGCCAATCTCAAAAAGATCCGCTCGGCCTCGAAATAAGCGGTGAGGGCCTCTTCAAACCGGTCCCGATAACGCCTCACCTCCCCCTTCACGCTCAAAGCCATTCCGACATAGAGATCATTGCCCAATCTTCGGCGGATCTTCAGCGCCGATTCGATGGTGTCCTGCGCCTCCTGAAAGCGGCCGCGGAAAGCCAGGACATAGGCATACTGCGATTGGATGGCCGCGCGCGCCTCGATGTTGGTGATCGGGGTCACTTCCAGGGCGGCCCGATAGGTCTTGGCGGCCTCCAGCCAATTGCCGATATTGCGGTAGTAATATCCCAGCTCCTTCAAAGCCTCTCCGAGATTCCGTTTCACGGACTCCGGAGCGGCCTCTTTGCGCGCCAGATCGCAAGCTCTTTTGAAGTCCTCGCCCGCGAGTTGCGAGGCGCCGGCCAGCCGCAGCCTCGCGTTGCCCCGGAGGTTGAGCAGACGGTAGACGCGCCCGTCATTGTCGCGATTCATCTCCAACAGATGGTTGAGCCACTTGAGCGCCTCACCCGGTTTCCCTCCGTAGGTGAAGTACCGCGCGAGGCGCCGCTCCACCTCGTACTGACAATCCGGGTGATTTTTGTACCAGTCTTGAAAACGATTCAGTTCCGGCCTGATGATGTCGTCCAGCGGATCGAAGGTCTGCTCGCCGGGCAGAAACCGCTGGAGTTCGAGCCACAACAACTCGATCCACCGATAAGCATGCGAAGAGTAGGACTCATCGTAAAGAACCCGGAACTTCTCGATCCCGGCTTCGCGATCGCTCAGCATCAGATAGTAGAAAGCGGTCGAGACCAGCAGATGGTACTCCGTCGTCCGGACATTGAGCTTGATCCAGTCTTTATGCAGTTCCGCCTGAGACTCCATTTGATTGCCGAGCGCCTGCTTCAGCTCGCCGATCGACTGCTCCAGTGACTGCTTCTCCTGCTTGACCAGTTCCCAATAGATCTCGGCGGCCAGGTCCCACTGTTTTTTGCGCCAGGAGTGATCCTTGTCGTCCAGCGGGATCACCCGCTGGGCCAGCGCCTCGGCCACCGCATCGTGCAGAGTCACGTAGTTCTCGTTGGCACGCGTCCGGATCCAGGGCAGCGACTTCAACTCTTTCCAGGCCGCCTCCCAGTTCGTAACCCCATCCGGGAAAGCGCGGTCCGCCATCAGTCGCTGCCAGACCCGCCGGCTGACGCGTCTCCGCACCACTCCCAGGTATTTGACCGCCGCCGCCCAGAAGTCGGACCCGCTATAGGGCACCGTCAGGCGGCGCAGAAAATCGTCCCGCAGATACTCGGCGGTAATCGCGTCCCGGTTGGACCAGGTCTCGATCTCTTTCGGGATCTCGTTGTGCGAGAGGTAGCTGACGGTCAACGCCAGCCATAAAGGGTAACCTCCGCAGAGATCGATGATCGCTTGCTTCTGTTCCGCTGAGAGGGCCGCACCGATTGCGCTTTGGCGCAGATAGTCGCCGCTCTCCTGGTCGGTGAAGCGTTCCAATTTGATGATGCGATAGGGCAAAACCGGCGAGGTCTTCAACTCGACCAGCAGCGGATCTTCTCGCTCATAAATGAACATGGGCCGGGAAGCCAGGATAAAGACGGTGCTGGTCAGGCCCTTCATCCAGCGGACCAGGCGCGGCAGGAAGTCGAGGCCGCGAATCGCCTCCAGGGTGTCGAGGACCAGAACCGGGATCTTCCGGGATTCGGTCACAAAGCGTCGATAGCAATCGAAAAAGATCTTCTCCCCCTGGCGCGAATAGGCCAGGATGGTCTCGAACCCGACTCTCTGGATTTCGACGACCGGCAGTTTCGACTGGTAGTCAAAGTAGGGGGCGAAGAATCTACGCTCCGGGTCGAGCCGGTTCGCGATCTCCCGCTCGAGGTTGGGCAACAACCAGTACTCGGCATCATCGACATCGTACGGCCCCACCCGGATGAAGGGCGGATCCTGCGACGCCTCCGGCAGTTCCCGAATCACCGAGGTCTTACCGATCCCTCCATCACCATATAGGAGTACGACCTGATTCTGCCGGTCCCTCGCTACCACGGAGATAACATCCAGAACCTGGGATTTGAATCCTTCTCTGGGGATAAAAGGGAACAGCCCGTCGATGGTAATCATAATCGTCCTCACACTTAACCCTAGATTGGCGCGATCCTCTTTCGAACCGGAAGCATGAAATAAAGACGGCTGACCACAGGAGATGGAGCATGCCATAACTTTAGATCCGGCTCAATGACTAATCTGGAACCAACTATGTTATCCGAAGGCAAAATGATAAAAGGCCGATAAAATATAGTTGGCAAATCGGAGACCCACAATTACAATTCGGTCGGATGAGGTAGTATCAATTCGGTAGCTTCAATTCTTAGAGATAGGAGAGTCAGTCGTGGCCATACTCCTTTCTGTTTCAACCATCGATCAGAACGAACCCGATTAAAGCCGCACGGAAAGACGGTGCCAGGGCGGAGGTCCCTGCCGGTGACCGGCCCGGTCAGAGATAAAAATGATCAGACGAGGAAGTGTCATGACCCAAGGACGGCGATATGCAGTCTTGATCGGCAGCAGCCGTTTCGATAAAGAACCGAACTTGCGCCCGTTGAAGTATCCGGAGAATGACGTTAACGGAATGCATGAGATTCTGCGGGCCCGGGAATTGGGGGCCTTCGATGAAGTCGCGGTCTTCAACAATGCCGAGAGCGATCCGGTACTGCACAAAATCGAGGAGATCCTGGCGGCGGCCACCGGCGACGATCTGTTCCTGATCTACTACTCCGGACATGGCCAGACCGATCTGCCCGGCCGGCTCTGTTTGACCACCAGCGACACCGAGATCCGAATCTTGTTGACGACCTCGATTCCGGTCGAACTGTTGCGGTCCCTGATCGAGAATTCGGCGTGTCGAAAGGTGGTACTGATCCTGGATTGTTGTTACAGCGGAGCTGCGGGCAAATCTTTCACCAAAGGGCAGGTCGATGAAAAGCTCAAGGATCTGGCCCGCGGAAACGGAATCTATATCCTGACGGCCTCGACCGCGTCTCAGCCCGCTCTGGAACGCGAGGGCGACGATTACGGCCTGCTGACCAAACACATTATCTCCGGCATCAGAGACGGCGCGGCGGACCTGAACAATGATGGAGTGGTCAGCCTGAACGATCTCTACCGATACGTCCACCAGAAGGTTCGCGACGAAGGATACCAGGAGCCGATGTACTGGGCGCTCAACGTCAAAGGCGAAGACCTGATCATTGCCCGGTCCGGCCGCTTCCTGATCTACAAAGAGCACCAGCAGCTCAGCGACAAACTGATCGAGATTAGGGACCTGCTTCCGCCGCAGATCCTGACCCGGGCCCTCGACGCGATTCAGAACCGGCGTTCGCCATTCTATCAACTCATCGACGATCTCTATCTCGATCGGTTGCGGATCGGCGAGTTCGTCGAGGAATGGTATCGACTCGACTCCGGCGTGCCAGGTCCCATGCTCCCCGCGCTTCAACCACAGTTGGATCCGGAGAGACCGGCGCCGATCGGAGCGGTCGCCATCGAACCGCCGCCGGTTCCAGCACTTCAACCGATCTCTCCGCTCTCCCCGGCGACTCTCGACACCATCAACTTCGAGACGGTGACGCTCGACTTTCAAGGAAACGAACTCTCCCGTCAGATTCTGCAGGCCCAATATTTTGTCGAGGAGCTCGACGGCGTCTCCCTCGAAATGGTGAAGATTCCGGGAGGAAGTTTCACCATGGGATCACCTAAGGATGAAAATAACCGTCACCTTAACGAATGGCCGCAGCATCAGGTCACCGTTCCGGAGTTCTTTATGG
>DATEFT010000095.1:0-19244 GCA_035280505.1 Blastocatellia bacterium | reverse complement strand
GCGGCGGTCGCCCGTTTCTTCGGAATCAGGTCCGATCTCTTCGGCGAACGCTCGACCGATACCGCCTTCACGCAATATGGCGGCCTGATCAAGCTCAATTACAAGCCCGGCGCGAACGAGCAACTCTCGGTTCATTACAATCGCTCGCAGATCGACGGCGGTAAACGCTTCGATCAGACGCTCGGCGGCGACGGCAATCTGATCGCGGACCTCCGCAACTTCATGCTCGACTTTCTCTATGGGCGTTACGAACGATTCGACGCCGGGCCGTTCGACGCGGTGGCCATCTCCTACTCCTATAACGCGCAGCGTGAAGAGCGCGTCAATCAGGGCGGCAACGGCAATCCCAACGGCGCGATCACTCATCAGTATGAACGCACCTCGGTCAATGGCGTTCAGTTCCAGGCCACCAAACAATGGGGGCGCCGCACCCACCTGACCCTGGGCGGCGAGTTCTACCGCGACGTCGTGAGCGCCCCGTCGTTCGCGTTCAATCCGGCCAACAATGCCGTCTCCACCGTGCGCCCGCGCATTCCCAATCGGGCGACCTACAGCAGCGGCGGCTGGTATCTTCAGAACGTGTGGGATGCGATTCCGGCCCGGCTGCGTCTGATCGGGGCGCTGCGATACACCCGGGCTACATACCGCTCGCGCGTGTCCAACAGTCCGCTGGTCGGAGGCCGTCCGTTGTGGCCGGACGACTCGTTGACGGCATCGGCCGTCACCCCGCGTTTCGGCACGGTCGTCACTCTCAGGCGGGGCCTGACGCTCTCGGCGCAGGTCGCTCGCGGTTTCCGCGCGCCGCACACCACCGACCTCGGAACCCTCGGGTTGACGGGCAATGGGTTCGAGGCCAATGCCGCCGATCTGGCGGGCCGAGGCGCCTTGATCGGGACGACGGCGGATCGCAACGCGATCTCCACCGGGCTGCCCGCCGCCCGGCTCAAACCGGAGACGAGCTGGACGTACGAGGGCGGCATCCATCTGCGCCGAGGCCGCCTGGAGGCGGACGTCAACGGCTTCGTCAACGATCTCTACGACAACATCGTCATTCAATCGTTGATCCTGCCGCCGGGCGCGGTCGGGCTGCAACTGGGCGATCAGCGGATCACCACGCAACTCGCGAACGGCGTCGTCTTCGTGCCCGCCTCGACCAACCCGGTCTTGATCCGCTCGAATTTCGGCGACACCCGGATCTACGGCCTCGAACAGAAACTCGAGGCGCGCCTCACTCGCGACCTCTCCTTCGGTCAGAACTTCACCTACCTTCGGGCGGCCGATCGCCGCACCGACTTGCCGCCGACCATCGAAGGCGGGACGCCCGCGCCGCAGGGCTCTCTGCGGCTCCGTTACGAACCGGTCGGGAAGCGTTTCTGGATCGAACCCTATCTCTTCGGCGCCTCTCGGCAGGACCGGCTCTCCACCCTGGATCTCTCCGATCGCCGCACCGGGGCGGCCCGCTCCCGCGGCGATATCGCCAACTTCTTCGGACGCGGCGCGCTGGTTCGCGGGATGATTGACGCGGGCGCCGACGGCAGACCCGGCACCGCCGACGACCTCTTGAAGGCGACGGGCGAGACGCTCGCGCAGGTGCAGAACCGGGTGCTGGGCTCGGCGGCGAGCGCTCCGCTCTTCACCTATGTGCCGGGTTTCGTCACGGTCGGTCTGCGGGGCGGTCTGCGGATCGGCGAGCGGCACCAGATCATCGTCGATCTCAGGAACCTCAACGACAAAAACTACCGCGGCCTCAGTTGGGGCATGGATGCGCCGGGCCGGAGTTACGGTTTTCGATATCAGTTTCGGTTTTAGCTGAGGCGATCGGACGGGAGGTAGGCTCCGATCCGGAAGTACCGTTCGAGAGCCTACCTCCGGATCCGGTCCGGGCTATGGGCAATTGGCCGGAATGTCGGTGGCCGCGACGTGGGTCGTGCCATTGTTGCCTCGGGCCGAGACGCCCATCCCGTGGCGCGCGAAGACCCGCCAGATGGTGCATCGGTTGGCCCCGCCGTTGAGGTTTTGATCGGCCGTCAGGATGCCGTCCCGCGCATTGAGGAACGAGGGCCGGCACGGAGTGAACTTCATTCCCTGCACTACCAGCCGGTCGGCGAGGGCCGCACCCAGCGTCTGTCTCAACTCGAAGAGCGCGGCGGTCCAGACTTCGCCGTCGCTGTGGACTTCAAACCCCTGGTTCCCGAGGTCGGCGTAGGAGTCATGAATCGCATTGGCCGGAACGGTGTAGGGGGCGCGGCGAATGCCACGAGTCTGATTGTTGATGACATACTCGCCGACGATGCCGCTGTTGAAGAATGTGGCTGAGAAGTAGTCGGACCAGCCTTCGCCCATGGCTCCGGCCTGGGTTCCTCCCAGACAACTGGTATTGGCCGGGCCGCCGACCAGGCGGTTGGAGACGCCGTGCCCGTATTCGTGCAGGACCACGTCTCCATCGATGCTCGAGCTTCTGTTCGGGGTGGTCCGGGTGAAGATGAACATCTGCATCCGCGGGCTCGACCCTTCGGGCGGCGTCCCGAAATTGGCGTTGTTGGTCCCCGATCCATCCTGCGCTTCCGCTCTGACCGGATCGTTGCCGGTTCCGCCGCGACCGTAATTGTTGATCTGGAAGTTGCCGGCCGACTCGGTGAATCCGAGCCGATAGACAAAATCGTGCATGAGATTGTTGAAATAGAAGAGATTGGTCACATCGGCCGCTCTCTGGGTTCGCGGATCGACGGTCAGCGAGAACGGGAAGGTGAAGTTCTGGGTCGCCGAGACCGCGTGTCCGGTCTGCAGCCCGTTGCCGTTGAGGTTGTCCGGTTGGTTGTTGGCATCCGTGTCGAGATAGGCGTTGACGTTATTGCCGCTCGTGATCGTCGAGGTGCCCATCCAGCCGGCGCTGGTGTTGATCGTCGTGTCTCCGACGAAGGAGACGAGCGCGCGCGCCCCGAACCCGTTGGTCCTGAAGACCGTCCCCTGGGCGACGTCGGCGTAGAGGTTGTACCGGTAGAGCAGGCTGCCCGTGTTCGCGTCAACGAGCATCTCGTACCACTCGTTCGGCCCGACGTCGACATAAGAATGCCAGGCCAGCACGGCTCGCTGTCCGACCCGCATGATCATCAGATCGGAGAGCAGCTCGTCGCGGTTTTCGCCGAACGGATTCTGGTAGGCGGCTCGCTTAACCGTCTCCGTCCGGTCCTGCGTGAGGGTGAAGACCGTCGGCGCCGGCCGGCCCGCGTGGAGAATGGCCCGCTGGAGCCCTTCGCTCTCCGTCAGTTTCGGCGCGGTCTCCATCTCGATCTCCGGAATGAGCATTCCTGCCATGACCGAGAGGACCTGGCCGCTGGGGGTGAGCGCGACTTGAATCTGCCCCTGGAAGACGGGGATCCCGTTGAGCGTCTGCTCGTAATTCATGAAGGTCGTGCCCTGGTCGTTGTCCTCGTTCATGACCCTCATTCCGGTGGCGGGGCCGAAGATCTCGGCATGATTGGCCAGAAAGTTCCGCGCAATCGAATCCGGCGTGCCCGCTTGAGGGAACGAGAGCGGCCCTTCGGTATTGAACATCATCTTCGGGACGCCGGCCTCATTCATGACTACCCAGAGGTTGTCGCCCGGGCCGGAAGAGAGTTCGGCTTTGAAGGACTCGATCGCTTGCTGTCTCTTCGCCAGATCGACCGCGCCGATCGCCGCCCCGAGCTGGCTCAGGCCGCTGGTCCGGGCCGCGCCGACCTCTTCGCGGATATCATAGTTCGGGAGGGCCGCCGATTGCGGCTGCCATATCGCCGACTCGACCGGTAATTGGCCGACCGGGCTCTGATTCGAAGCGCTGGTGCTAAATGGTTGCAGCGTCAGCGCCAGGATCATGGCTGCAGCCAGCAGGGAGTATTGGGGGTTACGCATAGTTGTGACTCCTTTATTCATCCGAGGTGGATACATGCACCGCGAGCAGTCTCACTTCAGATAGACGCGGCGCCTAAGTCCGTGAAACTCAGCGAGACTTCGAACTACTTAATTGAGAATCTAGAATATGAGGTACGAAAGGGCTTTCAGCGTAAAAAACAACCAATAATTATTGCTGGATATGATGATCGGGCGCGGATGAACAGCTCACCGGGCAACTTACCGGGCAACCTTTGATTTGAACATGAGAACACACTGTTGAGGTCCGAGTCTTGTATGATTGCAAGCCGGCGTGAATAGGCTTAGGGTCAATCTTCGGAGGAGCGGCGCTTCCCGGCGCTTGCGCTCGGCGTTCCAGTCGGCTAAACAGTATGGCTGGCGTACAGACCGAGTCCGCCCGAGTCCGTTCGGATGAGGTATAGAGCTTGCAGAACGGCATGAATGCCACCTGAATGCCACCTGAATGCCGCATGAATGCAGCATGATCGCGGGGCCGACTTTTTGATATACTCTGGCCGGAAAGGATTGAAAACGACTCGATCAAAACACATGGACAGTTCCCAACCGCCGACCGAGGATCCCAACAATTCGCAGATCGCCGCGTCTTTACGGCTGAGCGAAGCCAGGCTCGCGGGCATTCTGGCCTCGGCCATGGACGCCATCATCACCATCGACGAAAAGCAGCGGATTGTTCTCTTCAACGCCGCGGCCGAGAAGATGTTCCGGCGCCAGGCCTCCGAAGTCATGGGGCAGCCGCTCGACCTCTTCATTCCGGCGCGTTATCGCGACGTTCACCGCCGCCACATCGGGCACTTCGGCGAGACGCAGGTCACGCAGCGGGCCATGGGAGAACTGCGGCCGCTCTCCGGCTTGCGCCCCGACGGCGAGGAGTTTCCGATCGAGGCCTCGATCTCGCAGGTCAATGCCGAGGGCCATAAACTTTATACCGTGATCATCCGGGACATCACCGAGAAGAAGCGGCTCGAATCCCAGTTTTTGCGGGCCCAGCGAATGGAGAGCATCGGAACGCTCGCGGGCGGGATCGCCCACGATCTGAACAACGTGCTCTCGCCGATTCTGACCGCCGTCGAACTGCTGCAGATGCGCTTCAGCGATGAGAGCAGCCAGCGCTTGCTCAACATTCTGCACACCAACGCCATCCGCGGCAGCGAGATGATCAAGCAGGTGCTTTCGTTCGCGCGCGGGGTCGAAGGCGAGTACCGGCCTTTGCAACCGAAGCACCTGATCAAGGAGATCCTCAAAATTCTGACCGACACTCTGCCGAAGAACATCGGGATCCACTCGTCGATCTCGCCCGATCTCTGGTCGGTTACGGGGGATGCCACTCAACTGCATCAGGTGTTGATGAATCTCTGCGTCAATGCGCGCGATGCCATGCCCCAGGGCGGCGAGATGCGGATCGAGGCCGAGAATGTGGAGATCGACGAACACTATGCGCGGATGAATGTCGAGGCCAAACCGGGCCGCTACGTCTGCCTCTCGGTGGCGGACAACGGGATCGGGATTCCGCCGCAGAATTTGAGCAAGATCTTCGATCCCTTCTTCACCACCAAGGAGCAGGGGCACGGCACCGGCCTGGGTCTCTCCACGGTCGCCGGAATCGTCCGCAGCCACGGAGGGCTGGTCAACGTCTACAGCGATTTGAACCGGGGCTCTCAGTTCAAAATCTACTTGCCGGCGATCGAGGCCGCGCAGATCCCGGCGTCACAGGCGGCGCGACTCGACCTGCCCATGGGTCATGGCGAGTTGATTCTGGTGGTGGATGACGAGAGCGCCATCCGCGAGATCGCCAGGGAGACTCTCGTCACCTTCGGGTACCGGGTGCTGACGGCCGGCGACGGCACCGAGGCCCTGGCCTTATTTGCGCAACACCGGGATGAGGTGGACGTCGTCATCACCGATATGATGATGCCGTTTATGGATGGCCCCGCGACGATTCGCGCGCTGCGCAAGCTGGATCCGGACCTGAAGATCATCGCCACCAGCGGGCTCAAGGCCGACGGCAAAGCGGCGGAGGCCGCCCACCTGGGCGTCGCGACCTTCCTGCCCAAGCCCTACACCGCCGCGGCCCTCTTGAAGACCCTGGCCGCCGAGATCGCCGGGAGTTAGCGTTTTCAGGAACCGCGAAACACACGAAACACGCGAAATTCGAAATTTTCCGCCCGGAGCGGAAAATGCCCCACCCCCCTGCGGAGATTTCCGCAACCATTGGTGGCCTCGGGTACGGCCGCACCTCCATTTCAAGCTTTCTTCGATGAGGCACGTCTCTTGCGGATAACCTCGGGTGACAGTTGTCTACTGTTAACCGCAGCTCTTAACCAAGGGAGAGATGGGCCATGATGACGTGCGATCCAATAATCGTGTGTGAATGGGATGCAGATGAGTTTCAGCGCCGAGTGGTGGAGATGGAACTGCAGGGGTATGTGGTGAGGTTGGAAAGTTACCGGATCACGCCGGACATGAATCCGGAGACCGGGCTGATCATCCATCTGCAGACGATCGAGATGTATCGACCCGGTCTCGATGAGGCTCCGAGACTCAATCTCTCGAAGGGGTGAATGAAAGCCGCCTCCTCGTCGGTCAAAACAGACCCCTGGCCTGTCCGCGGTCGGCGCCGGAGACGGCCCGGCGGCGAGCGAGACGGCTCATCTCGTCGCGGCCGACGGGCCAGGCTCGATACTTCGGCAGCAGGCCCGCCAGGTTGCCGGCCTGGGCCATTCGGCTCATCTCGACCAGGACCAGAATCTCAGCCTGACCATGAGTCGCCCGAATGGATCTGAGGAGAGACTCCAGCAACTCCGAATCGAGATCGATCAGGGCCAGATCGTATTGGTCGGCGACCGCGTACTGCCACTCTTCCGGAAAGACGACGCTGGTGATTTCAACCTCGTGGGGATCGACTACCCATTGCAGATCTTCGACCCGCTGCACGGAATCGCTGACCACCAACACCCTGAGCCGATCGATGGCCGGCGGCCCTCCCGATCGGCGGGCTGCCTCGACCTCAACGATCGGCCCTGTCTCTTTCAGCCCTTCCTCTTTCGGCATCTGTTCACTCCTGGCATTTGGCCGGCGGCTTGTAGATCAGCCCGTCCGCGTCGAGGCGAAGCTGATCCGGTACGGGTCGATGAAGAGGTGATCGTTGACCGCCGTCACTCCCGGCGCATGACTGACGGCGCCGAGAATGGCGCGCTTTTCCTCCCACGAGTTGACGGCGCCGGTCAGCGTCACGGCTCCCTCGTCGACCCTCACTCGAATCCGGTCGGCTTCACGGTCGGCGCGCCTTTCGAGGACGTCTTCGATCAGAAACTTCACGCGCTCCGGTTCGACTCGGGAACGGACCGCGAGTCTATTGGTCACGCCGCGAACCCCCGCCAGATTGGCAATCGCGCGCTCGGCGTCGATCCGCTCGCTGTAGTATTCAACCTGCCCTTCCAGCCGGACCCAGCCGTCCGTGACGGTCGAATGAATATGATCGGATGGAACCAGCACATCCCATTCGAGCGCCTGGCGGGTCGCCAGGGCGATCTCCGAGTCGGTTCGCCGGAAGCAGCCCGGAACGACGACCTCGATCTCGTTGGCCACGTCGAGCACTCCACGGGCGCGATGGGTGGCCTCCTGAGCCGCCAGCTTCTTGGCATAGCTGTCCACCACTCCGGTCAACGTCACCACACCTTTCGCTACCGTCACCACGACTTCGGTCTGTTTGACGCGCGAATCCCAGCCCAGTTGGAACAGGACTTCGCACTTGATCTCTTCATTGGATTTGTAGGTCATGGGTCTCTCCTTGCCGCATCACGATGGTTATTGCACGTAACGATCGGTTCGTTATTGCATTCGTGGGAAGCAACCGGCGTGCCTCCGGATAACTCACCGAAGCACCTGATTTCCGACGGAGATCCTTGAAAGTAGCGGGCAATTCCCCAGCAGCCAGGGGGCGGCTGCGAAAAATCGCGCATCTGACGAGTTACCACGCTCCTTCACAGTTTCCGTGAACGGCCGATTGCCCGATGGATTCAATTGCGAAAGGCGCGAAACACGCGAAACACGCGAGAGGCCTTCGATTCGCGTCTTTCATGGGCTTCGCGGTCGGTCGCCGGGACCGTGGCTTGCCAATTGCCTGATCAGGGTGATGGGGAGACTTGCGACCCGCGAAGTCGTGCCGACAGGCAAGTTCATTTGCTCCCCGTCATTCAGGAAAACCAATGGCCGCGTAAGGCGTCGATCTCTCGTTCATTCAGGATGAGCGGAGGTCGGGCTGTGTCGAGGTGAAGAGAAGATGCGAACTTTCAAAATCGTCACGGTTGTGCTCTTCGGCCTGCTGCCGGCGGCGCCGTTGACGGCCTCGGAGATCAAGGCTCCGGCGATCGGCCGGCCGAAGTCTCGCCCGGAAAATTATGTCCCTCAACAGTCCGGGCTGCTTCGACCGCCGCAGACGGCCGCTCAATACGTGGGCAGCGACACTTGCGGGGAGTGCCATGCCGACCAGTCGGCCTTCTTTGCGGTCACCGTTCATCGCCAGACTCTGAACGAACGGGCGCAGGCGGATCAGCGCGGCTGTGAGGCCTGCCACGGACCGGCCGGGCTCCATGTCGAGTACTACCGGACCGCGCAGCGATTGGTTAAGGAAGGCAAAGATGACGACGTTAACCGGCTCTATTCCGACGCGGCCAGAACCGCCGGGGCCATGATCATCGCCGGATTGCTGGTGGAACTCTTCTCTTTGCACTGGGCCCACCCCACCTCGTTTCTGGTCTTTATGATCTTCGGCGGCGCGCTGATCGGGGCCGGAAT
The DNA here is from genome assembly GCA_035280505.1 of Blastocatellia bacterium. Lineage (GTDB taxonomy): Bacteria > Acidobacteriota > Blastocatellia > RBC074 > RBC074 > JAKEHZ01. The sequence goes on along the minus strand of DATEFT010000095.1, from coordinate 10,538 downwards.
CCTCTTCTATCTCTATTCGCTGGTCGCCAGCCACCATCGCTGAGGAAAATTCCCCATGTCAGGCCTCTAACCGCCGATTTGACGGGGCGATCCGATCGGCACAACGATTGCAACTTGAACGATTGCAGCTTATGGATTCGCCCGGATGATTCATGAAGCGTTCTTATGCCATGGATCATCGTGACGCTCGTAGGCCGCCGATTCCCCGCGCCTGTGATGAGGAGTAAAAGTTATGACCATCTTAAAGAGATATACAGTGGATTTCAGCGGGCTCGACCGGCCGGGCGCGGCGTTGACCGACGCTCAGAAGGTCTCTCTGGGGCGGATTTTCAACGCGCTCGGGCCGTCGGGCGGCGAGATCGACGGCTTTGCAATCACCGCCGAGGCTCCCCGCCGTCTATTGAAGGAGAGAGGCCTGGAACAGAGGCTTCGCCGGATCTTCGCGATCTTCAACCCGGATAATGTGGCCCAGGTGGCCGAGCGCGGCCATGCCGCGCGGGTGGCGGTGCTCGAAACCGAGCTGCCGGCCGAACTGCGGGAGGAGATTCTGGCGGCTTACGACCGGCTCTGCCTGCGGCTCGGTTACGAACCGGTCCTGGCGGTCCGGCCATCGGCCGCCCCTGAAGATCTGCCCGCGAATTCGTTCGAGGAGGCCGCTGAAACTTTCTTCAACGTTCGCGGACGCGAGGGACTGCTGCGAGCGGTCGCCCAATGCTTCGCCTCGCTCTTTACCGACCGGGCCATCGATTGCCGGGCGCGTTGCGGCCTCGACCAGCTCCGGGCCACGCTCTCGATCGGCGTGATGGCGATGGAGCATCCGGATCAGGCCCATTGCGAGATGAGTTTTCCGGTTGACAGCATGGCGGCGAGAATCCTGGATCGCCCGCTCTACAGCAAATCGGCGGCGAGGTGAGCCCGGGACCGTCGTCTGTATCAATGGCTTGAATGATGATAGATTGGATCTTCACCATCGAACGTCTCTGCGAACAACGGAATGGGAGATCCAATGACAGGAACTGCGTCTGCGCCGGTCGGCTTCGTCGGCCTGGGATTGATGGGCGAGCCGATGGCGCTGAATCTGGCGAGGGCCGGCACGCCGCTCGTGGTCTGGAATCGCACGCCCTCGAAATGCGCGAGCCTCGCCGAGGCGGGGGCCGCTGTCGCGGAAGAGGTCGCGGAGGTCTTCGCACGGTGCGAGGTCGTGATCCTCATGTTGGTCAACGGAGATGCCATCGACTCGGCGCTCAAGCGTGGCAGCGGCGCTTTCGGCGAGCTGGTCGAGGGGCGCACCCTGATCAACATGGGGACCAACCCGCCGAGCTACTCCCGGGCGCTCGAAACCGAGGTCCGCGCGGCGGGCGGCCGTTTTGTCGAGGCGCCGGTCTCGGGGTCGCGCAAACCGGCGGAGGCCGGACAACTGGTGGCGATGCTGGCGGGCCTTCCGGAAGTGGTGGCGTCGGTTCGGCCGCTCTTCGCGCCGATGTGCCGCGAGGCCATCGAGTGCGGTCCCGTGCCCAAGGCGCTGGTCATGAAGCTGGCGGTGAACGTCTTCATGCTGGCCACGGTCACCGGTCTGGCGGAAGCCGTCCATTTCGCCGAGCGCCAGGGACTGGACCTGACCAAGTTCGCCTCGATTCTCAACGCCGGGCAGATGGCGAGCGACATCTCGCGAGTCAAGACGGCCAAGCTGCTCGCGAGGGACTTCTCAAGACAGGCCGGAATCACCGACGCCCTGGAGTGCAGCCGGTTGATCGCCGGAGCGGCGCGAGAGGCCGGAATCGCGTCACCGCTCCTTGACGTCTGCCAGGCCCTCTTTGATGAGACCCGGAGCCTGGGTCTCGAGGACGATGACGTGAGCTCGGTGATCCGCGCGATCGAACTCCGCACCGCCCCTCAGTACTTGGAAAAGTAAGTTTGTCGAATTTGGGTTCTAAACCGCGAAAGACGCGAAAGACACGAAAAATGGTCGATTTCGCGTCTTTCGTGTGTTTCGCGGTTTGAATCCCGCCGGCCCGGTCGATCAGCGCGTGTATCGGCCGTTCGGGATTCTGACCGGTCCCGGATGGAAGAACTTCTCCGGAGCCATGACGCCGTCTTTCTTGAAGATCACGCCGTTCTTCATCACGAACTGTATCTTGCGCAGCGCGTCGATCTCGGTGAGCGGGTCGCCCGCGATCGCGATCAGATCTGCGAAGAAGCCCGGCTTGATGGGCCCGCGCTCCTTGATCAGGTCGGCCGCCTGGTAGCCGTTGATCGTGATCGCCCGCAGGATCTCGGGAGCCGGGATCCCGGCCGCCTTCCAGGTGTCCAGGAAGGCGATCGTCATCTCGCCGCGACTCAGCCATTCGCCGGTCTGCTCGTCCTTCATCCGTTCGTTCCAATAGTCGAAGTCGGTCGAGAAGGTCAGGGGCACCTTCTTCTCCCAGGCATCGCGGAGTTTGGCGACCGTCTGTTTGAAGGCGGCCTCGGTGCCGTGATATTTGGTGAAAGGCGTGTCGGTTCCCGCCAGAAAGATTCCCTTCTCGGCCATCTGGCGATGGTGCTCGGGAGTCAGCGCCGTACCGTGCCCGATAATGTGGATGCCCGCGTCGATGGCTCGCTGCGCTCCGGCCGGGGTCTGCACGTGCCCTTCGACCTTGCAACTTCCCTTGGCCGCTTCGCTGATGACCAGCTTGATATCCTCGACCGAGTACCCCCACGGCTTGCAATCGATACAGAGCTTGATGGTCTTCGCCCCGAAGAGCATGTTCTCACGGACCGCGCGAACGATCTCTTCGGGGCTGTTGGCGTCGATATACTCCGGAAACATAATGTTGTGTTGCTTGTACATCTCCGGAGTCGGCCAGAATTGCCCGCCGGTGCTGCCGATCATCGGCCCCGACGGAATGACGGTCGGTCCCGGCAGCCAGCCCTGCTCGATCGCCTGGCGGAGCGCCACATCGGCGTAGAGCCCGTTGTTGCCGACGTCGCGAACGACGGTGAAGCCTGAATTGAGCAACTGAATGCCGTTGGATGCGGCCTGGATCGCGCGCAGGGGAGTCGAATCCATGACGTAGGTCAGGTAATAGTAGTTATTCTCCGGCTGCTCCTTGTAGGTTATCGCCATGTGCGTGTGGGCATCGACGAGTCCGGGCAGCACCGTCAGGTTCGACAGATCTATCACGTTGGCCCCGGCGGGAATTTCGAGATTCGAACCGACGGCTCTGATCTTCTCGCCTTCGATGATGATGACCTGGTTGGTCGCCGCCGTTCCGGTCTCCGGATCGATGAGACGGCCGGCCTTGACCGCGGTGATCGGCGCGGGCGTTGATTGCGGCTGCGCGGCGGCCATTCCCGCCAGCGCGCACACTAAAAGCAGGCTAATGATGCCTGTAAGTTTATTCACGATATTCTCCTCACTTGGATTCGGGCATTGAGACCTCTTGGCCCGCATTGTATCCAAGATCGGAGTGAGTCACGAATTCTCTTCGACCGCGAAAGACGCGAAAGACGCGAATCAGCCTGTTTTTCGCGTCTTCCGCGTATTTTCGTGCTAGAGGTTGGCCAACCGTTGATCGGTATCGCCGAAACGATCCAGTCGAAGGCCCATCAGGTCCATCAGGGACAGATAGAGGCTGCAGGCGCGGCGCTGATCCTGGCCGCGATCGAGATAGTCGAGGAGGCGGCCGGTCTGCAGCGCGCCTCCGGCCCGCCCGGCCAGCACGATCGGCAACTGATCGGCGCTGTGGGAATCGCCGTCGAAGAGATTGGAGGCGAACATCAGGATGGAGTTGTCGAGCAGCGAGGTTCCTCCTTCGTCGATCGCCTTCAGCCGTTCGACAAGGTAGGTGAACTGCTGTACGTGAAACTGATTGGTCTTCAGGTACATGGCCTCCAGTTCAGGCGCCCGGCCGTTGTGCGTCAGGTCCAGATGCAGCGCGCCCCGCACTCCTTCCAGGAACTTGAAGTTCATCTGCGAGAGATCGTTGTTGAGCATGAGGGTGACGATCCGGGTCCGATCCATCTGAAAGGCCATGACGATCAGGTCCAGCATCAGCTTCATGTGCTCGGGCACGTTCTGCGGGACCTGGTCGGCCGGGCGCGGCAGGTTCGGTTGTTTGAGCGTCGGGCGCCAGCCTTCGAGCCGTTCTTCCCTGGCGGCATGGTCCAGGCGTTTCTCGATGCCGCGGATCGATTCGAAATACTCATCGAGTTTTTGACGATCGCCGGCGCTGACTCTGGGGCGCAGCGAGGAGGCCTCGCCGAGGACGGCATCGAGAATGCTGCGGTCGAGTCGCCGGCCCGCGCCGTCGCCGACCAGTTGCTCGAAGGTTCGTGACGGATAGATCTCCTTGGTCGCGGGTTGGGTGGGCGAGACCCACGAGACGGACGAGCCGTAGATCATCGACAACCCGTCTTCGAGCCGCAGTTCGTTCGGTTCGATCCCCAGGGTCAGACTGGGCACCGCGGTCCGGTCTCCCAGTCGTTGCGCGAGCACCTGGTCGAAGGAGGTTCCCACGCGGATCTCTTTGGGGTCCAAACTCACCGGCGCGCCGGAGAGCAGATTCATGCGACCGAGATGCGGGCTGGTGGAGACGAACGCCCTCTGATGATAGAGCCCGCGCAGGAAGATCACCTCCTCGCGAATCGGCGTCAGCGGTTGCGCGGCCGGGCCGAACTCCATGGCGGCGCCGCCGCCCTTCGCCCACCAGTGAACGGGTTCGACGCCGTTGGAAAAATAGATGTGCGCAAACCGCAGCGGCGGCTTGTTCGTCTCGGTTCGCGCCGACGTCCCGGCGTCCCGGGCCAGCAGCGGCCACGACTCCATCCAGGGCAAGGCCAGGGCGATGCCCGCCCCCCGCAAAAAATGGCGCCGCGATCGATCTTTCGTGTTCTTCATCGTTTTGCTCCCGGGTTGAACTGCTTCCCTGCCGCATTGACGGCGACTTTCGATCCGGTCGGGCCGTCCTCCGGCCCCAGGCGATGGCGGAACTGTTTGCTGGCCGCAATCTCCGTCGCCAGTTGCAGGAAGGTCGCCTGATTACCGGTCTTCACCATTCGATCGATCAACAACAGATCGGAGGCCTGAATCGTGCGCCCCAACGCGTATCCCACCAGGCGCCGGGAGAGCGTCTTGCGAATCTGCTCGTCTTTCGACTCCAGATATCGGAGCAGCCCGTCCACTCCGGCTATCGGCGTCCGGTCGGAGAGGGCCGCCGAATCCTCGATCTGCTTGCCGTCCGGATATAGCTCGCGCCAGCGTCCGACCGGGTCGTAGTGTTCCAGCGAAAATCCCAGCGGATCGATGCGCGTATGGCAGTTGGCGCAAGTGGCGTTGCGTTTGTGCTGTTCCAACCGGGCTTTGACCGAGAGGCCGCCGAACAGCTTGTCATCCGCCGGGATCGAGCCCGCGTCCGCGGGCGGCGGGGGCACCGGGGTGCCCAGGAGGCGCCGCAAAATCCAGTCGCCGCGCTTGACCGGGCTGGTGCGCAGCGGCGCGGAGGTGGTCGTCAGGATCGCGCCCAGACGGAGCAGTCCTCCGCGATGAAGGGGGCCCTCCACCAGTTCCGGTTGAGCGGCGGGCCGGATCTCGCGTTTCACCCCGTAAAATTGGGCCAGGTTACGATTGAGGAAGGTGTAGTCGGCGAAGATCAGTTCATGGATCGGGCGCTCCTTCCGGATGATGTGTTCGAAGAAGGAGACCGCCTCGTCGTACATCGCATCTTTCACGTCCTCCGTGAACTCCGGAAAGCGGCTCGTATCGACTCCCCGATGTTGGTCGAAATGGTAGAAACCGAGCCATTGACCGAAGAACTCGGTCGAGAGCCGCCGAGCCTTGGGATCGGCGATCATTCGTTGCACCTGCCGTTGAATGCCCTCCCGGGCGCTCAGTTCGCCGGCGCGCGCGGCGCGCAACAATTCTTCGTCCGGAATGGAGGACCACAGGAAGTAACTGAGGCGGCTGGCCAGTTCCCAGTTGGTCAGCGGCCAATTGGTCGGCGGTTTGCTGGGCGGGCGGTCCCCCTCCGGCTCGGACGATGCGGCGCCCGCCGTCTGCTCCACCCGATACAGAAACTGGGGCGCGATCAGGATCCGCGCCAGCAAGGCCCGAATCGCCTGGCGATGATCCGGATCGGTCTCGATCATCCGGTCGTAGAAGGACCGGAGACTTCGCTTCTCCTCTTCGGTCAGGGGGCGACGCCAGGCTCGGCCGGCAAACTGCAGGCAATCCGCGACGTGACCCGGACGGGCCGCCTTCTCCGCCGCGACGACGGCCTCGTACTCGGCGCGCAGCGGAACGACGTATCTTCGCATCTCGGGCGGCATGGTCTCGATCCGGGCTTTGTCCAACCGGGCGATCCCCAGGCCCTTCAGATCGAACCCGAAATGCCTGGCGAGCAGCCGCAGGTAGTTGTCGTGGTACTCGAATGACGCGTACAGGTCGTTCCAGGCCTGATTGAGCCGCGCCCGCGTGGCGCCGTCGACGAGGTTCTCGACCAGGAACCGATCGTCCCGATGGTACTTCACTCTCTGGACGAATTCGTCGTGCTCCGGCACATTGTAGGTACTGTCGAACGGGTCCGGAATCGGGTCTTTGTCGGCCGGTGTCGGCTCGCCGTGCGAATTGGGGGGCAGGAGCGAGGCGAACTCCATGACTCCCGCCTTGAACTCACGACCGTTGGGATTCCGCATGTCGCCCAGAAGCGTTCGGGTCGGTTGTCCCCTGGTCATCCCGTTTTCGCGATCGGCGATCACGATTCGGACGACCTGGCCTCGATTGCGGCCGAGTTCCGCCTCGACCTGCAGGTTCAAGGCGAACGGGCCCTCCGGCATCGGCACCTCGAGGACGATCGACCCCTCCGACGCGAAATCGTCGGGGCCGAGGGGCGTGCCGTCCGGGCTCCGGCCGAAGTTCAGTCTCCTGGCCGTCTCTTCGGTGACCACCGTCCTCAAGGCCTGTCTCGGACCGGGCGGCAGGATTCCTCGCCGAAGGTTGGCCAGCAATTGCGCCTCCTCCGCCAGGACGACGACCGATTGCCCCTCGGCGACCGGTCCGCGCGGCACGATTCGGTGAAATCCGACCGTCAGGTTGCGCCAGATTACCACGGGCTTCTCTCCCATGGCCGGGTTGGCGGTCGCGACGTTCAGATAGATCTTCGCGGGCCCCGGCGGAAAGGCCGGGCCCCGGCCCGCGCCTCGGACGAAGACGAATGGGTGGGAGGGCTTGAGGTCCAGCGTCCGGTCGCTGAATTCGAGCGGGCTCTCGTCGCCGGCGCCGCCGGCCGCCAGGTCGCCTCGCGCGAACAACCAGCTCGGCCAGGTGACCAGAAACTTCTGGATCTCCTCGCACCCCGCCCGCGCCGCGGTGGCCGCCGCCTGCCCGTCGCCTCCCGGCACCGGCAACTTGCGCCACCGCAGAGCCGCTTCGGAAGAGGGATATTTCAGTGACGGATTGTTCATGACCTGCCAGATGTGCCGGGCGAAGCGCGGGCTGACCCCTTCACGAACCGCCAGCTCTTTCAACGTCGCCGCGGTCTCGCCCAGGGCGGCGCGATGCTTGTACCGCCAGGCCGTGTAGAGAGCCCGGCCGTATCTTTCGAGTCCGAACGGTCTGCCGCCCTCGCCCGAAACGGTTCGGATCCCGTGGGCGGCGTAGATCTCCTTGATCCGCGCGATGGCCGAGAGTTCAAAGCCGGTCCGGCCGGGATGCGTGAAGAATTCGAGCGGGCCTGATCCGATCACCGCATGCTCGGCGATCAGCTTGGCGGCCGCCAGATAGCGCTCCAGATTGGCGTCCTGCATGAACTGGACATCGCCGAAATTGGTGAATCCCTCGCCGCCGACCGCGTCGCTCGAGGCGTCGATCCCGACGTTCAGATCGACCCCGGTCAGATCTTTGATGGTATAGGCATATTCGCCGCTGGTCAGCCGCCGGACCGTGACTCGTCCGGGATCGCCGTCGTGCTGTGCGGCATAAGTGTTCAGCTCGGTCCGGATCCAGGAGACGGCCTGGGCGCGCTCCTCGTCGCTCGGTTGCGGCATCGACCTGGGCGGCATGCTCTTCTGCTCCAGCGCGACCGCCACCCGCTCCCACAGTTGGAAGTCCTCTCCGATCGAGTTCCGCGCGGTCAATTGCTGCAAGCTCACTCCCGCCTTCGGGGACTTCAGACCATGACATTGAAAACAATACTTCTCGAATGTCGCCGGCCCGCCTGACTTCAGCCCGCCGGCTTCCTGAGCCTCCCCGATCAGGCTTACGGCGCCGGTCGCTCCGACCACGCTCGCGGCCACGATTCCGGCCAGCAGCACGAGCGCAACCTTCGTCCATCGAGCCCCTTTCGCTATTCCCGGATTGAGTAAGGTTCTCATGACTTATCGGACCTCATCACCGACACCTTCACGGCGTGAGTGCCGGCGATTCTATTTCGGCCATCAGGTTGTTTAACTGTTTTTTCTCAGTTCAGTCTGGACCACAGTTGTTGCCATCTATTCTAATCGTCCTCGCCGTTAAACGCGAGCGGGTCATGGAGGGACTGATCATTCACCTGAGATTTTCAGGATTAACCGCGAAAGACGCGAAAATGGCCGATTCGTGTTTCGCGGTTTGAATCTCAACCGTCTTCTTGACGAACCTCACTCCAAACTCGACAATGCTCGTGAATCTTTCATTCGCGATATCTGGAGAGGGAACGTCATGACTTTCTCAAAGTTTCTGCCGCAGTCCCATTCATTGAGATTCCAATTAATGGCGATGGTCCTCCTCCCCATCGTGGGGCTCGCGTTGGTGGCCTCGCAGAAGAAGGTCTCCCCGCCGCAAGCCTTCGGCGCCACGCCCTCTCCGCGACAATGGCAGTGGCACCAGTTGGAGATGTATGCCTTCGTGCACTTCACGATCAATACGTTCACCGATCGCGAGTGGGGTTATGGCGATGAAGATCCCGGTCTCTTCAATCCCACCGACTTCGATGCGAACCAGATCGTCGAGACGCTGAAGAGAGGCGGGATGAAGGGCCTCATCCTGACGGCCAAGCATCACGACGGATTCTGCCTGTGGCCGACCAAGACCACTTCGCACAACATCGCCCGCAGTTCCTGGCGGAACGGCCGGGGCGACGTCGTCCGGGAACTCTCCGACGCTTGCCGCAGACACGGCCTCAAGTTCGGCGTCTACCTCTCGCCGTGGGACCGCAATAGCGCCGCCTACGGCAAACCGGAATATCTATCGATCTATCGCGAGCAGTTAAGGGAACTATTGACCGGGTATGGGCCGCTCTTCGAGGTCTGGCACGATGGCGCCAACGGCGGCGACGGTTATTATGGCGGCGCCAGAGAAACCCGCCGCATCGACAAGGCCCGGTATTATGACTGGCCGAACACCTGGGCGATGGTGCGGCAGTATCAGCCGGAGGCGGTCATCTTCAGTGACGCCGGACCGGATGTACGATGGGTCGGCAATGAGCGCGGGATTGCGGGCGAGACCTGTTGGAGCACGATCGACCCCGAAGGGATCTACCCGGGCCTCGGCGGCATCGAAGGCCGCCTCAACCGCGGAGACCGCCACGGCGCGGCCTGGCGGCCGGCGGAGTGCGATGTTTCGATTCGGCCCGGCTGGTTCTGGCACGAGAAGGAGAATGGACAGGTCAAGAGTCCCCGGCAACTGCTCGATCTCTATTTCGCCTCCGTCGGACGCGGCGCGTCGTTTCTGCTCAACGTCCCGCCCGATCGGCGTGGGCGGATCCAAGAGAACGACGCACGCGCGCTCCAGGAGTTCGGGGACCTTCTGAAAGAGACCTTTGCCTCGAATCTGGCTCAGGGAGCGCGGGCGAAGGCCAGCAATATTCGTGGTGGAGACCGGCGATTCGGCGGAGCGAAGGCGCTGGACGACGACCGGTCCAGTTTCTGGGCCACGGACGACCAGGTCACGACCGCGGAGCTGGAACTCGATCTGAAAGGGGCGAAGAGCTTCAATCTCGTTCGCCTCTGCGAAAACATTCAGCTCGGCCAGCGGGTCGAAGAGTTCGCCGTGGAGATCTGGAAGGATGGCGCCTGGGTTGGATTCGGCGCGGGAAGCAGCATGGGCGCCCAGCGACTGATCAGGGGCGAACGCGTCACCACCGATAAAGTTCGGATCCGAATCATCAAAGCCGCCGCCGGACCGTGTCTGAGCGAGGTCAGCCTCTTCGCCGAACCTTTAAAGTAACAGACCGGCGCCTGGTCGTCGCTTAGAATCGCAGGAGGAGGGAGCGCACTATGGCCTGGATCGTGCTTCTGCTGGCAGGACTCTTTGAAATCGGATGGGCGGTCTGCCTTAAATCCGCCAAGGGGTTCACGGCCTTCTGGCCGACGGTCGGTTTCGGCGGATTCATGTTGCTCAGCGTCTACCTGCTCGGAGTCGCGCTGAAATCTCTGCCGCTCGGGACCGCCTACACCGTCTGGACCGGGATCGGAGCCGTCGGGGCCGTCGTGCTGGGCATCCTGCTCTTCGGCGAGTCGGCGGATTTCCGCCGACTGATCTGCATCGCGCTGATCGTCGGCGGAATCATCGGTCTCAAACTGCT
>DATEFT010000094.1:0-8145 GCA_035280505.1 Blastocatellia bacterium | reverse complement strand
GACGATCAACGTGCCCAGTCTGATGGGAGCGATCATGTGCGTGGGGGTGGCGACCGCCAACAGCATTCTGCTGGTCACCTTCGCCAATGAACAGCGCCTGGAGGGTAAAGACGCGGTGACGGCCGCCCTCAATGCCGGCTATACCCGGTTGCGGCCGGTGCTGATGACCGCGCTGGCCATGATCATCGGGATGCTGCCGATGGCGCTCGGATGGGGCGAAGGCGGTGAACAGAATGCCCCGCTCGGACGAGCGGTAATCGGTGGACTGGTGATGGCCACCATGGCGACTCTCTTCCTGGTGCCGGTCATCTATAGCGTGTTGCGCCATCAAATGGGCCGGCAACTTGACGAGGAGCTTGAAGATCATTCTATTTCGCCGACCGAGTTCGGCATCGCCCGATAATCTGTTGAAGGAGAGGTAGATGAATTCGAAGGCAGGTTCAGCGAAGAAATTGTCGGATCAAGAGTCCGAGCTCGAGCCCCATCTCTCGCCCGTGGCGAGACCGCAACGCGGCGGCCTCAATAAGACCGCCGTCATCGCCGGTCTGCTCTTCCTGGTGACGCTCCTGGTGATCGGGATCATTCCGCGCCTCAGGCGCCAGTCCGAGCTGTCGGAGGTCGCCAGGGAACAGGAGGAGGGAGTGCCGACGGTCACGGTTTTGACGCCGCACAACTCCCCGGCCACCAACGAACTGGTGCTCCCGGCCACGACCCAGGCGATTCAGGAGACGACCATCTCCGCCCGCACCGGCGGATACATCCGCCGCTGGTACGTCGGCATGGGTCAAAAAGTGAACCAGGGGCAACTGCTGGCCGAGATCGACACTCCCGAAATCGACCAGGAACTGCACCAGGGAATCCAGGAGAAGGCGGAGGCCGAACAGAACGTCATGCAGGCCCGGTCCGAACTGAGCCAGGCCGAAGCCGGTCTCGAACAAGCCGAGGCCGCGCTCAAACAGGCCCGGACCAATCTGGAACTGGCCCGCGTCAACCTCGAACGTTCGAAAACCCTCGCCTCTCATGGAGTAGTCTCGCGTCAGGATACCGACGATAAACAGGCGACCTTCGACGCGCGGCAGGCCGATGTCGAGGTCGCCCAGGCCAATATCCGGGCTCGGCGGGCGGCGATCAAGGCTCAACAATCGGCGATCGAGGCCCGGCAATCGACCTCCAATGCGCGCCAGGCGAACCTGCAACGTCTGATCGAGCGGCAATCATTTCAGAAAGTGACCGCCCCCTACGCGGGCATGATTACCGGACGAAATATCGAGGTCGGCGCCCTGATCAACTCCAATGGCGGCACCGCCACCAGCAACGGCCTCTACCGCCTGGTGCGTCTGGATACGATCCGCGTCTTCGTCAACATCCCGCAGACCTTCGCCGCCGCGATCAAGCCCGGACTGCCCACTGAGGTGCAGGTCCGGGAGCTGCCGCAAAAGAGTTTTGCGGCCAGTCTCTTCGGCACCTCCCATTCGATCGATCCCACGTCGCGGACGATGATGGCTGAAATCCGCATCAATAATCCCGATCAACAGTTGCTGCCCGGAATGTACGCCCAGGTCAAATTCACGATCCCGTCCACCAATCATGCCCTGATCATTCCCGCCAAGGTGCTGATGGTCAACGCCGCCGGTCCGCAGGTGCTCGTCGTCTCCCAGGATCAGGGCGTGCGCTCTCAGAAAGTTGAACTCGGACGCGATTTCGGCAAGGAGGTCGAAGTCGTCTCGGGCCTCACCGAGAACGACCTGATGATCGTGAACCCGACCGATGCGCTGCGCGATGGGATGAAAGTGAAGATGGTCAAAGGAACATGGTAATCGGTACCGCGAACGGCGGCGAGCGGACATCTCGGTGTCCGATCCGCTCGCTACCGTTCGCGGTACTGATTGCGCTTACTTGAGAAGTAGTGCACGGAAGACCATTTGGCGCCGGATGGGCGAGGTCATGACCAGGGCGACAAAAGAGGCGATGTAGATTCCGCTGAAAATATACCGGATCGATTCCTGTGGAAAGAAAAACTGCCCGAAGAAGAGGATCATCAAGACGACGGCCTCCCACAACGAGAAGCGGAAATCGGAGATGATGACGGCGGCGAAGAGCGACTGAGCCGAAGTCAACAACAGTTCCTCTCGCTGACGATGGTCCAGATCCATGGGCGCCGTCGATCCCGCCGAGATCGCGTAGACCAGCGGTATCGCCCCGACCAGCAGAGTCCACTGATTGACTTTCGATGAGATCAAGGCCCCGAGGCCCGTTGAACCGCGCCCCTTCAGCGCGAAGAGCAACGCGACAATGAATTCCGGCGATTCGGAGGCCACCGGGGCCAGCCATTGCACGAGCAGAAATTCATCGACTCCCAACTGCTTTCCGGACATGACCAGGCTCTTGCCGAACGGTTCGGCCGCCAGCCAGATGGCGTAGCCCGCGAAAGCGAACATCGACAAGATTGCCACCCGGCGCGCCGTATTGCCGAGCCCGCGATCGAGGAATCCGACGATTCCCTCCATCTCCGCCTCATGCCGTTCGCCCTTGGCGGCGCGGGCGGCATAGTAGAAGAACATGGCGAAGAAGAAGACCATATCGATCAGAGACAACGTGCCCTTGATCGGCAGGATGAATGAGTAGATCGTCGCCAGCAGCAGCAGACTCAGCTCCAGCCCCTGTGAATTGTCTAGCGGAATATGATCCCGGCGGAACTTGAAATAGTAGACGATCGCGATCAGCGACCATCCGAGGCCGATCAAGACCCGATTGGCGCCCGTCATGTTGGCGATCGCATACTGCTTGTATTCCGGGTCCTGACCGGCAATCCAGGCGAAATTCAGGTCTACGGCATACTCCGGCAAGACGCTGATCAAGGCGAGCGTGATCAAGGCGAGGGACCGGGGAATGTCGCGTTCGGATAGCTCCGCCCCCCAGCTCAAAATGAATGCCGCCCCGATGATTCCGACCCCAGCCAGCAACGAGACCAGAGGCGGATTCCCTGACTCCAGATGATGACCTTCTCCGGTCAGCGTCAGCGCCATCCAGGGCAGCGGCAAAGCGGCAGCCGCCAGCATCCAAAGTATATATTTCATACCGCTCTCGGTTTTTTGCTGAGTAATGGTTTTGGTAGTCACAACTCTCTTCAGGTTATTCGCCGATGATTTTGACAATTACGCGTTTGGGGCGCTGCCCGTCGAATTCCGCGTAGAAGATCTGCTGCCAGGTCCCGAGAGTCAATCGACCATCGGTAATCGGCACCAGCACTTGATGATGCATGAGGAGGTTCTTCAGGTGGGCATCAGCGTTGTCTTCCCCGGTCTGGTGATGACGATAATCCGGCCTGGCCGGCGCAAGTTTATTAAGCCACTCATCGATATCCGATATCAGCCCATCCTCGTCATCGTTGATGTAGACCGAGGCGGTGATGTGCATGGCCGAAACCAAAGCGAATCCTTCCTTGATCCCGCTCTCTGCCACCCCCTCGGAGATCTCGTCCGTAATCTTGATATAATCTCGCCGTTTCTTTGTGTGAAAGGTTAGATACTTTGTATACGCTTTCATCCGCTTAATATCCGCTTTTCCTTGAGGTACTGAAAGATAAAGAGGATACAACACTTGTGCTATGGCGTCTATGCGGGACCGACCATAGAATGGTCGTCGAGTTAGTCAATTCAGGAGGTGAGTGATGGCCCACAATCCGGATTCATCGGGCTGCCGATACGAGGCGCAAGCCCTGGAAGAACTCAAGCAGACCACGCTGGACCAGACGACCAAAGGTCTGCCCTTCGGCGCCCGAACCTCTCCGGCACAATCCCGATCGCGGGGATGGAAGATTCTGAGGGGAGACCTGCCCTTTCCGCTGCTGGTGATTAAGGAGTCCGCGCTCGAACACAATCTGACCGAGATGGCCGATTGGTGCGGCGAAAACGGCTTGTGGCTGGCCCCGCACGTCAAGACGACCATGTCTCCGCAGATCTTTGAGCGGCAGATCGCCAAAGGCGCCTGGGCCCTGACGGTGGCCAATCTGTCGCAGGTCCAGGTCTGTCTCACCTTCGGTGTCAGCCGGATCGTGATCGCCAATCAGGTCGCCGGGGCCGCGAATTTACGCGCCCTAACCTCCCTGCTCAACGAACACCCGAATCTCGAATGCTACTGTCTGGTCGACAGCGTGGCCGGTGTCAAACATCTGGCTGGAGGATTGGAACAGTATGGCGCCCAACGCCCGATCAATGTCTTGTTGGAATGGGGCCACCAAGGCTGGAGAACCGGAGTTCGCTCGATCGAACTGGGCCTGGAGGTCTGTCGAGAAGCCGCTCTTCATTCGCGGTTTCTGAAATTGCAAGGGGTCGAGGCGTTTGAAGGTTCGGTCTCCGCGCCGGAGGGCGGCGATGAAGAGGCGCGCCAGGTGGATCAATTCCTCGAGGGTCTGCAAACGCTGGGGCGGCAGGTGCGAGCTTCCTGGCCGGAACTGGAGCTCCCGTTGTTGAGCATGGGCGGCAGCGCCTTTCTCGATCGAGTCTTGCGCGCGGCACTCCGGGTCCGGGGCGAATTCCGCACCGTCATCCGCAGCGGTTGCTATGTCACTCACGATCATGTCCAGTACGAACGAAAACAGGCCGCCAGTCTGGCCCGCGCGGCCGGTCAATGGCGAGTTCCTCAATTTATTCCGGCGCTGGAATTATGGTCCTATGTTCAGTCGGTTCCGGAAGAAGGCCTGGCGCTGTTGACCTTCGGCAAGCGGGACGCCCCGCACGACCTGGAACTGCCGGTCCCGCTCTTCGCGCTCAGCGAAGGCCGGCCGCTCGATGCAGCGCGCCCCCTGGCCGGATCGCGAGTCTTCAAACTGAACGATCAGCATGCCTATCTCGCCCTGGACCGGGACCAACAGGTGCAGGTTGGAGATCTGGTCTGCGCTGGAATCTCTCATCCCTGTACGGCCTTCGATAAATGGAGAGCGATTCCGGTCGTCAATGACGATTACGAAGTGGTCGATCTCTATCGAACGTTCTTCTGAGATCGGTTCCGATTCGCCCATCCGGTCCACCCGCTCTCGTGGATATCATGGTGCAGGATACAGTATAATTGCTTTTTAAGTTTGCGCGTTTTCTGTCACCAAGGGTGACCAAGAGTGATCGAGAAGGAGAAGAGATGCCCAAGATTGCCGACATCGAATACACACCCAATCCGAACGCCGTCAAATTCATCCTGAAGGAGCCGGTGACCAGCGGCACCTCGCGTTCTTTTCAGAATGCGGAGTCGGCGGTGGCAGATCCACTGGCCGATGCCCTGTTCAAGATCGGGAACGTGACCTCAGTCTTCTACATGGATCGTTTCATCACGGTCAATAAAGAGGACGAGGTGAGCTGGGAAGAGTTGTTGAAGAAGCTGGCCGAACCGATCCGATCCGCGCCCTCGGTCGCAGATCAAGCCGCGCACGAACCTGCCAAGCCAACCCACGTCACGGGTGAAAATCCGCTCCTGGACCGCATCAATCAGGTCCTCGATGAGAGAATTCGTCCGGGATTGGCCGGGGACGGCGGCGGCCTTGAGATTATCGGACTCGACGATAAAAAGCTCTTGATCCGCTATCAGGGCGCCTGCGGTAGCTGCCCCAGCTCGATCGGCGGGACCCTCATGGCGATTGAATATATGCTCAAAGAAGAGGTCGACCCGGATCTCGAAGTAGTTTCGGTTTAAACCGTCAAATATCTGAAATACCCTAAATCGCTTATATCTTCTAAGAGCTAGTTGATCTATTTCTTGAGCCTAGCTGATTTCACATATTTAGGGTATTTCTCTTATTTGGCGATTTACATGCTTAAATTCCCTGCCAGAAGATAGGCTATCACCGCAAACCCTTTATTTTCCATACTGCCTGCTTAGATATTCGTAAATCAAGCAATGGTTCGCGTATTTCATGCAGTTAGCCTATTTCTTATATTTAGCCTATTTCTCTCATTTCCAGTGTTTCGCGGTTTAAGTCTACGCCGGCAGATAGACGTTGACCGTAGTTCCTTTGCCTTCTTCACTTTCGACCTCGATCTTCCCGCCGTGTTTCTTGACGATCTCCTGCGTGATCATCATTCCCAGGCCGGTTCCGTTGCGTTTGGTCGTATAGAAGGCCTCAAAGATTCGCTTCTTGGTCTCTGTCGACATGCCGACCCCATGATCGATCACGCTGACGGCGATCGCGCCGTTCGAGGAGTTAAAATCGAGACATTGGTCCGGTTCGATCTCGGCCGAGGTTCCGGGGATAAACCTTGTGCGCAGTTGTACTTCCCCGTTTTGAGGTGAGGCCTCGACGGCATTGATCAAGAGGTTTAGGAAAACCTTACGCAATTGTTGGGGATCGTATTTGCCCTGCGCGGCCTCGATGGAGAAATCGCGCACGATGCTGATCCGCGAGCGCTCGAGCCGATCGCTCGCCAATTCCAGCACTTCATCCAGCAACTTATTGAGGTCTGTAGGTTTACGCTCCGGATCGCGGGGCCGGGTCAGATACCGCAAATCCATGATGATGGTCGAGAGATGCTCGACGCCGCGTTTCAACCGGGCGATCGTATGTTTAACGTCCTCATCGCCTCTAACCTGAACTTCCAGCAATTCGAGGTTGAGCTTAACTGCGCCCAACGGATTGTAGATTTCGTGGGCGACCTGGGCGGTGATCTGACCGACGGCGCTGAGAGTGCGGCTGCGGCGTAACTCCTCGCGAACTCGTTCATCTTCGGTGACGTCGTCCATGACGATAACCCGTCCGTGGGTGTCGTTGCCCACCTTGAGGGCCGAGACCGAAACGTCGAAGAGGCTGCTATCGGGATGTCCGTTGGTCGATTTGACCTCGATCCGCTCGCGTTGATGCTGATCGAAATCCTGGTGCTGCAGGGTCTGGCCGACGAAAGAGGCAACCTCCGGAATCTGGGCCAGCACGGCCTGATAGTCCTGCAGTTTGAGTTCGGCATCGCTGAAGCTGAAGTGGCGAAGGAAGGCACGATTGACCTCCAGGACCTCGCCCTTCTCGCTGAGCACGATGATGTCGTCGGACAAGCTGTCGAAGACGGAACGCAACCGGCCCTGGGCCTCCTGTTTGAGCCGCTCCTCTTTCTTGGCCTCGCTGATATAGCTGCGGGTCAGAAAGATGGTGAACCCGATCACGATAATCCCCATCCCGAGGGTGGTCCAATTGGCGCTGCCGAAGACGAAGACCGCGCGGTTCTTCAACTGTTTGACGTCTTCCTGGGACGTGCCCAGCCCCTCGTTGATCACTTTCGCCAGATGATCGGTGGAGCTCTCCAGATTGGTGCGCCGTTGAAAGAATTCGTCTCCCAGATCCTGATCGGGAGACGGCGCGGAGGAGCTATCGGCCGCGAGATTGGGGACCAGCACCGGGGTCGTGGGAGCAATTGACGGACGACGCTCCTGTTCTTCTTTCTCGATCACTTCGCAGAAGCCTTGGATGGCCGAGGCCATTTTTCGCCAGGCGTCGATTTCGGCGACGGGGAGCGTCGCCTGGTGCGCGGGCCAGACCTGTTTTCCCTTCTCGAAGAGTTTCAACAGCTCGTTCTTGGCCTTGTTGAGATTGATTCGATAGACCGGGCCACGAATTCCCAGGTCTTTGGAGGCTCGATAGAGCCGCGCCTGGCCGACCGTATCCGAAGCCGCCTCGCGGATATTGAAAGCGAGGTTGAGCCGTGCGAGATAGGCCCTGGCGCTCTCGTCCGATTTGATACTGATCTCCTCCAACCGGTTTTGACCCAGAAAACCGCTGATCAGGATCAGAACCAGCAACAGGAAAAAACAGAGGCCCAGCAGGGTCGGGATCGGTTTTAGCTTCAATTGACGTAGTTTAGGGATCATGATTTTATGAACTCTGTCGCTATCTCGGGGAAAGGCCCTGATGGTGCGCTCTTTTACAATGATAAAGCCGCTGGTCGGCCACCTCGATCAATTCACCGGCCTCCAGGGCATCGGTCGGAAAAGAGGCCGCCCCCCAACTGATTCCGATGTCTCCCGTCAATCGGATCTGAGCGCAATAGTTCTTCAAACTCATTTCTATTCGTCGCAAAACTCCAGCCATGGCCTCGCCGGACGTCTCCGGACAGATCGCGGCGAACTCATCGCCGCCATACCGAAAAGTAGCATCGCTCTTCCGCAGAGAGTCTT
>DATEFT010000093.1:0-5994 GCA_035280505.1 Blastocatellia bacterium | reverse complement strand
CCGCGGTTAAAGGCAGATGCTCGAGCAGTGGCTGCTGAGTGATCAGGATCTCGGCCTGCGCGTCGTTGAGCATATAAGCCAGGCGATCCTGCGGATAGCTGACATCCAGCGGCAGGTAAACTCCGCCGGCTTTCAGGACGCCCAGCGCGCCGATCACCATCCACGGATTGCGCTCAAAACAGAGCGCCACCCGCCCTTCCGGCTCCAGGCCCTTGACCATCAAGTGATGCGCCAATTGATTGGCACTCCGATTCAACTCTCCATAAGTCAGATGGTGACCGTCGCCAACTATCGCCACGGCCTCCGGCGCAGCCTTGACCTGCCGGATAAACAGCTCATGGATCCCGCAACTTTCGGGGAACGGCCGGCTGGTGCAATTCCATTCCTGAACTATTTGCCGGCGTTCGTTCGGCCTCAGCGATGAAAGCTCCCCGATCGAGACGGCCGGGTCTTCGAGCGCGCGGCTCAAAATATCGAGAAAATCATCGATCAGCCGTTGAATGAGATCCGCCCCGAATTGCCGCGGATCAAAGTCCACGGTCCCCGGCATCTCGGCCTCGCGCTTCTCGAACCTGAAGACGATGTTGCCCTCCGGCGACGAACGATCGCCATGAAATTCCTTCACCGCCAACAGGACTTGAGGTTGAGCCCGCCGGTTCTCGCCGCCTGCCGATTCATTGATCAAATCTCCAGGCGGATAATCCTGATATTGATAGGCTTCAGCCACCGTCTCCTTGACGTTCGATAACAGGGTGCGAAACGACATTCCGCTGTCGATCTCGTCGACGATGACCAGGGGCTGAGAGAAACCTCCCGGGATCCCTGCTTTCGCCCGCAACGGTGCCCCAACCACAGTCACTTCGCTTCGACTGAATCGATAAAGGCAGGTCTTTAAGGCCGTCAACAAGGTGACGTACGACAAAAAAGGAGACCCGCCCGTCAACTTCGTCAATCTCTCAATCGTCGCTCCGGAGATCTTCATGGTCAGCGAACGTTCGATCGATCCTGAAGCCTTCGCTGAATGATCCGCCCGAATGATGGCGTCACCGTGATCGATCGAAAGCACTCGTTGCCAGTACTGACGCGCCGAATCCGCTTTCAGGTCGTAAAAGGAATGTGAGTCAGATGTCCTGCTCATAAGATTTACCTCTCTCCATGACAATGCTCGATCTAACAAGATCTCCGGACACTCAAATCCTAATCGAGGTCGAAGACGAACTCCGCTTGGGCATTGATGCCGTGATCTTCCAGGAGCTGCGGCGCGGCGGTCACAGACAGGAACGACTCTTCGGCGAACCCCGCGTCATCCAACACCATCTCCGTCTTTCCGTAGAAACGCTCGGCGGCGATCAAACCGCTCGCTCTTGCGGCCGCCAACAATTTCTCCGACTCCCGCCACTGCGGCGAACTCTCGGTGAGACCGAGGCCGAGGAGATACTCCAACCAGGGCTCCAGGCCCATGGCATAGTTATACAATCGATTGGCGCCGAGGGTTTTCAAGATCTCGATTGCCCGGCCGGCATCGCAACCGTGTTGCCTCCGGCTCTCCTCTGCTTCAGGCGACGGCCATTGCGGAAGCAATGGGCCGTTGATCCAGGACAGGGGAGCGCCCACGGATTCCGTCCCCAGAAATACGGTATCGATCCGGCCGAGGCATTGGCGCACATTCCGATAGATCTGCGGGTCCAGACAGTCCGAGTCGGCCCCGATCAGAAGTTGCCGTTGTTCCATCCGGATCACATATCCGGTCTTGCCATGCGCCAGGTCCGAGTGTTCTCCCAGAAAAGGGATGGCGGTGATCTCTCCGCCGGGAAATTGCAGGTTCTCCAGTTCGCTCAGTTCGCTCACGTTTCTGAACCCCAGCCGATGAGCGAGTAACTTGAGCGACATATCCCCGTACAAGATCCCCCAGGATTTAGGGACCACGAGGCATTTGATCTTGTGGCGTAGCCGCAAGAGGGTCTCCAGCGAGTTGTGATCCAGATGATTGTGGGTGATCAGAGCGTAATCGATCTCATCCGGCAGATCGCTATATGAAAACCGCGCGAGCCCGCCCTGGGCGGGCACAACCGCGACGAGCGGATCCGTGAGAATCGAGATTCCCTGACGCTCAATTAAGAGACAGGCATGTCCGAAGTACCGGATTCGCACGGAATCCTGCCGCCATTTTTCAACCGGCGCCGGTGGTCTATCGGTCAGCAGCGGCGCCAGCAACTGCCGCGACTGGCCGTTCAAACCAAGGAGCTGACAGATCGAATCGAATGACTGCGGCTGCGTCTCGAGCATAAATAGCTGATCGATCTGAGGCGCATCGAACGGCACCTGCCAGTCGATCTGATCTGCTCTCATCAACCGGGGCGTATTTAAAATGAACGGCCGCGAATCGTCCCGGTCCAGCCTGGAGAGCCGCAGAGTCTGGAGAGACGGGTTATAGTAATGGCTTCGGTATAGAAGGTTTTCCAACAGCCGCAATGAGGGGCGGTTGCAATAGTCGTAGACGAGTTCAACGTAGCCCCGGAGCGGAGCCGGCATTCGCTGATAGCACGGGACCAGGCTCTCCCCGCTGGCGTTGGCTACCAGCCACTGCTGAAACTCGAGGATGCTTTGCGCCAATTCAAGATTCTGACGCAGATTCTTCCTGGAACTGTCCGCCAGGGCCGCGACTTCGGAGGCGCTTTCGACCGGAAGATTGACGAACGCCCCACCGGCCAGGGACAACTCCCGGCTGGTTGCATGAAGCGCCGGATTATCAAGATAGGACTGCAGCAGCGGAAGTTGATATCGCGATAGATGCAAGCTGGCCGGCGCCGGGGCGATCAGGTACGGCCAGGCCGACCAGCAATTTACCAAAGGCTCAACCAGAGTCGATTCGGCAAGCCGATAGATCGAATTACTTTTCATAAGTTTTACCGGGAATGACGTTTCAGAGCCGGAAAGATTCTCCGGGCGGCGGCCAATCAAAAGGTGAAGGACGCTCGCATTTCATCGAGAGGATCAGGGGGCTCAACCCCGGGCGCGGGTCGGTCCGGACTCGAATCTGTGAGCGGCACGTCGATCAGCCTGCAATCAGGCGCTTCGACCATGGCCCGTAGCACGGATTCGAATCGCTCGATCAGCATTACTATCGTCTCAGGCTTGAACAGGTCGGTCGCGTAAGTAAATGATCCGCTGATGCTATCGGAATGTGCGGACATAATGAGCGCCAGATCCATTTTCGCGGGCGAGGAATCGATCTTGATCGAGGAATCGGCAGCTTCCGGAAAGATCGGGTCACCATCGGAAGACATGCTGTCGAGAAAGAACCAGACTTGAAACAACGGGTTCCGCCCGACCACCCGTTCCGGCGATAGATCCTCAACCAGTTTCTCGAAGGGGACCTGGTCGTGCGAATAAGCAGCCAGCGCCGTCTCTCTCACCTGGTGCAATGACTCACGAAAAGAGAGCTTGGGGGATAACCTGGCCCGGAGAGCCAGGGTATTAACGAAGAACCCGACTACTCCTTCCAGCTCCAACCTCTGACGATTGGCAGTCGGAGTCCCCACGACGAGATCCTGCTGGCCGGTGTAACGATAGAGCAGGACCTGGAAAGCCGCCAGCAGCGTCATAAATAACGTCGTCCCCGATTGCCGGCTCAACTCTCTGAGGGCTGCCGCCAGGTCCGCCTGCAGTTGAAACGATTGCTGTGAGCCGCGATAGCTTGGCTCCGCGGGCCGCGGATAGTCGGTTGGCAGCTCCAGGGCCTTCGTTCCGGCCAATTGCTTTCGCCAGTACTCCAGCTCCGCTTCCAACACCTCTCCCTTGAGCCATCCTCTTTGCCAGGCTGCAAAATCGGCGTATTGGATCGGCAATTCTTTGAGCGGCGGGACGGTCCCGGCGCAATATGCGCGATAATGCAACCCGAACTCCCGGACCAGAATTCTCATCGACCAGCCATCGCTCGCGATATGATGGATGGTGAAGATCAGGACGTGATGCTCCTCTTCCAGCTTCAATAACTTCACCCTCATCATCGGCCCGCGGCTCAGATCGAATCCCGTCTCTGCCTCGGCGGTCGCGATTCGCCGGACCTCCTCTTCGATCTCGGTCTGGGCCCAACCGGTCAGATCCATTCGCTCCAATCTCCGCGGCTCCCACTCATCGATCACCTGTACCGGCTCATCCGCCACGACTTCAATTCGCGTTCTCAAAGCTTCATGTCTTCGGTGGATCTCATTGATTGCCGATTCCAGCGCCTCCAGGTTCAACCGCCCTTCCAATCTCGTCGCTCCCGAGCAGTTATAAGCGGCATTGCCCGGCTCCAGTTGCTCGATGAACCACAGTCTGCGTTGTGCGAACGACAGGGGCACCCCTCCTGCTCGTTCGACCCTGACCAGTGGCGGCGCGGTCGCCGTCTCTCCGGCCTTCATTGCCTCCTGGATCCTGGTTGCCAGCCCCCCGATCGTTGAGTCTTTGAAGATGCTTCTGACCCCGATCTCTACTTTAAAGACCTCCCTGATTCGCGAAATGACCTGCGTCGCCAATAATGAATCGCCGCCGCTTTCGAAGAAGTCGTCTTCGCGCCCTATTTGATCCACCTTCAGCAATTCTCTCCAGACTCCGCCGATGATCTCCTCATAGGCATTCAAGTATCGGGGGGCTTCGACTTCGGCCTCTCCCTTCACTTCTTCAGGTCGGGGCAGCGCGCTCCGGTCGATCTTCCCATTTCGCGTCAGCGGTAATTCATTCAGGATCACGAGCGCGGATGGCACCATGTAACCCGGCACTCTCGTCTCTAGATATCTCTTCAGCCCTGCTTCCGTGACCTCTTCCAGCGATTGATTGACCGTCACCTTGGTCCAGGCGGGCTCTTCGCTCTCCGGTTTGCTTCCCCTTCTCTTCGCGTATAGATTATGGCGATCGGTTCCGGTGAGTAATTCGTCCTGTTCGGCCGTAACTTCGAATCCCTTCCCATTCAACCACCTCCGGAGCTCTTCCAGTCTCCCTTCGCTCTCACTCCCTTCCTGATCGTGGACCTCCATCACGATCTGTTCGACTTTTTCCCAGTTCTCGTCCCCTAGCCCTTTCAGCACATCCATCTCAGCTCTCTGGACATCCACTTTCAGCAGATCTATCTTTTCGATCTTCTCTTCACTGATGAGATCGGCCAGTCTCCTGACTCGGCACTCATATTTTTCCGCCTCAAACCTGGAGGCCAGGATCGCATCGACATCTTCGAACATCTCTGCCGACGCACTCAATCCCTTCTCATTGCGCAGATAGCTCTTGATGACCTCAATGTCTTCGCTCGCCGTCGCGTACCTGGTCTCTCCCGACATCATCGAGTATCCGGGATAGTAGGTATACGACTCCATTCGCTCCTCATCTCCCAGACCGATCTGGTAGAGCTTGATGCCGGCTCCACCATATAACTGCACATTCAGTTTCAGCGCCTCATAGATCGGTCTGATCGGTTCGAACGCGTAGACTCGCACTCCCTTCCGATTTTGACTGACAAACAACGAGAACAGGCCGATATTCGCTCCGACATCAAATACACATCCGCTCTCCGGGACCGTTATTCCATGCCTGAAATAGGTCTTCTTGTCGTAAATCTCTTCATACAGATACTCGGTCTCGTTCCGGTTCTGCTCTACGATCGCCATTCCATTAGCCATTCTGCGGCGCGGCCTTCCTTCAATCATGGCCTCCTGCCTTCTCACCACATATCCGACCAGCCGCTTCTGCCCGGCTTCATTCTCTTTCACCGTGGCCGCCGCTTCTCTCACGCCGGGATGGCTCCTCAAGGCCTCCTCGATCTCTCCCAACTCGATCCGGTATCCCCTCACCTTCACCTGCCCGTCCCTTCTCCCCTCGTACTCGACCCTGCCATCCTCTCGATGCCTTCCCAGGTCCCCCGTCCGGTACAATCTTCCGCCTTCGACGTTCCCGTACTCGTCCGGCACGAACCTCTCCGCCGTCAGCCCCGGCTCTCCCAGATACCCTCTGCCGACTCCC
>DATEFT010000092.1:0-9868 GCA_035280505.1 Blastocatellia bacterium | reverse complement strand
TGCCAAATGTCGGGAATGGCCTTGCGTCTTTCCCTATCAGGATAACGCGAATTTCGGCAAAAGCTTTCATGCAGAAAATTATGAAATTTGCATGGCCTGATAATGGCTTTGGCCCGGGCATTTTATCCGAAGCGATGCCCGATTGTCATCGAGGATTGGCTATTTTTCACGAACGGGGGGTGGCGGCCGTCGGAGGGTTAGGCGGGTTAGGCGGGTTTTCTTTCGAGCTGCAGGACTCTGGCTTCCAGGTCGCCCAGCCGCGAACCGTGTCTGACGAACTGTCCGGCCAACTCATCGAAGTGTCGATTGGTCTCCCGGACCTCGCCTTGAAGCTCGCGCAGACGGGCGTTGAGCCGTTCCTCGGTCTGCTGGATGGCCAGCGAGAGACGGTGTTCCATTTTGGGCATGGCATCTTCGAGCTTGTTCAATCGCGACTCGATCGAGTTTGTCCGTGTGTCGATCGAGTTTGTGCGTGTGTCGATCGAGTTTATCCGTGTGTCGATCGAGTCCAGCCGCGCCAGGATCGCAGTCAGTGTTTTTTCGATGTCGGTCATAACGCTACTCCTTTGGTCAGCAAGTTAGGGTTACAAACCGCGGAACACGCGGAAGGCACGGAAGACGATGGATTCCGTGTCTTCCGCCTGTTTCGCGGTTTTGAATATAAGATCAACAGAGTTACTTTCAAGACCTTAGTCTACACGATGGACGGCCGCAGGCCAAGATCGGACCCAGGTTGAGGCGGGGAACGGCTTGCCTTGCCGCGCCGGTCGGGCGAAAATTCCCGGGCCTCAATTCGCTCGCGATCTGGAAGTAGACCGAAAGAGACATGACTGGTGACGCTCCCCTCTATAAACCTCGCCGCGCCTGGTTCATCCCGGCGCTGATTGCGGCCGTCTCCTTCATCGGAGGAGTGGCGAGCAACCTGCTGGCCAACGATCTGCAGGAGTGGTTCAAGTCGTCGCGCCCCTGGGTCTGGCTGCTCTGCGCCATCGCTTTTCTGGTGGCGGTGATTGCGGCCATCCGCGATCATCTGCGGACCGGCGAGGCGGCCTCCGCGTCCGGTGGGACCGAACGGCAGATGCTCCGCGAACTGCCGGTCGTCAGCCTTCAGGAAGACCTCTCCGGACTCTATCTTACGATTCCTCCGCCCACGCATGCTCTGCATCAATTGCCGTCGCCGCCCCGCGATTTCACCGGGCGCGGCGCGGAACTGAAGGAGTTGATGAAGAGCCTGGAACCCGGCGGCGTCACGATCTGCGGTCTGCAGGGGCAAGGCGGAGTCGGCAAGACCACGCTGGCGATCAAACTGGGCGAGATGCTGCGGCCGCGCTATCCCGACGCGCAGTTCTACCTGGACCTCAAGGGCGTCAGCCCGCAGCCGGTGACCGCGGCCGAGGCCATGGCACATATCATCCGCGCTTATCACCCGGCGGCGACGCTTCCGGAGGGCGAGACGGAGTTGAGCGGGCTCTATCGGTCAGTGCTCGACGGCAAGCGAGCGTTGCTCTTGATGGACAATGCGCAGGACCGCCAGCAGGTGGCTCCGCTGATTCCGCCCGCCGGCTGCGTCATGCTGATCACCTCACGGCAGCATTTCACCTTGCCGGGGATGTTCGTCCAGAACCTGGAGATCATGCGGCCCGCCGAGGCGGAAGAACTGCTGGTGCGGATCGCGCCGCGAGTCGGCGAACAGGCCGAGGCCCTGGCCAAACTCTGCGGATATCTGCCGCTGGCGTTGCGGTTGGCCGCGAGCGCCCTGGCCGAGCGCCCGGACATCAAACCGGCGGACTACGTCCGGCGATTGACCGGCGAGCAGAAGCGGCTGGAATTGATCGAGGCCTCGCTCAGCCTCAGTTATGACTGTCTGGATCCGGAGCGGCAGCGGCTGTGGCGCACGCTGGCCGTCTTTCCCGGGACCTTCGCCGCCGCCGGGGCCGCGGCCGTCTGGAAGATCGAGGCCGACGCGGCGCTGGACCAACTGGGCGAGTTGATGAGGTACAGCCTGATCGAATGGAATCAGGAGTCCGGCCGCTACCGGCTGCTCGACCTGCCGCGTCTCTTCGCCGGTTCGCGCCTGAATCAGTCCGAACGCGATGAGGCCGAGCAGGCCCATGCGACGCACTACTGCGCGGTCCTGGCCGAGGCGGATGAGCTCTACCTGGCGGGCGGCGAGGCGATCAAAGAGGGGCTGGAGCTCTTCGATACCGAGTGGGTCAATATTCAGGCCGGGCAGCGATGGGCCGAGACCCGGGCCGGAAGCGATCGCGAGGCGGCCCGGCTCTGCATCGATTATCCGCAGACCGGGTATATCCTCTATCTGCGCCGGCTTCCGCGCGAGCGCATCCGGTGGCTGGATCTGGCGATCGCCCAGGCGCGGCGGTTGAACCTCAGGCAGTCGGAATGTTACCTGCTGGGCAACCTGGTCGTCTCCTACCTCAACCTCCGCGAGTTCGAGCAGGCGATCGAATTGAATCGGCAGCAACTGCTGATCGCCAGGGAACTGCACGACCGCCGGGCCGAGGGCAATGCGCTCAGCAGCATGGGGTCGGTCTATTCGCGGATGGGTGAGCTGCCACAGGCCATCGATTTCTTCGAGCAGGCGATTGAGGCCCATCGTGAAACCGGGTATCGCCGGGGGGAAGGCATCGCGCTGGGCGGGCTCGGCCACGTCTACATCAAGCTCGGCGAACTGCAGAAGGCGATCGCCATGTTCAACGATCGCCTCGTCCTCGCCCGCGAAATTCATGACCGCCGGGGCGAGGGCGAATCATTGGGCAATCTGGGTCAGGTCTACGATGAATTGGGCGAGACGCGCCAGGCCATGGCCCTCTACGAACAGGCGCTGCGGATTCATCGTGAGATCGGGAACCTCCGCGGAGAGAGCATCGATCTCTTCTACCTGGGGATGGCCCTGGGGAAGCTGGGGGAGCGGGCCCGGGCCATCGAACTCGCCGAGGCCTCGCTCAAGATCGCCGAGGAGATCGAGGCGCCCTGGGCCGAGAAGCACCGCCGCCGGCTCAACGAATTGAAGTCCGGAGCAATCTAGACTTTTCTAGACTTCTCCAGACTTCTATGTTATATCCCCACAACTGTGGTGTTGAAACAGCCATCCTAATAATAGAAGCAGCGATAAGGATCGGCCGGGCTTTAGCCATGCCCTGGATTTGAAGTATTCATCTGATGATCCGAAGCAAATCGAACAGTCCAATTTTTCATTAAGAGGAGACCTCGTGGCCGATAAGAAACGGGTTTTGAAGTTGGTGTTTATCCTGGTAGCCGTGGCCGCGGCCATTCTAATTTTGATCTCGTATCTCAAACGCGGTCAGCCGCAACCGGGGACGGTGCTGGATGAGGCGCTCCAGGTCAAGCGTGACCCCGCCTCATTTCGCAGCGCGGATGAGGACTATTTCCACGACATGGACGGCGCGATCGCGCTGACGCCGGAGGAGGTCAAGGGGCGAAACACCTGGATCGTCTGGACCGGAGGCAACGATCGTTTTTGGGACGAGATCAGCGGGCGCAGCGCCGGGTCGCTCGATTTTCTCAAGACGCTCTCTTCCTACGACCCCGAGCGGGATCCCGGCGCCACGCCCGAGGAGAAGATGCGGTTGAAGGGCCTCTACAAATCGACCCGCGACAATCGCTGGCGCTACCTGGGCCTGGTCAACGAACCCTGCTTCGAGAAGGCCACCGGGCCGGATGCGAGCCGGTTCGGGCTCTGGCTGGATCGGCGCCGGTCCGATTGCCCGCCGGATCCTTTCGCCGACGAAGCGAAGTATCCGGGCGTCGTGATCGGGGCCCGCGGCCGGAATCTTCCGGCCGGATCGTTCTACGGCGCCCCGACCGGCATCGTCGGCCTGCGGCTCTTTCCGAACCCGGACTTCGATGAGGCGGCGGCCAAGAAGTGGGATCCGGTCAGGTACTACACCGATCCCACCTATTACGATTCGAAGGACCTGATCAAACCGTACCGGGTGGGGATGTCGTGCGCCTTCTGCCACGTCGGCCCCAATCCGTTGAAGCCGCCCGCGGATCCGGAGAATCCGCGGTGGGAGAATCTGAGTTCGAATGTCGGGGCGCAGTACTTCTGGATCGACCGCATCTTTTCGTGGCAGGCGGAACCGAGCAACTTCGTCTTTCAACTCTTTCACACCTCGCGGCCCGGAGCGCTGGATACCTCGCTGGTCTCGACGGACAACATCAATAACCCGCGCACCATGAACGCCGTCTACAACCTCGGCCCGCGCCTGGAGTTCGCGAAACGATGGGGCAAGGAGACGCTGGCCGGCGGCGGCCTCGACAACAAGCAGTTGAACGACTACGTGGCCGGCGGCCCGTTGACCGAGTTCTTCCAGCCGCCGGCGACCGTCCTGACGCCCCGCGTGCTGAAGGACGGCTCCGATTCGGTCGGCGCCCTGGGCGCGCTCAATCGCGTCTATCTCAACATCGGTCTCTTCAGCGAGGAGTGGCTGCTGCATTTCAATCCGCTGGTCGGCGGCAAACGGATCACGCCGATCGAGATCAAGGTCGCGCGTAAAAATTCGGCCTACTGGCAGGCGACGGAGAGCCAGACGCCCAACATGGCCCTCTTCTTTCTGAAGAGCGCCACGCCGCACCACCTGAAAGACGCGCCCGGCGGCGCCGCCTATTTGACGGAGGATCGCGCCACGGTCGCCCGCGGCAAGGTCGTCTTCGCCGAATATTGTGCCCGCTGCCATTCGAGCAAGGCCCCGGCGCCTCCGAGCGGCGCCGACCCCGGCGGATGCGCCGGTCCGGGCTATCTGGACTGCTGGAAGGCCTACTGGAACTGGACCAAAACGGACGAGTTCAAAACGAAGATGCGGCAGATCGTGCTGGCGGACGACTTCCTGGAGAACAATTTCCTCTCGACCGATCTGCGGGTTCCGGTCACTCTCCTCCAGACCAATGCCTGCAGCCCGCTCGCCACGAATGCCCTGGCCGACAATATCTGGGACAACTTCTCTTCGCAAAGTTATAAAGATCTGCCGTCGGTCGGCACGATCACGGTTCATCATCCGGTCACCGGAGAACGCCGCGAGTACCGGATGCCCGCGGGCGGCCGCGGATACACGCGTCCGGCCTCGTTGATCAGCCTCTGGTCGACCGCTCCGTTTCTGCTCAATAACGCCCTCGGGAAGTTCGATCCGGAGCCCTCGGTCGAAGCCCGGATGCGGTCGTTTCAGAATTCGATCGAGCAACTGCTCTGGCCGGAGCGGCGCGAGAAGGATGTCGCGTTGGGGGACCGGGTCCCCGGCGTCATCGATCGGACGACGGCCACCAGCTTTCTGCGGGTGCCGGCGGGCTATCTGCCGGATGCTCTGCAATCGCTGCTGGACCCGGCCGCCCGTTTCTTTCCGTGGTTGTTCACTTCCGCCGGGGTCGAGATCGGGCCGATTCCGGCCGGCACCCCGGTCAATCTGCTGGCCAACCTGGAGCTGATCTCGGAGAGCCGGGATCCGGCCGCCCGGCTCGAACACGGCCGAAAGGTGCTGGAGGTGCTGCTCAAAGCCAAGCGTGACCTGAAGGCGCTCCCGCAGGACGCCGGCGACGAGGAGGCCCGGCGGGTCTTCGCCAATCTGGTCGAGCCGCTGCTGGAGCTCAACAAGTGCCCCGATTTCGTCGTCAATCGCGGCCACTACTTCGGGACGAGCTATCTGCCGGAAGAGCCGGCTCTCAGCGATGCGGACAAACGGGCGCTGATCGCTTTCTTGAAGACGTTCTGAATTTGAGATTTGAGGTTTGAGATCTGAGGTAGATGTGAGGGAAATATGGCTGATTTCGATTACATCGTGATTGGATCGGGTGCGGGCGGCGGACCGCTCGCAGCCAATCTCGCGCGGGCGGGATTCAAAGTGATGCTGCTGGAGGCCGGGGGCGATCCCTGCACCGGCAGCGACCTCGGGCGTTTGATGTATGAGGTTCCCATCTTCCATGGCCTCTCCACCGAGTTCGAGGAGTGTCAGTGGGACTACTTCGTCCGGCACTATGCCGACGATGCGAGACAGAACCTGGATCAGAAGCTGGTCAAAGAGGACCCGATCAGTCACGCCGAGGTGAACGGCGTCTGGTATCCTCGCGCGGGCGCCCTGGGCGGCTGCACCACTCATAATGCCATGATCACCGTCACGCCGCAGAACCGCGATTGGGACTACCTCGCCCAGCTCACCGGCGATCCGACGTGGCGGGCCGAGCACATGAACCGGTACTTCGCCCGGCTGGAGAACTGCCATTACCTGCCGAGGCCGGGGAGTCTGAAGTACATGGCGCATGGGCTCTTCTGGTCGGTGGCCGCGCTGCTGAAGGGCCGAAAGGATTGGAATGACTGGGCGCATGGCCATGGATTCAACGGCTGGCTGACGACGAGCGAGGCGGATCCGCGCCTGATCGTGAAGGACGGCGAGATCGTGAAGCTGCTGTTGAATGCGGTCAAGCTGGCGTTCAAGAGCGGGATCGAGAATCCGATCCTCAGCCTCTTCACCCGGCTCGACCCCAACGATCTGCGCAACGGGATCGATATGCGCGAGGGGCTGGCCTTCACTCCCCTGGCGGTGGCCAATGGCAAGCGGAACGGGCCGCGCGAGCTGCTGCTGCAGACGCGCCAGACGAACCCTAACCTGCTCACGATCCAACTCCATGCGCTCGCGACTCGGATCCTCTTCGAGAAGAATCGCGCCGTCGGCGTGGAGTTCTACGAAGGCGAGCATCTCTACGAGGCGGATCCGAAAGCGAGGGGCGAGCGGCAGGCGGCGGCGACCTTCACCAAACGCCAGGTGACGGCCGCGCGCGAGGTCATCGTCGCGGCGGGCGCCTTCAACAGCCCGCAACTGCTGAAGCTGTCGGGCATCGGGCCGCGGCCGGAACTGGAGAAGTTCGGAATCGAGGTTCTGGTCGATCTGCCGGGCGTGGGCGAAAACCTGCAGGACCGGTACGAGGTCGGCGTGGTCTCGGAGTTTCCGCGACCCTTCGTGCTGTTGGAGGGGGCCGGATTCGTCCCGCCAAAGCCGGAGGGGCCGAGCGACCCGTTCTTCCTGTCATGGGAGAAAGGCCAGGGCATCTATGCGAGCAACGGCGTGCTGCTCGGGATCCTCAAACGATCGGACCAGCAACGGCCGGAGCCGGACCTCTACATCTTCGGGCTGCCCGGATTCTTCACCGGGTACAAACCCGGGTACTCCGAACTGTTCGAGCGTCAGCGCAACCGGTTCACCTGGGCGATTCTGAAGGCCTACACCAACAACCAGGCCGGACGGGTGACGCTGCAATCGAAGGATCCGAGAAAGTGGCCGCGCATCGATTTTCACTACTTCTCCGAGGGCAGCGATCGACAGGGAGCGGATCTCGAATCCATGGTCGAGGGCGTGAAGTTCGTCCGCGAGATGAATCGAACGCTCGGCGCGGTCAAGGAACTCTGCCCGGGCCCGGGCTATGAGACGCCCGAACAGTTGCGCGAATTTATTCAGAATGAAGCCTGGGGCCACCATGCTTCGTGCACCAACAAGATCGGCCGCGACGACGATCGCCTGGCCGTCCTGGACAGCCGGTTCCGCGTGCGCGGCACGCAGGGACTCCGGGTCGTGGATGCCTCAGTCTTCCCCAGGATCCCCGGCTACTTCATCGTCTCAGCTATTTATATGATCAGCGAGAAGGCGTCCGACGTCATCATCGAAGACGCCAATAAAAGAGTCTAGAAAAGTCTGGAGCAGTCCGGAGCAGTCTGGAGCAGTCTGAATCGGGACCGGTTTGGACTTTTCCGGACTTTTCTGGACTTTTCTAGACTTTTCTAGACTTAAAAAATATGAGTGATTCTAAGCGTATCTTACTGAAGGTGCGTCCGTCGGCGGCCATGGCCGCCGCCGGTTCGCCGAACCTCCAACCTCTGTCTGAGCAGGCTCCGGCGGCCGGGAGTCCAGGGCTCGCCGCCGCCCCGGCCTGGTATGTGGCGGATCTGCCGGAGGCCGGGCCGACACCGTGGGACTCGGCCCATCTGCAACTGGCCGACCGGCTCGGGCTCGCCGCTTCCGATCTGCTCTTCGCGGAGCCGGACCTGGCCCACAGTTACCCCGGCCTCAACGAGCGGCATGCCGGGGATCAACCCTTTGCCGTGAACTCCGGCTGTCCGGATGAGCCGCAACAGTCCGGCGGCGGACGGGCCACGGGGCCCGGTTTGGCGTGGCATCTCAAGGATGACTACTCGCAATTGGGCTCGGCTCGCGACCTCGTTCAGTTTACCGATCCGCGGACCCGGATCGCCCACATCGATACGGGCTATGATAAGAGCCACTCGGCGCGGCCGGAGCGGATCTTGCAGCACCTGGAACGCAACTTCGTCGACGGCAACAACCAGCCGGGCAGCGCCGCGGATCCTTACCGGGGCCGCCTCTTCGACAATTCCGGGCATGGGACCGGCACCCTCGGGATTCTGGCCGGCGGGAAGATGCCGCAGCATGACAATGTCTATCTGGGCGGCGCTCCGGAGGCCGAGATCGTGCCGCTGCGGGTCGCCGATTCGGTGGTCCTCTTCTACACCAGCGCGCTCGCACAGGCCATCCGGTATGCGGTTCAGCAGCAGTGCGATGTGATCTCGCTCAGCATGGGCGGCCTGCCGTCCCGCGCCTGGAATGAGGCCGTCAACGAGGCCTATGAAGCAGGCGTCTGCATCGCGGCGGCCTCCGGCGACTGTTTCGGCGGCCTGCCGACCCATCACGTCGTCTACCCGGCGCGCTATCGCCGGACCATCACCGTCTGCGGCGTGATGGCGGATGGGCGGCCATACTATGATCTGGATTCGCGGATCATCGAGGGCAATTGGGGGCCCGACAGTTGTATGACGGCCGCGCTCTCTTCCTACGCGCCCAATATTCCCTGGGCCAAGTTCGGTTGCGGGGACGGCATCAATCATGGTGGTCAGGGGACCTCCGCGGCCACGCCACAAGTTGCGGCGGCGGCGGCGCTCTGGTACGAACGGCATAAATCCGCGTTGCCGCGCGATTGGCGGCGAGTCGAGGCCGTTCGGAACGCCCTCTTCACCTCGGCCCGCCCGGCCGATCCGAAATATTTCGGTCGCGGCATCCTGCAGGCGAAGGCGGCGCTGGCGCTCTCCCCGGTCCTCAATCTCCCCAAGACGCCCGCCGATCGGGACTCTTTCTCGTTCTTCCGGGTTCTGACGGGTCTGGGGATCACCGAGACGCCGCGCGAGGCGATGTTCAATCTCGAACTGACCCAGCGCTGGTTGATGAACCCGGAGTTGCAGCGGATCGTGGCGGATCCGGAGGTCGAGATCCCGCGGGAGGCTCTCCGCCGGTTCATGGAGGCGGTAGTCGATGACTCCGGCGCCTCGCTGGCGCTGCGTAAACAGATGGCCACTCGCTACACGCTGGTCTTCGGCTCATCCGTTCAGGGGGCGCCGGCCGAGGTCGCTCCATCGCCGCGCCCGGTCAGCGAGGCCACCATCAGCGTTCCGGACCCGCCTTTCCGGCGGCTGCGCGCGTATGCCGTGGATCCAAGCTTCTCCGCCAGCCTCGGGACCGCCGACTTCAACGAGGTGGTCCTCAAAGTGAAATGGGAAACGCTCAAACCCGGTCCGGTCGGAGAGTACCTGGAGGTCCTCGACACTGATGCCGCCGGCCAGACCTACGAACCGGTGGATCTCAATACTCCCTGTCTGCTGGCACAGGACGGTTTCGCCCCGGCGGAAGGCCATCCGGGATTTCATCAACAGATGACCTACGCCGTGGCCATGACGACCATCGCGCATTTCGAGCGCGCGCTGGGGCGGCCCGTGCTGTGGCGGCCCCGACCGGATCCTCAGGACGAGTCCGACGATCGCCACTTCACCCGGCGGCTGCGC
>DATEFT010000091.1:0-4653 GCA_035280505.1 Blastocatellia bacterium | reverse complement strand
CTCTTGCCCGCGCTGGAGCGGATGTTCGAGCTGGCTTCCGCCCAAAATCAGGTCCTGCAATCGTCCTTTTCGCTCTCTTCGGAGAGCGCGACGACCGCCGACGTCAAAGCCCCGCAGTTCTGGCGCTCGCTCAAGCGAGCTGAAAAGTTGGCCGCGCGGATCCAGGAGGCCAGCCGCCAGGGCGTTCGGAAGAACGCTAAATAGCCCCCGGACCGCTGGCGGAAGCCCCGCCATTACCGCTCATCCAGATCAGGCCAGGCCCAAATTTGAAATCAGTTTCGGTCTCTGCTGCTCAGCCCCGAAGGTGCAGGAGATAAGAGCCAGGGGGATTGCTCTCCCCCCCTGACTCTTATCTCATCGCCCTCCGGCGCTACCACGTTTTTTATTCGGAGCAACCTTGATCAGGGGTAACACGTTAAGCGTGTCACCCCTGTTTTTTTTTCAAGGCGGACAAACCGCGAAAGCTAAGAGGGTGCTCCGCCGTCCTCCTGATTGCCGTCGTCGGCCGAATCGCGCTCACCGGAGAATCTGATGCGAAAAGGCCGTCGTCGATCGGCCGGCACCTCCCCTTGCGCACGATCGGGCTCGCGGCCGGAGCCGGAATCCGATCGGCTGCTCACCACTTTCAACTCGGGCGCCGTGGCCTCCTCTTCTTCAGGTTCTCCGGCAACTGAATTTTTCGTAGCCATCAATCGATTATTCGTTCCAGATCGTTTGATCGACGGGCGGATTTGATGCCGGACAGTTCCTCGAGCTTTTTGCGGGCCGAGAACCCGTTGAGCTTGAAGTCGCGGACGTCGATGCCGTGTTTCTGCAGCAGGCGCCGGAAAGTGCTGCGCTCCTTCTGCGCGGCTTCGGCGGCCCGGGAGATGTTACCCTGATAGATGTACAGGATATTTCGCAGGTATTTGCGCTCGAAATCTTCGATCACCTTCTGCTTGGCCAGTTGGAACGGATCCAGCGACGGCAAGGCGCCTTTCTGCATGAGATCGGCGGCGGTGATGACCGGCTGCTCGCAGCAGACGAAGGCTCGTTCGACGGCGTGTTCCAATTCGCGGACGTTGCCCGGCCATTCGTACTGTTTGAGCAACTGCAGCGCGTCGTGGGAAAATTTCTTCACCGGCTCCGTCGATTGGCGGCTATGCTGTTCGAGAAAATGGCGAGCCAGCAGCGGGATATCCTCACGCCGCTCCTGCAGCGGCGGCAGGTTCAGGCACCAGACGCTCAATCGATAGTAGAGATCGCGGCGCAGAGTCCCTTCCCGAAGCGACTCCTTGACGTCGCAATTGGCGGCGGCGATCACCCGGACATTGGCCCGGTTGACCCGGGTCGAGCCGAGCGGCCGATACTCTTTCTCCTGAAGAAACCTCAACAGTTTGGACTGCACCTGCAGAGGCAGGCTGTTGATCTCGTCCAGAAAGAGCGTGCCGCCGCCGGCGGCCTCGACCAATCCGGGCTGCGAGGAGGCGGCGCTGGTAAAGGCGCCGCGATGGTGCCCGAACAACTCGTTCTCAGCCAGTTCGACCGGAATGGCGGCGCAGTTGACCGCCACGTAAGGACCGAGCGAGCGCGAGCTGAGCTGGTGGATCGCGCGCGCGCACAACTCTTTACCCGTCCCGGTCTCCCCCATAATCAGAACGCATGACTCCGACCTGGCAATCACCGGTATCTTTTGAATCTCGGAGATGAAGGCCGGGCTCTCTCCGATGATGGCGTGCAATGGCGAATACTCACGATGCGACATAAGATTTACCCCTTCTTCCACAGCTCTGGTCTTGGCTCAAAGCTCTGATGACAGATACAGCGTTTTCAACCTGTGTGTTCGGCGTCCGCATACTCATGCGGTGAAGGTAGAAACCGAACACACCAAATGAAAACGCTGTAGAGCTGGTCTCATGTTTTATTCGACAAACCTCACTCTAACAGGACTTCCAGCGTTTGTGTGCAACAAATTTTTTTGTCCTAAATCCGGGACAACCATGCGGTCCCGCCGCCCGCGAAGCTGCGGCGGCCAACCGGTTCCCGGTTGCGGAGTCACCGGTTCCACATCACGGCCGATTCGGGTCGAATCAGAGGGCCCGTTTTCGGCTCTAGATCTTGTGCTTCACCGATCCTCGAAATCATCATCTTGATGCGGAACTCACGGCTCGCCGCGCGCGGAACTGCGTGATCTGTTGAACCGCGCGCGCGCGACGGCTCCTCAGACGCTGAGGAAAATGTTACAGGTGAGTAGGTAGGTTTCGATCGAGAGATCGGATTTCGATCATCCGGTCCGGCCGTTTGTCCCAACCACCGGGCCCCGGAGATCCGGAGAGAATGCGCTCCCTCCGTTCAGGTCAGATCCCAATCGCGTGGCGGCTCCGGTCACGCGGCCGACGATCTGTGCATCTTTGCCGTAACGCAGCCGGCGACAGGCACAGGGCGACCCCGGATAGGGGATCAGCACCAGGTCGTCGCCGTCACGTTCGACCCAACAACAGGTATAACCTTCCGGAACTTTGACGAAATAGAACGGGCGCAGATAGTTGTTGGGCCAGGGGCCCTCTTCGATCTGTTTGTGCCGTTCGTCGATTCGCAGCCAGGCTCCGGGCAACAAACGCGGAAAGGCCATCCAGTCCCGCCGCCCCACATAACCGATATGTAATCGTTTGTGATCCAGATGCTGCCACAGCACCAGGGGGCCGACGCCCCAGGCCGCGATCTCCCGCGCCAGAAAGTCGATATTCAAGAGCGGCCGGAGCCGTTGTTCGCGCGGTTCGATGGCCGGCGACGGCGACGCCTCCGCATTTCGGCTATAGTTGATATTGAAGGCCGGCGGCCGTTCGATGCCGTTTTTGGACTCGAAGCTCATGACGATGCCGGTGGCACGGCCGATAATCTCGACCTCCGAAGAGCCGGTGATCGCGAGACTATGGCTGCCCGAGAGCGAATGGGCCAGCAGCGTCGTGCGCCGCCCGTGGAGTTCCAGCCATCCCGAAAGATACTGATTTCGGATCTTGACCAGGTAGAGCGGCCGTAACTCATCGGGTCCGGCGCCGCTCAGAATTTGGCGTTGCTGAGTATCGATCTGCAGCAGCGATCCGACCGGAACCAGCGGCGCCATCCGTTGATCCTCGCTCCCGATGAATGCATAGAGATAGTCCTGCTTGTCGCTGGGTTGCGTCTCGGCCAACGGCGCCACGCCCTGCCCGATGATGATGTGATCTTCCGTCAGACTCTCGGCGCCGTCGAAATCCGGATTGACCTGCGGCAACCGCAGCATGCGCTGCCCGCCCTGCTCCTGACCGTCGATGTAGATCGCAAAGGGACAGGTCGTCGGCAGCGGCGTCTGAAGCTGATACCGAATGATCCGGGACTCTTCAATCCCGCACAGATGCGGCAAATTGCTGAGCGGCAGGCGATAGACGACCAACAACGCACAGAGCTTGTGCAACTGCGGGGCGACCTGTCCGCGTTCGACATTGGAAAGCCATGTTCTGGAAATCCGATAACGGTCATCCTGGAGATATCCAGCCAACCAATCGGCGCGCTGCTCGACGTCGCGTATCGACAAACTACGCCCTTCTCTCCACCCTCTAAATTCGTCAGCGTACATCGTATCTGCCTGTTAGATCAGTGATCAGCTACGGATTAACATGATTTTTAAGACTTCCCTGGCTTATCTGGTTGCTGAGCAACAAAGCCTAGGCCATTTTATCGGCCCTCGTATATAAGGACGTAAAAACGAGAGGTACTTGCCTAGTGACATGGATATTTTTCACTAAAAAGCGGGAAATGTGAAGGGTGCGACGTACTACTCGTGGTAACTAGCGAGCGGGCGCAAGGCGCCGCACACGCCGAATTGACCGATTTCATGCGTGTTTAGCGCCTTGCGCAATCTTAAATAGAATGGTCGGCGGAGGTATTTTTTATTGGTCGGGCATGCTCACCGGCCG
The DNA here is from genome assembly GCA_035280505.1 of Blastocatellia bacterium. Lineage (GTDB taxonomy): Bacteria > Acidobacteriota > Blastocatellia > RBC074 > RBC074 > JAKEHZ01. The sequence continues at coordinate 718 of DATEFT010000091.1, read as the reverse complement.
CTCCGGCCGCTCCGACTTGCTAAAATCGACGGTGTTCTCCGATACCACCCGGTACCTCTCCCGCTCCGGAGAAGGGGCACCTCGCTCCATCCAATCCGGTTTGGGCGAGCCCTTCAGCAGATGATCGAAGAACTCCTGCATCCGCCGCGTATAGTCCTGCTGGTTCTGCCGCTTCCACAGGTTATGGTACTCGCCGCGATAGTTGAAGAGATAGGCCTCTTTGCCCAGCCGTCTCAAGGCCAGATAGTACTCGATTCCCTGTTGCCACGGCACGATGTCGTCGTGGTCGTTGTGCAGCATGAGGACCGGCGTCCGCAGGCGATCCGCATAGAAGACCGGCGAGTTTTCGATGAACCGGTTCGGGTAGTCCCAGAGACTCCCGCCGATTCGGCTCTGCGCACATTCGTATTGATATTGGCGCGGCATCCCCGTGCCCCAGCGAATGCTGCTGTAGGCGCTGGTCATGTTGGTGACCGGAGCCCCGGCGGCCGCGGCGCGGAATCGATCGGTCTGCGTCACCATGTAGGCGACTTCGTATCCGCCCCAGCTATGCCCCTGCACCCCGATCGCCCGCTCATCGACGAATCCCTGGTCCACCACCGCCTGAATCGCGGGCAGCACACACTTGAGCGCGCTCTGGCCCGGATAGCCGATGGTATAGACGATATCCGGCATCAGCACCAGGTAGCCGTTGCTCGCATAGTAGGCCGGGTTGATC
>DATEFT010000090.1:0-4219 GCA_035280505.1 Blastocatellia bacterium | reverse complement strand
GCGCGTTCGAGGCCAATGCCACGGCCTTCAATACGGCCAAGGAGCTGGCTCGCGCCAGCCTCCGGCTCGGCGAGGGCGCATGAAGATCGAGGGAATCACACCGCTGATCGAGCGGGCCGCCGGCGCCGGATCGCAGGCCGCCGGAACCGGAGAGTCCTTCGGCTCGCTCATTCGCGACGCGGTCGCCTCGCTGGATCGCAATCAACAGCAGGCGGAGCAAGAGATGGCGCGGGCCGTCGCCGGCGAGTCTCCAGACCTCCATCGCACGGTCGTGGCCCTGCAAACCGCCGAACTCGACTTTCAATTGGGATTGCAGGTCCGCAATAAAATGATCACCGCCTACGAAGAGATCATGAGGATGCAGGTTTGAAAAAGTCTAGAGCAGTCTAGAGAAGTCAAAACCGGCCGCGCTTCAGGCTTCTCTAGAGCTCCCCAGACTTCGGTAGTCAGGAAGAGCAGTTCTCTGGACTTTTCTAGACTTTTCCAGGCTTCTCTAGACCAATAAATGGGTTCGTTTTTAGCACAAATCAAAGAGGTCTGGGGGCGCCTCAAGCTCTTCCAACGCATCACCATCATCGGCGCGGCGGTCGCGACCCTGGCGCTGATCGGCGTGCTGGTCTATTACGGCTCGCAACCCGAGTATGGAGTCCTCTTCTCGGATCTCAAGGCCGCCGACGCGCAATCGATCGTCGAGAAGCTGAAGGCCGCCAACGTGCCGTATCAGCTCTCCGGCGGCGGCACGGCGATCGCGGTCCCGATCGAGAGAGTGACCGAGTTGCGCCTGCAGATGGCGGCCTCGGGCGTGCTCTCGGGAGGTCACGTCGGTTTCGATCTCTTCGATCAGAACAATTTCGGAGCGACCGATTTTACGCAGCGCATCAACTATCAGCGCGCGCTGGAAGGAGAGCTGTCCCGGACTCTCGAAGGCATGGACGAGGTCGAGTCGGCGCGGGTCCATATCACGCCGACCCGCGAATCGGTCTTCACGGAGAAGGCCCAGCCCGCCAAGGCCTCGGTCGTGGTTCGCGTCCGCCAGAACCATGAGCTTTCGCGCGAGCGCACTGAAGCCATGGTCAACCTGATCGCCAGCTCCGTCGAGGGGCTCGACCCCGGCGACGTTTCGATCCTCGACACCCGCGGGCGCGTGCTCTCGGCGCCGACCCGCGACGGCGCCGGAGGCCTCGGAGCGGTGGCGTTCAATTCGCATTTCAAGGCCCGCCAGCAGCTCGAATCCGATACTTCGGCCCGGATCGTCTCGTTACTCGAACCGATCACGGGCCCCGGTCACGTTCGCGCCGACGTGGCCGCCGATCTGGATTTCAGCCAGGTGGAGCAGACCGAAGAGAAGTACGATCCGAAGTCGTCGGTCATTCGGTCGCAGCAGTCCTCGCAAGACGTCCGAACCGGTCCCTCGAACAACGGCGGAGTGGTCGGAGCGCGGGCCAACGATCCGGCCCTCCGCCCGACGCCCACGCCGGCGCCGGGCACCGCTCCGGGCGCGGTTCCGGCGGCCACTCCTCCCGCGGCGACCAACGCCCCGACCGATCAACGCACCGCGTCAACCACGAACTTCGAGATCGATAAGTTGGTCAGGCGCACCGTCAGCGGCGGCGGCCGCCTGCAACGGCTCTCGGTCTCGGTGGTCGTCGATCACCAACTACAGAACGGCAACTCCGCCTCGCGCTCGCCGGAGGAGCTCAAGAAGATGCAGGACCTGGTGGCGGCGGCCGTCGGCCTCAATCCCACGCGCGGCGACCAGATCGTGGTGCAATCGATGCCGTTCAGCCAGCCGGGCGAAGGCCAGGCCCTCACGATAATGGAGCGTTACCGGGACCTGGTCCGGACCGGCATCAAATACGGAGCCCTGATCATCGCGGCCGTCCTGCTGTTGATCTTCGTAATCCGCCCGGCCAAACGCGCGTTGCGGGCCGCCTCCGAGGCCGCGCCGCTGCTCTTGCCGGCCATGGCGGGCGGAGCCCCAACCCTGGAACCCGGCCATGTAGCCCCCGCCGCCGGCGAGCCGGGAGCCTTGCCCGCGGCGGGCATCGAATTCACCGGCCAGGCGCTGCCCGAAGGAGAGAATGCCGCGGGCGGACGCACGGTCGCGGAGCTGGAGGCCGAGATTATTCGCGAGATGGAATCGCCCGTGCCCGAAGTGAAGCGCGCGCGCGCCATCAAGAATCAACTGATCGAACAAGGCGCTCGCGAACCGGAGCTGATTGCCATGACAATCCGCGGCTGGTTGCAGGAGGGCCGCAAATAGGACTCGCAACGATATGGCTGACCCCAGTGCCAACGAAGCAAATGCCATCAAAGGCATGATGGCCGCGCTCGACATAAATCCGCCCAAGCGCAATGAGACGCTGACCGGAGCCCGCAAGGCGGCGATTCTCCTGATGGCCCTCGGCGACGAGGTCGCGAGCAACGTCTTCAAACACCTGGAAGAGGACGAGGTGCAGGAGATCACCAAAGAGCTGGCCGTGGTGCAGCGCATCACCTCGGATGTCGCCGACGATGTCGTGGAAGAGTTCTACCAGCTCATGGTGGCCCGCAGCTTCGTCGTCTCGGGAGGCGTGGACTATGCGAAGCGGCTGCTGGTCAAGACCTTCGGGCCCGAGATCGCCAAACGGCTGCTCGACAAGATCACCCGCTCGCTCGAATCGACCGTCGGTTTCGAAGCGCTGCAGAAGGTCGATCCGCAGCAGCTCTCCAAGATCTTCCAGAACGAGCACCCGCAGACCATCGCCCTGGTCCTGGCCCACCTCGACGCCTCGACGGCCGCCGACACGGCCCAGTACCTGCCGGAGGCGCAGCGCACCGACGTCGTGCTGCGGATGGCCAGCCTTCAGACCATCTCCCAGGACGTCATCCGGCGCATCTCCATGGTCATCGATCAGAAACTGAAGAGCGTCGGCGACTATAACCGGCAGGCCGTGGGCGGCGTGCGGTCGGTGGCCGACCTCTGCAACCGGCTCGACCGCAACGTCTCACGCAAGCTGCTGGAAGAGATCGAGGTCACCCATCCGGAACTGGCGCTCGAGATTCGCAACCGGATGATCACCTTCGACGACCTGCTGCTGGTCGATGACGTCGGCATCCGCGAGATCCTGCAACGCGTCGATAAGAAGGTGCTGACGCTGGCGCTGAAAGGCACCATGCCGGAGCTGCAGAACCGATTCTTCTCGAATATGTCCACACGGGCGGTGGAATTGATGAAAGAAGAGCTGGACTACATGGGCCAGGTCAAACTCAAAGACGTCTCCAACGCGCAGCGCGAAATCATCGACATCCTGCGCGAGCTGGATGAACAGGGCATCATCAGCCTGGCCGGCGGCGAGGAGGATGCGTATGTCAGCTAAGTTGATCAAGGCCGGTGAACCTTTCAACTTCTCCGCCTTCAACTTTCAAAATCGGTCCGGAGCGGATCGCGCCTTTTCATCGGGAGCGGCGGCCGCCCCGGCGCCGGTCAGCGCCCCGCCCCCGACGGCGCCCAAAATAAGCCATGACGAAAAGGCGCCGGCCGACGTCCTGCCCAACGCGCCCGAGATCCTACAGGCGGCTCAAGCCGAAGCCAGGAGGCTGATCGCGGATGCGGAGTCCCGCGCCGCCGAGATCCAACGGGCGGCCCGTGAGCGAGGCCAGGCCGAAGCCCAGGCCCTGGCTCAGGCCGAATTGCATCAGGCGGCCGAAGAGCTGCGCGCGCAGCTCGCCGCCTCGCTGGACGAGTTGGCCGGGTTGCGGACCGAGATCGCCGCCCGCACCGAACAGGATCTGGTGCGGCTGGCGTTGGAGATCGCGAAGAAGATCGTGCATCGCGAGGTGAAGGTGGACCACGAGATCGCGCTGACCCTGGCCCGGGTCGCCCTGAGCCGGATCCACGGCCGCGCCAGCGCCATCGTGCGGCTCCACCCCGACGACTGCGCCTATGTCCGCGACCGCTGCGAACGCCTCGGCACCGAGTCGGCCGTCGAGATCGTCGAGGATCGTTCGATCAACCCGGGCGGTTGCATCGTGCAGAGCGAACTCGGCGAGATCGACGCCAGAATCGAACAACAGTTTGCCGAGATCGAAAAAAACTTCATTTAAGAGGTCTAGAGAAGTCTAGAAAAGTCCAGGAAAGTCCAGGAAAGTCGAAACCAATCCCGATTAGGAATCCCCTGAATTCTTCCGACTTCTCCAGACTTCTCCAGACTTCTCCAGACTTCTCCAGACTTCTCCA
>DATEFT010000089.1:0-7958 GCA_035280505.1 Blastocatellia bacterium | reverse complement strand
ATCCGCCAGCTCGGCGATGTCATGGGCGGCGGCGCGCGGACGGTCACGACCGACGATGAGGGGAATTTCCGGTTCGATCATCTGGCGCCTCGATTCTATCTGCTCTCAGTCTCCGAGGCCCCGGGCTATGTCTCGGCGGAGAGCCTTTCGGCTGAGGATGGAACGGCCACGTACTATCGCGTCGGAGAGCACGTCACGATCAATCTGGTCAAGGGCGGAGTCATTACCGGCCGAGTCACCGATGCCGGCGGCGAGCCGCTGATCGGCGTCGAGGTCAAGGCGATCATCAAGCGCGATGCCGATGGCCATCCCCTGGGCCTCCGGCCGACGAGGCCGGTTCACTATACGTTCACGGATGACCGCGGAGTCTATCGGTTGTACGGCCTTCAAACGGGAAGGTACGTCGTCGTCGCCAATCAGCCGACCGCCTATGCGGGCTTCTCCTCGTGGAATGAAGAGAACGCGCCGGTCTACCATCCGTCTTCGACGACCGAGACGGCCACGGAGATCGTCGTCACGAGCGGGGGCGAGGTCACGGGGGCGGATATTCTGGTGCTCGGGACTCGCGGTCATGCCATCAGCGGCAAGATCATCGGGCCGGAGTCCGGTTCCGGGTCTATCAGTTTCGGCGGATCGGTCACTCTGCTCAACGCCGCGACCGGCGCGATCCTCGACGCGGCCACTCAACGCACGGATGACTATCGTAGCCAATACGTCCTGTCCGGGGTGCCCGACGGCGAGTACCTCGTCATCGCCACCAGAGGCGGTTACAAGACCAGCCCGGGGTTCATGTCGCAATCTCGTGGGATCACCGTGCGTGGTTCCGATCTGGCCGGAGTGGATCTGAAACTGGCGCCGCTCTCGTCCGTCACCGGCAAGATCACGCTCCCGACGGTGGCCGGCGCCTGCGAGGGCGCGCGAAAGCCGGCCCTCGAAGAGCTGGTGCCCTTCGTTCTGCCCGAGCGTCAGGAGCAAGCGATCGAAAATCTGCGGCCACTCTTCTCATCCGGCTACAGCCTGGCCGACGAACAGGGCGAGTTCACGATTCACAACCTGATCCCGAGCCGCTACCGATTGGGCGTGAAGTTGCCGGATGAGAGCCTCTATTTGGCTTCGATGATGACGATGGCGGCCGCCGCTCCGCCCGGAAGCGGCGCGGCTCGTCCCGCTCCCGCCGCCGGTGTCGATGTGGGGCGTGCGGGGATCCTGCTCAGACCCGGTGACCGGCTCTCCGGACTGGTCGTGGCTCTCGCCCGGGGCGCCGCCGGAATCCGAGGGCGAATCGTGGCCGCGAGCGAGGGGGCGAGCCTGCCCTCGCGGATGCGCGTCTACCTGGTTCCCGGCGAGGCCGCCCTGGCCGATGACCCGCTCCGCTATGCCGAGACGATCGCGTCCGGCGACGGCCGTTTTGCCTTCTCCAACCTGGCCCCCGGCCAATACCGGTTGATCGCCCGCCCGGTCCCGTCCGAGGAGCCGATCGATCGCCCGGTCCCTCAACTCTCCTGGAACGCCGAAGAGCGCGCCCAGCTTCGCCGCGAGGCCGAGGCCGCGACGGCGGTCGTCGAGCTCAAACCGTGCCAGCGCCTGACAGACTACGTGCTGCGAGCTGCTCAACGGTGATTGTTTTTTTAACCGCGAAGCGCACGAATTTCGCGGTTTAAATCTCAGATCTCAGCCGCCGACAGAGAGGTGTCGTCATCGTGGCGTCTTCTTGATCTTCTCCGCGGCCATCTTTTTCGCTATTTCCAGCGCGTCACCGGCGGAAACTTTAATGTCGGGTTCGACCCCGGTCCCTTCCCAATTGGTCTTTGAGATGGGATTGATCGCTCTCGCGAACGGCACGCCGATCATGAAGTGATCGTCAATGCGATGGCCCGAGACCGGGTGCGCGCCTCCTCCGGTTGTTTCGCCGATAATCGTCGCCCGTTTCAGGTTCTTGAGATTGTAGGCAAACTCCTCGGCTCCGGAGAACGTTCGCTTGGAGGTCAGGACGAAGACCGGTTGGTCGGCGAGCCGCGCGCCCGGCACCTCTTTCGAGGTCCAGAACTCGGTGGTCTTGTCCTCTTTGCGGTTGTATAGATCGTTGACGTGCGTCCGCTCGGCGAAGAGATACGAGCAGATGTGGGCCACCATCTGCGGATCGCCGCCGCCGTTGGTGCGCAGATCGATGATGAGGGCATCGACGTGCGCCAGAAAATTCATCGCGGCGGCGACGGTCGGGGCGCAGATCTCCGGATCCGAGAAACCGTTGAATTTCAGATAGCCGAGGTTCGACGGAAGGCGCTCGACCTTTTCGAAGGCGCAGTTGTTGCGCTGGATCTGGGCTTTCCTTTGCGCCACCTCGGCGGGGCTCGGTGCGGAGGGCGCGCCGGGATCCGTTTTCGGCAGCGGCCGCGGCATAAAGTTCACGCGCAGATGCTTGTCGTGGCTCACCGCCTGGAGGTCGTTGGTGAGTGTGGTCGCGAACTCCTCGCCGCTGGTGACGGCGTCGTAAGCGCCGCTTTTCAACCGTGCTTGCACGGCCTCGGCCATCTTCTTCGCGGTCTCCGGGAAGACGTAATATTCGTTGAGTTTCGCCACGGCTCCGTCGATTACGCTGGCACGGGTGGCGGCGTCGATCTTCCGGTCCATGTCGGCCGCGGTCATCCCTGGAGGGATCGCGCGCAGGCTGAAGCTGACCACCTCGGCCGGGTCGGCATCCTTCACCTGGATCTTGCCCACCGCGTTGGTCGGGCCGGCCTTCTCTTTGACACGGAATTCGATGCGCAACCGGTCGCTCCGATCGATGCCGAGCAGTTCGAAGCCGCCGGTCTGCTCGCGGAAGGCAGCTTCACCATCCACCGATTTCTCCGGATCGTACTTCGCGAGGTAGGCCTGGAGGCGACCCCGGTCGCCGCTGTTGAAGGCCTCCAGCCAGGCTTGCAACGTGTGTCCGGCCGGCGTATCGGGAATCGCGGGCGTCTGCGCGCCCGGAGAGCAGGTCAGGAGGAGCAGCAGCAGTGAAGTGTTGAGAAAGTTTTTCATATTCTCTCCCTTGGCATTAATGAACCGGTTCACTTCTTAAACTTCATTCGTATCTGAGGGCTTCGACCGGGTCGAGGCGCGACGCCCGGATCGCCGGATAGAGCCCGAAGATCAACCCGACGGCGGCGGAGACGCCGAACGACATGGCGATCGACGCCGGAGTCACGACCGTATTCCATTCCGCGTAGAGCGCGACCGCCCGCGAGACGGCAAACCCGAAGAGGACCCCGATCAATCCGCCGACGAAGCTGATGGTCAGCGCCTCGATCAGGAACTGCTGCCAGATGTCCCGCCGCCGCGCTCCGATCGCCCGGCGGACGCCGATCTCGCGGGTCCGCTCGAGGATGTTGGCGAGCATGATGTTCATGATGCCGATTCCGCCCACCAGCAGCGAGATGCTGGCGATGCAGCTCATGACGATGTTGAAGATCCGCTGCGTGCGCTGATTCTGTTCGAGCAGTTCGCGCGGCACCACGATCGAGTAGTCGTCGGCCTTGCCGTGGGTATTGGCCAGCACCTGGCTGATCAGCACGGCGCTCGATTTCAGGGCCTCCGCCCGCTTGATGCTCAGCACGACCTCGTCTAGTTCGGACTCGAAGCGTTTGAATTCGAACTTCTTGAGCGCGGTCGCGAGCGGGATGTAGATGTCGTTGCTGAAGTCCTGGAGCTTGACTCCCTCGAACTCGTCCTTGGCCAGATTGTTGTCGGCCAGCACGCCGATCACGGTGAACCACATGTTGTCGACCTTGAGCGTCTGGCCGAGCGGGGATTGCGTGCCGAACAGTTTCTGTTTGACTCGCGAACCGATGATACAGAACTGTTCGAAATCCTTCTGGTCGGGTTCCGAGATGAAACTGCCCTCGCCCAGATCGTAACGCGCCAGCCGGAAATAGGACGGCGTGACGCCGATCACGTTCGAATCGTCGCTCTTGCCCTTGAACGAGAAGACCTGAAAAGCCTTGACTCTTTTGCGGGCGGAGTAGGTCTCGAGGTCCGGAGTGACGGCGGTGAGCGCCTGCACGTCGCGCATCGAGAGGCCGATCGAGTTCTCGCGGATCTTCTTGAGATCTTCCTCCTTGAAATCGCGGTCTTTGACGATGATGTTGCGCAGGCCCATGGTATCGATGATCCGCAGGCTCTCTTTTTCGGCGCCGGCGCCGATCGAGAGCATCGCGATCACCGCCCCGACGCCGAAGATCATGCCGAGCATGGTCAGAAAGGTGCGCAGTTTATGCGTATAGAGGTTGCTGAAGGCCAGGCTGATTTCGGTTAAGTATTTCATAGCCGATGCGGGGCCGGTCTTTCGAGGCGACCGCCTCATTTTCCGGTCTTGTCTTTCGCTTCGCGTTTAACATCGGGCGGATTGAGCGCGAGCATCTGGCCCGCCTTCAACCCTTCGGTCACGACGACCTGGATCAGGTCGCCCTGCCCGAGCTTCACCTTCGTCAGGTCGAACTGCCCGGGCGCCTGCTGAACGTAGACGAACAGGTCGGAATCTCGCTTGACCACGGCGCTTCTGGGCACCACGACGACGGACTTCAGTTCGCCCGCGCGGATCTGCGCCTTCAATTTGACTCCCGGTTTCATGACCTCCGGATCGGTTCGATCGAGAGCCACGATCGTCTGAAAATACTTGACGGGCGAATCGCGATCGACCGCCCGGGCCAGGTTGTCGATACTTTTGACCTTTCCGGTGAACTCTTTTCCGGGAAAAGGGTCGAGCGTCACGACCACCGGCAGCTCCGGGCGCAACTCGCCGGCATCCTTCTCGAGGACGAAGCATTTGGCCTCCATCCGGTTGGGATTGACGAGGCTGAAGAGATTCTGCGAGATCCAGACCGTGCGCCCGGGCTGGATCGAGAAACCTCCGTAGAGCGTCCCCGGGTCGTTATAGACGACCACCCCGGTGGCGGGAGAGAGGAGCTTGAGCGAGGTCAGCGCCCGCTCGACCTGGCCGATCTTGGAGTTGGCCTGCTGGCGTTCGAGCAGAAGGATCGCTTCGTTGAGCGTGTAGACGTTGCCTTTGAGCTGGAATCGCGCGTCGGCATAGACCAGTTTCTTCTCCGTGAACTCCTTGTCGAGCTGCCCTTCGATCATCTGGCGCCGCGAGTAGATCTGGGCGTCGCGCGGAAAGAACTGGTTGATCTTCTCCAGTTCGAGCTGGGCGATCTTCTTGTCCTTGGCGATGTCGGTCTTCTCGGCTCCGATCGCCAGCTCTCCCATCGAGAGCTTCTGGTTGGCCGCCTCCAGGCTGGACTGGTGGTCGAGCATCTCCAGGTCCAGTTCGGCGGGATCGAATTCGACCAGCATCTCGCCCTTGTTGACGTGATGGCCGTCGGGCACGACCGACGCGATGCGCAGCCGCTGAACCGGCACGAACGGAACGGCGATCGCCAGCGATTCGGCCGATTGCAATTCGCCGTCGGCGGTGATCTTGAGCGTGAAATCGCACGCTTGAACGGGAATCGTGATCGGGAGCACCTCGGAGGCGACGGACGGCCAGGCGCGGCGCGCCGCGTAGATGACCACCGAGATGGCGGTCAGCATCACCACGGCGATCAAGCCGTAACGGATCGGTTTGGGCAATCGCTTCATAAAGTCTTTAGGATTACAAATCGCGAAACACGCAACATCCGCGAAAGGTGTTTGATTTCGCGTGTTTCACGAATTCCGCGGTTTCAAATAAGAATTCCAGAAACTTGCTTCAAAGTATGGAGAGGCTATTTGGCCTTCGTAAAATCGCTCGCGACGCGGTCTCCGGCCTTGACCCCTTCCATGATCACCACCTCGGCGCCGTTCGAATCGCCCAGTTTGACGATCTGCTCCCGCCACCCCTGGTTCGTCCTGACCTTGACCTTCGAGCCTTCGGTCGTGGTGCGGACCGCTTTGAGCGGCACGGCCAGGCAATTCTGGATGGAGCCGGTCTCGATCCTGGCCTTGACGCTCATCCCGGGGCGCATGATCTGGGGATCGAGTTGATCGAGGGCGATCTGGACGTCCAGAATCTTGTTCGGAATGTCCCAGGCTTTGGGGCGCACGAGTTTCCCCATGCCCTTGACGGCGGCGCTGTAGGTTTTGCCGGGAAAGGCGTCGATCGTGACCTCGGTGCGCTGGCCGGCCTTGAGCTTGCCGATGTCCACCTCGGGGACGAAGGTCTCGGCGACGATGGTCGTCAGATCGGGGATCTCCAGAATCGAGAACCAGGACCAGACCCCTTCGCCGACCTGAAACCGCTCGCCGTTCCATTTGGTCTTGTAGATGATCACTCCGTCGCGATCTGCTTTGGGCTGGAACTTCTCGATCCCGCTCTTGATCTCGTTGACCTTGTTCTCCGCCCGGGTCTTCTTGCTGACGATGATCTGGGCGGCGGCCTCGCTCGACCGTTGATGCCACTCGATGCGATCTTTCAGCGCCTCGACCTCGCGGCGGGCCTGCTCGAAAGCCAGGCGATCCTCTTCGACCTTGGTCGGCACGTCGTAGATCGGATCGCCGGACTGTTTGAGCTTGAGCTTCTCGTAGTTGTTCTCGGTGGCCGCCAGTCTCGTCAACAGCTCCTGGCGTTCGAGGTTGCTCTGGGCCCGGGTCTTCTCGAGCTCCTTGTTGGCCTGGTCCAGTTCGTTCTGAAACTTCTGCAGGTCGTCTTTGACCCGCTGGGCATCGAACGTGATCAGCACGTCGCCCGCTTTGACCTGTTTGCCTTCGGGCGCCATGCTGACGATCTGGAATTGCCAGTAGTCGGCGAAGCCCGGCGGCGCGCCGTAGTTCTGAACCGAGGTGGCGCGCAACAACCCCGCCGCCTCCACCGCAAAGACCACGGTCTTCGGCGCCAGCACGGTCTCCTCTCCGCTGGCCGTCACCTTCGGAAAGAGGGCCGAGACCCGGGGCGAGAGCAGGAGCCAGCCGGCGGCGATCACCGCGACCAGGCCGGCGAGACTGATGAAAATCTTCTGAGTTCTTCTGTTCATGACCCGCTCCGATCTTTCGTTCGATCAGAAAGTCTGTTTGGCCAGGATTCGATCGCCCTCTTTGAGCGCTCCATTGCCGGCCACCAGGTAGTGAGCTTCGTCCGCCGCCAGGATCGTGACGGCGACGGATCGCTGCAGGTTCGGGCCTTCGAATCGCGCCACCCGGCCCGATTCGGCCTCGAACCTGACCGCCGAGCGCGGAACCAGCAGTTCCGGTTGGGTCTCGGAGACGATGACCGAGACCTGCGCCGACATCCCCGGTTTCATAATCTCCATGACGGTGCGATCGAGCGCGATCCGGACGCGGAAGACCTTCGCTTTGGCCATCCAGCTCGCTTTAATCGCGGTCTGCGAGATCTCTTTGATCGCGCCGGTGATGACCGTGTCGGGATAGGTGTCGAGCCTGACCTCGGTCTTGCTTCCGATCGAGAGCTTGGGGCCGTCCACCTCGTTGACCTGCGCGTAGACCTCCATCTCGGTCAGATCGGGCAACCTGAGGATGGGCCATCCGATCCAGACCAGGTCTCCGATCTGGAGCTTGCGCCGCTCCATCCAGTGATCGCCGTAGATGACCATGCCGTCGGTCGGCGCTTTGATCTGCATCCCGCTGAGATTGCTCTTGTCCCGATCGAGCTGAACCTTCATCTTCTCCTTGTCGATGATCTTGACCTGCAGTTCGGCAGCCTGCTCCTGCCTCTTCTTCTCGATCTTGTTCAGTTGATTCTCGTATTCGGTCTTGGACTTCTCGAGGGTCAGTTGCGCCTCCTGGTATTCACGGCGGGCCAGCACTTCGGAGGGGATCTTGGCCTTCAGCTTGGCCTGTTCATAGGCGAGCCACAGTTTGCTCAACTCCACTTCGAGATCGCGCAGCAGGCCTTCGTGCTGGGCCCGAACCCTGACGATCTCGTTTTCGGCCGCGACGATCTTCTCCTCATTCTCTTTGATCTTGGCCAGCACGGTGCTGCTGTC
>DATEFT010000088.1:0-5439 GCA_035280505.1 Blastocatellia bacterium | reverse complement strand
TCTGCCGCCGACGATCTCGCCGCCGGAGACCTCGTCCGAGGCCGGCCTGCTGGAACATCCGGCGGAGGTCTTCTCCTACTTCAAGGGCGAGGGGGCGTCACGCGTCGTCTGCGAGGAGAAGCACATGGGATCGCGGGCGATCATCATCGTCTGCCGGGACGAGGAGGCGGCGCGCAAGGCCTTCGGGGTGAGGGATGAAGGCTGCGGCCTCGTCTATACGCGGACCGGGCGGCGTTTCTTCGACTCGCCGGCGCTGGAGCAGGAATTTATCGGGCGCCTGGGCCAGGCCCTGGAGGCCGCGAACTTCTGGGAAGAGTTCAAGACCGAGTGGATCTGCCTCGATTGCGAGTTGATGCCCTGGTCGGCGAAGGCGAGGGAACTGCTGCGCCGTCAGTATGCGGCCGTCGGTTCGGCCACCCGGGCCTCGTTTCCCGAAGCGATCGCCTCGCTGCAACTGGCGGCCGACCGCGGCGCCGAGGCGGCGGCGCTGCTCGAAAGATATGCGCAGCGGATGGAGATGGCCCGAGACTACGTGACGGCCTATCGGCGGTACTGCTGGTCGGTCGACTCGATCTCGGATTTGAAGCTGGCCCCTTTTCACCTGCTGGCGACCGAGGGCGCGACCTACTTTGACCGCGACCACGTCTGGCACATGGAGACGCTGGCCCGTCTCTGTCGCGCCGATTCCGCGCTGCTCCAGGCGACTCAGTCTCAGGTCGTCGATCCGGCCGATGAACCGAGCCGGCGTCAGGGCGTGGAGTGGTGGGCAGCGTTGACCGCCCGCGGGGGCGAGGGCATGGTCGTCAAGCCGCTCGACTACATCGTCAAGGGGCGCCGGGGACTCGTCCAACCCGCGGTCAAATGCCGCGGCCGCGAATACCTGCGGATCATCTACGGGCCCGAATATACCGCGCCGGAGCACCTGGAGCGGCTGCGCCAGCGCAAGCTGAACCACAAACGCTCGCTGGCCACCCGCGAGTTCGCGCTGGGCGTCGAGTCTCTCGAACGCTTCGCGCGGCGCGAACCGCTGCGCCGCGTTCACGAATGCGTCTTCGGCGTCCTGGCTCTCGAGAGCGAACCGGTCGACCCGCGGCTCTGATCCATCCGCTCCCTGAGCTATTTGAAATTGGCTGATCGCATTGGGCGAGAAGACTGGAGCCGTTTAACGTAGAGATAACTTGAAGAAAGAAAAATCGACTCAGATAATGGGAAAGATGAAAAATATCGATATATTTTGTTTGCTTACTCTTTTTTCGCAGATATGATATGCACTTTTATTTTATTGACTAGGCTGTACTAAGAAGTTCGTGCTATTATTCACATTCTAGATAGCATTACGAAAAACCCGGTGCGAACTCGCGCAGAGCGCAATCCTTAACCTCAGGTTGGGGTTCCCCGAAAAACTGAAGAACTCGAAACGGACGTTGAAGGGGGTTCTGCGCGATCGCCAAGACCAAGGAGCAAACAAAAAAGGATATGACCGCGACTAATAGCAACAGCAAGAATGGGAGTGCTGGAAAAGTCGTTCAGATTATTGGACCGGTAGTCGACGTGGAGTTCGCCGAGTCGGAGTTGCCGCCGATCTACCAGGCGCTGCGGATCACGAGCGAAGGGTTCGACGTGCCGAGTCCGATCAACGTCGTCTGTGAAGTTCAACAGCATTTGGGTGAAGGGCGAGTGCGGACGGTTTCGATGTTGCCGACGGACGGCATGGTGCGGGGGATGAAGGCCATCGACACGGGCGGACCGATCACGGTCCCGGTCGGAGGGGGCACCCTGGGGCGGATCATCAACGTCATCGGCGAGCCGGTGGATGAGCGCGGCCCGGTGCCGGCGGCTCAGCGTTATGCGATTCACCGGCATGCTCCCGCGTTCGACGAACAGTCGACCGAGTTGGAGATGCTGGTCACCGGCATCAAGGTGATCGACCTGGTCCAGCCGTTCTTGAAGGGCGGAAAGATCGGCCTCTTCGGCGGCGCGGGCGTCGGCAAGACCGTCACCATTCTGGAGCTGATCAACAACGTGGCCAAGGCGCTCGGCGGAATCTCGGTCTTCGCCGGGGTCGGTGAGCGGACCCGCGAAGGCAACGACCTGTGGCTGGAGATGAGGGAGGCGAAGGTCATCAACGATGAGGATATTGGCAAGTCGAAGGTGGCGCTGGTCTACGGTCAGATGACCGAACCGCCCGGCGCGCGGTTGCGGGTGGCCCTCTCGGGGCTGACGGTGGCCGAATACTTCCGGGACCAGGGTCAGGACGTGTTGTTGTTCATCGACAATATCTTCCGCTTCACGCAGGCCGGTTCGGAGGTCTCGGCGCTGCTCGGACGAATGCCCAGCGCGGTGGGTTATCAACCCAACCTGGCCACGGAGATGGGCGAATTGCAGGAGCGCATCACCTCGACCAAGAAGGCCTCGATCACCTCGGTGCAGGCGATCTACGTTCCGGCGGACGATTTGACCGATCCGGCCCCGGCCACGACCTTCGCCCACCTCGATGCGGTGACCGTGCTTTCGCGCCAGATCGCCGAACTGGGAATCTATCCCGCGGTGAGCCCGCTCGATTCGAACTCCCGCATTCTCGACCCGCGCATCGTCGGAGACGAGCATTACCGGACCGCCCAGGACGTCAAGCGGATCCTGCAGCGGTACAAGGATCTACAGGACATCATCGCGATCCTCGGGATCGACGAATTGTCGGAAGAGGACCGGTTGACGGTCTCGCGGGCGCGCAAGATTCAGCGGTTCCTCTCGCAGCCGTTCCACGTCGCCGAACAGTTCACGGGCATCCCGGGCAAGTTCGTGCCGATCGAGGAGACCATCCGGAGTTTCCGGGAGATCGTCGACGGCAAACACGACGAGATCCCCGAGCAGGCGTTCTACCTCAAAGGTTCGATCGATGAGGTCATCGAAGCGGCCAAGAAGCTGTAAACCACGAGTGGACTATGGCAGAACGAATTAAACTGGAGATTCTGACGCCGGAACGGCGGGTCTTGAACGAGACCGTCGACGAGGTCGTGGTCCCGGGTCTCAACGGAGAGCTGGGGATCCTGCCGGATCACGCGCCGTTGATCTCGCAACTGAAGACCGGGGTCCTCAACTATCGGCTCGGTCAGGAGCGCAAAGAACTGCATATCAGCGGCGGCTTCGTCGAGGTCCTGAGCGATCGCGTCTCGGTGCTCTCGGACGTGGCCGAAAAGGCGGAGGAGATCGACCTCGAACGGGCGCGTCGCGCCAAGGAGCGGGCCGAACGCCGGCTGGCCTCCGGCGACGAAGACCTCGACTTTCGCCGCGCCGATCTCAAACTGCAGCGGGCGTTGGTTCGTATTCAACTGGCCAGTCGCTGAGACGGCCATGGACCTCCCCGTGAGGCCGGACCTTGAAGATCGATTTTTGAGGTCTGGATGACGCCTTTATGTGGACTTAAAGCCGGTGATCGAGTGACTATAATCAGGGGGTTATTGAACCAAATTACGGCCACATGATAGCATAGCTTTACGTCAAGAAAAGTGACCTGGATCTATTTTAATCCGTAAGTCGCCAGGCTTTTTCGCCCGGCGGCGAGCTATTCACGGGGAGTTGTAATTGATTGTCTCGCATTTACTCGGTGCATTTTACCCCGCCTTCTGGTTCTGGCAGGAACAGGTTGCCCCTCAGAGCACCAATCTCGTCGAGCTGATATGGCGGGCCAGCCCGGTAGCCAAGGTCGTGCTGCTGGTCCTGTTCGGCTTCTCGATCGCTTCCTGGGCCATCATCTTTGCCAAAGGTCGAACGACCCGGAAGGCGCAGCAGCAGTGCGCCCAGTTCGTCAAAGTCTTCGACCAGAGCCGGCGGTGGGCCGATCTCTACGGCAAGGTCTCGACCTATAAAGAGAGTCCGCTCGGCGCCATCTTTCTGGCGGCCAATGAGGAGCTGCAGCGGCAGCCCCGGCTCAACCTGGAGGCGGTGCAGCGGATCATGCAGAGCGCCACCATCAGCGAGACCACCAAGCTCGAACAGAGTCTCGGCTGGTTGGCGTCGGTGGCCAGCGCGGCCCCCTTCATCGGGCTCTTCGGGACGGTGGTCGGAATCATCCTCGCGTTCCAGGGGTTGAGCCAATCGACGACCTCCTCGATTCAGGCGGTGGCGCCGGGCATCGCGGAGGCCCTGATCGCGACGGCGGCCGGGATTGCGGCGGCCGTTCCGGCGGTCCTGGGATATAATTATCTTCTCAATCGGATCAAGGTGCTGGCGGCCGAGATGGATCGATTCTCGCTGCAGCTCCTGAATTTTATTGAACGTGAAGCGGCCGGCTACGCGCCCGGAGCCCGTAGCGAAAGGGTCAGCGGATGAGCGGTTAAATTGCGAATTTTAAATTTGAAATTTTCCCCTGCATCTCTTCCAGCCCTGTCATCCGGCCCCGGATCTCTTAAGTAAGAATCAGGCTATGGCATTCACTAACCGCAATGGAAGAACACAGACCGCGCTGGCCGAAATTAATGTCACCCCGCTGGTCGACGTGATGTTAGTCTTATTGGTGATCTTTATGGTCACTGCCCCGATTCTGCAGACCGGCATTCAGGTCAATCTGCCCAAGACCCGTGAAGCCCAATCGAAAGAAGCGACGCCCGAAGCTCTGATCATCACCATCGATAAGGATGGAGCGGTCTATCTGAGCGGTAAGAACGAGCGCCAGGCGATCAACGTCAACGATCTGCAGAAGACCCTCAACGACCGTCTGGGAAAATTGAAGGACCGGCGGGTCTATCTTCGCGGCGACGGCGAGACCCCGTATCGAGTGATCGCCTATGTGCTCGATCAGGCCAAACGCGCCCAGGCGAATGTCAGTTTGGTGACCGATCCGACCCTGGGCAAGAAGTGACGGAGAAGTGAATCAGCGTTTTGGAACAATCTTATCCGTGGTCCTGCACCTCGCCGTGGCGGGGGCCTTCGTGCTGTTCTTTCGACAGCCCTTCAGCACCCAGATCGTCGCCGCCGGCGAGGGGGAGGGCAGCGGCGACGGCGTGATCGAGGTCGGAACGGTCGAGGGCGGTCAACTGGGATTCACCCAGCCGCGGGCCGTCTCTTATCTCGGCGAGAAACCCGACGAGGCCAACAACGAGGTGATCGAGAAGGCGGAGGTCAAACCGCCGGACGACGCCGAAGTGCTGCCGAGCGAGACCAAGAAGAGGCCGAAAGAGAAGGTCACGACCACCGATCGTCCGGTCGCCACCCAGAATGAGCAACTGTACTCCAAACAGCCGCTGCGCGGCGGTTCCGCCAATACCAGCGTCGATGTCGGCCGCACCTTCGGGAATCCCGTTCCGGCCATGACCAGCGGAGTCGGAGTCGGAGCCGGGGCCAACCTGGGAGCCAACGGCTTGCCGGGAGGTTCGGAGTACGGCCGGCGCATTCAGCAGATCTTGAGCCGGAACTATATTCCGCCGATCATCAATGATCCAG
>DATEFT010000087.1:0-6774 GCA_035280505.1 Blastocatellia bacterium | reverse complement strand
TCGCGAGGGAGAGCTGAAGGGGGATGCTGCTCGCCTGGTATTGCCGGTTGATGCTCAAGTAGTTTTGCAGGACCCCACCGGCTTCGACCTCGACGTTCGAGGCCAGTCCGAACCTCATGGCGATCACCCCGAGTCGCGTCAGATCGCCGTTCAGGCCCGAGAGCGGAAAATCTTTATCCTGGAGCAAGTCGAATCCAAACTCGAGACGGGCCGCTCCCGGCTTGACGACCTCCACATCTTCCGTGATCAAGGGCCGTTGTTGAGCGGAGGCCGGTACGATGGTCAAGACCGCGATGACTAACAGGGCGGAGAAGAAGCTTAAAAGGATAGATTTCATTTTTTTCTCTTTACGGATCGTAAACGGTCTATTGAGTGATTTCGCGGACCACGCGAAACCCGATATCGGAACGCGACAGCTCGGGGAAGAAATGGTTACGTTCAGCAGCGCGAATTACAGTTGCTTCAGGTCCAAAATTGCCTCCCCGGATGACGCGCGCTTCTCCTACTCGGCCCGGGGCTTTGACCAGTTTTCCACGGGCGGGCCCTTTCGGGTTATTCAACTCGCGACTCCGATAGGCGAGGGGATCATACCAATCCTGGCACCATTCCCAGATGTTGCCGAAAGATATGTATTGATCGCCGACCATGGTGGCCGCTTTTTCCCACTCGGCCTCCGTCGGCAAACGATAGCGCATTCCGGTCTGTTCTGAAAGCCATTTGCAGAAGGTGACGGCATCACCCCAGGTGACATCGACTACCGGGAGATCATCTTTGCCCGCGGCGTATTGATTACCCTTCCAGACCGAACCGTCGCCGATGGGCGCCGGATGGCCGGTGGCATCGACGAAGTACTTATAGAGCCGGTTGGTGATCTCGATGCTCGCAATCTCGAACTCGGAGACGAAGACTCGCTGCGACGGCCGTTGTTCGCGCGAACCGAGTTCATTACCACGCTTGAACGAGCCCTCCGGGACGCGGAGCGCGACCGGATTGAGGGCCGGTTTGAGGACCAGGCTGACCGGCTGGGTCTCGTCCGGGGTCACCGTCAGGGTCAGGCTCAATTCCTGAAATCCGTCTTTGGTGGCGCGCAATTGATGGTTGCCCGGCATTAAACCGTCGACAAAGATGGTCTGCCCGGCCTGGCTGACCCCTCCCGGTTTGTCGTCGATGAAGATCTCGACATTCGCCTCATTGGCCGTCACGGCCAGCCGGGCGGCCCCGGGCTTCTTCTTGGCGGGGACCTCGAATCTGGTGGACGAGATCTCCATCACGAACTTTCCCTGCCACA
Source organism: Blastocatellia bacterium (assembly GCA_035280505.1). Classification (GTDB taxonomy): domain Bacteria; phylum Acidobacteriota; class Blastocatellia; order RBC074; family RBC074; genus JAKEHZ01. The sequence goes on along the minus strand of DATEFT010000087.1, from coordinate 5,486 downwards.
GTTCATAGCCTTCGGCGAGGAAGTTGATCGCATGTTCGCCGGGCCGAATGTTGTTCAGCAACAGGGTGCCGTCGACGCCGACGAAACCGGCGGCCCGGCCATCGATCTCAATCAGCGCTCCGGGCGGCGCGACCACGGTCAACTGCGGACTGGTCGGACTCTTCTCTTCGCGTTTCCGGATGACGGGCGTGAATTTGGGCCGGGGAGTTCTCTCGGTGGTCTTCTTGACGTTCTTCGGACCGGCGTTCTTCGGGCCGGCCGGTTTCGGAGTGATGACCTTCGTATTGGAGGTCTTGGTGATCTCGCGACCAGTAGGATTTTGCGCCGCTGGAATCGAGCAGAGAGACAACGCCATGAGCATTGTTAAAGAGGAACGAAATCTAAGCTTGTGGGTCATGCTCGTTCTGACTCTCAGTGGTCTCCGGTGATCACGGCGAGACATCCGCCCCGACTCGTTAATTCACACTGCGAACACAGCGGAAGCCGGTCTTGTCGTAGCCTCCGACCTTGTTCTGTGGAAGGTAACCGCGATAGGTGGTCGTCGCGTAACCGCGCGGCGCGTCGTACGCGCCCCCCCTGATCACTTTGACCTTCAATTTGCTGGGGACCAATTTCTTGTTCTTATCGACATAGCTGACCAGCTCGCTCGAAGTCCACTCCCAGACGTTCCCGCACATATCCAAAAGGTCGAAGGGGCTGGCTCCGGAACTGTACGCGCCGACCGGCACGATCTGTCCCTTGGGACCCCGATCGGCGTTGGCGTAATCCGGATTCCAGACGTTGCCCCAGGGATAGGTCCGCCCATCGGCGCCGCGGGCCGCATACTCCCATTCGGCCTCGGTCGGCAACCTCTTCTGGGCCCAATCGGCATAGGCTACCGCATCGCTCCAGGAGACATTGACTACGGGAAACTTGGCCCGGCCCTCGGGAAATCTTCCTTTGCTCCAATTGGGCGGAGCCGGATGACCGGTCGCTTTCACGAATTGCTGGTACTCTTCGTTGGTGACTTCAGTCCGATCGATGAAGAACGGCTGAATCGGCACGGTGCTCGATGGCGATTCGAACTTATCTCCGTCGCCGCGCCCGATCAGGAAGGTGCCGCCCGGAACGTAGACCATTCCTTCGGGAGGCGACGTGACCGACGGGGCGGGCGTGGGCGAGGACATGACGGCTGTGCTGATCGACTCGGTCGTCACCTGCTGTTTGGCGACGGATTCGACTCGTGGGACCTTCAACCGCCACAGATACCAGGCGGTGAGGATGATCGTCACCACCAGCGCCGCTCCGATCAGCGCCAGCGCCTGATAGGCGGCGCGCGTCTGTCGCTGTTTGATCCCCGGCAACCGATGGGGCAGCTTGGGGAGCGGTTCCGGGCTCTTGATAGGCGGCGGCGGGACGACTCCTTCCAGACGCACCACATGCGCCGGATCGCCGACGTGGAGGAGCTCAGCCGCGGCCTGGGCGGGGCTCAAGGGGGTAGTCTCGACTTCACTATTGGTGGGGCGCTGAAAGGTCGGTCGCAGCGCGTCGGGCTTGCCCTTCGAATCCCTGGACAGGGCCGATTTGTCGCGGCCGATGAAGAGATGATCCGGGGGCAGCGACTTATAAGGAGGTTGATCGATCAACGTCGGCTGCGACGAAGCCTCGAGCTGCGAGGTTCGCATCAGCGTCGATGGCCGCTCCGATTGAGTCCGCAGCGAACCGGTAGCCGGCGGGGTCTTGAGCTTACCCGTGTCCGGGGCATCCAGGCCGAACCCGCACGATTCACAGAAACGCGAATAGGGTTTCGCTTCCACTCCGCATTTCGGACAGGGACTCTTGTCAATCTTGGGTGGCGCCTCGATCAGAGTGGCCACCTGGGAGCGAGGTGGAGCCGGCGCCGAGACCGGAGGCATCAACGCCCGATCCTGATCCAATCCACAATTTCGGCAGAAGAGCCATCCGCCGCGCCACGAGATTCCGCAATGGTAACAAGCCCCGATGACCGTCTCCTGCGCCAGGACATTGAGGCGATGGCCACACTGCTGACAGAAATTTTCTCCCCGCACCACGCGGGAACCACAACGGGTACAGCAGTGGGATTCCAACATTCCATCGGCGGCCGAACGAACCAGCGGCTGTCCGCAACGTCGGCAGAAATTCAGATGATCAGGATAATGTAGATTGCAGGTCGCGCACAGCATAAATGACCTGTCCACCTCAATATAGTGACCTAGCTTATAGTTATATCAATAGGGCATGACTCGACTACAAATCGTAATCATATGGTAGCAATATTGGCTGCGCAAGCACACTTTTATTTAACCGCAATTGCGCATTTTTTATTCCTAATTCAGAGAAGACGGTTGGAATTTTCATAAGTAGCTGTCGAGAGTCGATCGGAGACCGGCGGGGATGGAAGAGTCCCGAGGCTTCCCTCTCGGGGGCGGATCTTTTCGGAAGCTCCTTCCGCTCGCGGTCATGCTCTTCAAGCTCTTGGTCGGGTTCCGGATTGGGATCCGGATCGATTTTTTTAATCAATTTCCTCTTGCCTTTCAATTCGATTTTCGGTATCTTTTCGGTCGGTAGAGAGGGAGACCGAAGATGAAGACCGAAAACAGCGGCCGTCGGCGAGGTATCCAGTGGAGCACAGCCAGCGCAGACCGGCCAGAGAGATGGGAGCGGTGGGAGAACTGGGAACGCTCGGGATTCAAACAGCGATGCCGGTGCCCGCACCAGTGGCGATGCGCCCAGGAGCGTCGGAAGGAGTGCTGGCGAGTCTGCTTCAAGAGGCTTCCCAGAGAGAGCCGGTGAGAGGCCGGCAGGATCAGGATGGAGCATAATTATGCTGAATAGACTCATTAAATAGGGGCATCAAGGTGAGAGCCGTGAAAGTGAAGAATCTGGGATGGAAGAATCTGGGATGGAAGCATTTAGCCGTGAAGACCGCAGTCGAGAAGAGGGTTGTAAACGAGAAGAGAGTTGCAGTTGTAAAGAGGAGAGTGGCGGAAGATGAGCCTGACACCGAGACAACTTGAAGTGCACGATTTTCTGACCCGTTTTCAACAGAAGCATGGCTATGCTCCCACGATCGCGGAGATTCAGAAACATTTTCAACTGAACTCTCCCGCGACGGTGCACGAGCAGTTGGCGGTGTTGGAGCGGAGAGGATTGATCCGGCGTCAGAAGCATGTTCAGCGAGGAATCGAGATTCTCCAATCATCGGTTCCGGCGGGCGAATATGAGATTCCGTTATTGGGGGTGGTCGCGGCCGGCTTGCCGATCGAGGCGATCCTGACGAGAGAGACGATCTCGGTCTCCCCGGACATCTATGCCCCCGACCGCTTTGCCCTGAGAGTCCGCGGAGATTCAATGAGAGATGAACAGATTGCGGATGGCGATCTGATCATCATCGAACCGGCGCAGACGGCGCGTAACGGTCAGACGGTCGTGGCCCTGATCGATGAACACGAAGCGACGGTCAAAAAGTTCTACAACGAACGCAATCAGATCCGTCTGCAACCGGCGAACGAGAACTATCAACCGATCATCATCAAGCCGCTTCAACGGGTGAAGGTTCAGGGATTGGTGGTCGGACTGATTCGGCGATACCGATAGATAGCGATAGATAGATAGATAGATAATAGATAAATAGATAATCGGCAGGAGACGGCGGCCACCCTGAGGGAGAGGCTGACGCTCTTTTTGGCCCGGGCGGCGATCCCGCTCGGCGGATAGAGAGGCGTACAGCCTTTTTAAATGGCCGTGCTGTTGCATACTTGGCATGAGGGGTTTCTCGTGGGATGCCGGAGCCTTTAAATCGCGAAGCCCGCGAAAAAATAATTGAGCGGCACTGGAAGAATTCCTCTCGTGCGACGTTTGCAATAGTTGACTGAATAAGTTGAAGAGAAGAGTTGAAGAGAAGAGTTGAAGAGTTGAAGAAAAGAATTGAAGAGTTGAAGAGTTGAATGGAAGAGGTCTCGAAAGAGGGGCCTGGAAATAGAGAGATTGAGTTCGGGCTCGACAACAAGTAATAGGGTAGCCGGAAAGAACACAAAAGAACACAGCAGAAGACAAAAGAATACAGACGAATACAAATCTGACCAGTGAGTTTAGGAAAGTCTAGAAGAGTCGGTGAAATCTAGAGAAGTTCATGCCTGACTGAATAAAGATTTCAACGGAGACTTTCTGAGATTTCCCCTCTGCCTGTCTAGACTTTCCTAGACTCACTGAGCGCTCGTTAATTGACAGACCCGAGAGTTGCCAGAGAGTTGAAGGAATCTCGCCTGCACCACATACACTAGACTCAGCCATGGGCGTCCACCCATCTTGGCTGCCCGCGCCGAGATGGGTGAGACCAGCGCCCTTCCCCGCAGCAGAGCGAGAGAAGCACGAATATATATTTATAAAAGAGATCTGTTCGGAAGAAATTGCCTGCCGATTCTTCGGATCGGGTGCTTGAGAGATGCCGTCGGTCGCAGGAACTGCGATCAACGACATCGAGCCGGCTCGCCGATCGGTCGGACCGGTGTGCCCCTGGATACATGAGAGCTGATGGTATTGAACCGAGAGCGTGACCCCCAACCGTTATTCTACATAAGCTGCATTGGTTCCATCGGTAGAGACCCCCTATCGATTCCCTGGTTCAAGGTACAGACCCCCTGATTGCCCCGCGATCTCTCCCCATGTGTGTTCCCGATCCGGCGTGCCCTCACCGGGCCATGAAGCCGGTTTTGAATAGTCGAAAGAGAGCCAACTCTGGTTCAGATCAAGGTTGCGAGCGATGGCGCTCGGTAAAGGAGGATCCATGTCAAATCGATTTTTGTCTCTTCAGGAAGCGTTCTCGGAAGTGAAGGATTTCAGAAATGCACAGGGCCGAAGGTACAAGTTGCAGTCGATCCTGGCGCTGGCCAGTCTGGCGATGATGCATGGGGCCGAGTCGGAGCAGGCGATTGCGGAATGGAGCGAGACCCATGGTCATCGATGGCTGAAATTTCTGGGCATCAAGCGGAAGCGCGGACCCAGTCAGGCGACGATTCACCGGATTTTCAAGGGGCTCGATCGGATGCAACTGGAGTCGGTTCTGGACCGGTGGGCCGATCGGGAGCCAGGCGACGTCAAGAGGCCGGGGCGTGATCGGAGCCAGATCTCCCCGGGCGGCATGAGCGAGTGGATGAGGGTGATGAGGAATCATCTGCCGGGTCTGGACGAGCTTTCGACGACGATCAGCCCGGGTCAGCACGATCCGGACCTCCAGCCGCTCAGCGAGGCCGGCCTCAAGATCTGGGCCAACGAGTCGATTGAGAGCAGGGGGGAGCGCGAGGAGCTCCCGGAGAAGGCCCCTGCGGAGATGACCAGGGAGAATGTTTCGCAGGCCCCGCCTTTTTTCAACCGTCAATCGCATAACGCTCAGACGCGATAAGCAGGGGAACGATTTAACAGGGAGGCAATATGAGCGACGTAACAGAACCGTTCAAGCACAATAAAGCCCGGAAGAATGTGATCAT
>DATEFT010000086.1:0-11944 GCA_035280505.1 Blastocatellia bacterium | reverse complement strand
ATCCGGGAGCGGCAGCGCCGCCGCGAAGTTCGTGATCGGGTCCGCCCCGATGGCGACGGCCACCTCCATCCGTTCGACCCCTCGCCGCTCCTGGTCCCGATGATGGGCCGCGCCGTGTTTATGAATCTGCCAGTGCATGCCCGTCGTCTGCTCGTCGAAGACCTGCAGGCGATACATTCCGCAATTGCGTTTGCCGGTGCGCGGGTTTTTCGTGAAGACCATGGGAAAGGTGATGTAGCGACCGCCATCGGCTTCCCAGCATTTGAGAATCGGAAGATCTAGGAGCGAGAACTCACCTTCGCGTTTGACCACGTCCTGGCAGGGCCCGGATTTGACTTCGCGCGGGAAATATTTGCCGAGCTCCGCCAGTTTAGGCAGCATCCGGACCTTCTCGATCAACCCTTGCGGAGATTTAAAATCCAGCCATTCGGTCAATCGTCCGGCCACGTCCTCGACGTCGTCGACCTCCAGGGCCAACTCCATCCGCCGCTTGCTGCCCAGGGCATTGATCAGGACCGGAATTCCCTGGCCGTCCACGTTCTCGAAGAGCAGCGCCTTGTTCTGCGTCTTCGACTTGGAGGCCCGGTCGGTGATCTCGGTGATCTCTTGATCGCTCGAGACCGGGACCGAGATGCGTTTGAGCTCACGGTTTTTTTCTAGAACTTTGATGAATTCGCGTAGGTCTGCGTATGCCATATCAGAGCTAAGTAGAATCTGCCAAATTTAGGGGTGCCATTTGTGATATTCGTAGAGCGGCTCGATCCCCTTGCTCAATCGCTCGTAATCCTCCGGCAGGTCGATGTCTTCGATGACGGCCGGGGTCTCGACCGGTACTTCGCGGATCTCGCCTCGATTCGCATTCATGAATTCGCGCAACCCTCCCTCGACCTCGTCGTCGAGCTGCATGATGTCATCGATGAAGTCGGTGCTGATGATCACGGGATGGCCGCGCCGCCCCTGATGGATCGGCATGACGATCCGCTGGTCATGGCTGGCATAGGCCTCGATCAACTGATCGATCAGCGCCGCCGTGATCATGGGCTGGTCGACCAGGCCGATCAGAAAGCCGTCCGCGTTCGGGCTGATCATCGCCAACCCCATTTTGACGGACGTCAACATCCCCTTCGCATAATCTTTATTGATGGCGTATTGAACGCCGGTTCCCGCCAGTCGCGGCCGGATTTCAGCCTCGCGATGGCCGAGTACGACAATGATGTCAGCTAACTGCGAATTGCGCATTTGATGGACGCATTCGCCGATGACCGTGCGTTTACCCCATTTGAGGAGCGGCTTGAATTTCCCCTGCATCCGCTTCGACTCTCCTGCGGCCAACAAAATCCCTGAAATCATAAGGTGATTTCCGCCTCCTAACTTTCACTTCAAGTTTTTGCTCGCGTCAAGTAACGCTATATAAAAAGTCTAGAGAAGTCTAGACGGATAGTAATCCGACTTATCTAAAACTGTAAACCCCATCCCTGGCTCGAGATTCAGGAATGGGGTTTTGATTTTTTCAGACGTCCCTAGAGTTCTCTAGACTTTCTTAAAGATGTCGGCCAATTGCTCGAATGGTGTATTGAAGCTGTCCGGATGGACGCTGGATTTGCGTGCTTGCGCATTGTTCCGGTCAGGTTGAGCGGAGTTGGCGGCGACTCCCAGCGGTTGAGCTTGGGCCGTTTCGTTCGGATTTTCCGTGGCCGTCGATTCGAGCGTCCGGCGGCGATAGATCGGCCGTTCGAACATGGGCGAGATTCGGCTCCAGTCCCCGACGGTGTGCGGTTCTCCGATCAGGCGCTGCATGGCTTCGACCTTCGAATCGAGATCGTCCAGATACGCGAGCATGAGCGCTTCGGGAGTCGACGGCAGTTTGGGGGAACCGAACTCCAGTTTACCGTGATGGGCGAGCAACATGTGCAGCAGGTGCCGGCGCAGTTCATCGGGAAAGTCCGGGATCTCTTTGATATGATCGGCGACCATCATGGTCTCCATGACCAGGTGGCCGATCATCTGTCCGTTGTTCGTATAGCCGAAACCGCGTTCGTAGCAGAGTTCGTCGATCTTGCCGAAATCGTGCAGGACCGCGCCGGTCTGCAGGAGATCGACATCGATTCCCCCGTAGTGCTCGCCGACCTTGCGGCAGAGCCTGACCAGCGACAGGGTGTGTTCGAGCAGGCCGCCCAGGTACGGGTGGTGCATGGTCTTGGCCGCCGGCGCTTTCTTGAATTTCCGGGTCGTCTCCTCGTCGGCGAAGATGTGTTCGAGCAGTTGCCGCAGAAAAGGATTCTTAAACTCCTGGACGATCTTCATCAGTTCAGCGAACATCAGATCGACGTCGTATTTGGTCGTCGGGAAATAGTGGGAGAGATTGATCTCGTGCTCCTGACAGGGCCTCATGCGGTGGATCGAGATCTGCAGATGATTGCGATAATAATTGACCAACCCGCGGACGAAAACGATATCGTCCCGGTCGAAGGTGTCGATCGAATCTTCGAAATTATCCCACCATTGGCCGACGATATCGCCCGTCTTATCGGCCATGCTGATCAGGGCGAATTGCCCGCCTGTCTTCTTCCCTCTCAATTCTTTGGATTTAACGAGGAAGGTCGTGCTGATGGTTTGATTGGGTACAAGCTCGCTGATGAAGATTTTTTCCATACAGACTCCTCATCACGCAAGTCTGGTGAACACAATATAGGGGCGACCTGGAATCGCCCCTATATTGTCCAACCTTGGCGATGAAAAAGTGACTAAGGTTTATCGGTTGAAGCAGTTTTAGGCATCTCTTGTGCCTTCTTCTCTTCTTTCTTCTCTTTTTCTTTCTTCTTCTTCTCTTTTTCTTCGGTGTAAGGAACGTGTTTGATCTGCGCCGACTTCACCTTGGCGCTCTCAAACTGATAGCGGGTGTCGATTTCGATGAAGGCTTCGTCGCGCAGCTTGGCCAGATAGGCTTCGATCTGCTTCTCGCCGTATTGGCCGACCAGGGTCCGGGCGACGTGATCTTGGACCTTATCGTCTTCGAAGGGGAGGGTTTTGGCTTCTTTCCGCTGATCGACGCGGAAGATGTAGTAACCTTTTTCGAGCTTGATCGGATCACTCACGGTTCCGGCGGCGGCGTTTTCGACCGCGGCTTTGACTTCAGGCGTGAGGTCGGAGATTTTGTTGGCCGGTCCGGTGCTTCCGCCATCCTTGCCGATCGGCTCTTCGGAATAGCGCTTGGCCAGGGCTGCGAACTCGACTCCGCCCCGGGCCTGGGTCGCGATATCCTTGGCTTGCGCCAGCGCCTGATCGGGATCCTTGCCGAACGTGATGAAGATTCGGCTCAACGTGACCTCGGCCGGGTCGGTGTAGGTCTGTTTGTTCTTCTCGTAGGTTTCACGCTTCTCTTTTTCGGTCAAGGTCTGGAAGACGCGACCGTAGACCTCGCGATAGAGGACCGCGTCTTTAGAGAAGTTTTCGGTCATCACCCGCTTGACCTCTTCGATATCAAAACCGGCCTCACGGATTCGCTGGCCCAGGCATTCGAGCGATTCGCAGTTGTTCTCCTTCATCATCCGGAGCAGTTGCTGGTTGACCTGCGGCTCGACGTTGATGCTCAGCTCTTTGGCTCTTTGAGCGAGCAACTGCGTATTGATCAACTCATCGAGAATGCGCGGCTGCCATTCTTTAAATTTCTTTTCGAGATCGTCTCCTTGAAGCCCTTGCTTCTTGAGCTCTTCGAGAACGTCACGTTGAGCGTTCTCGTAGGCGGAACGCATGATCACCCCACTGTTGATCCGGGCGATCACTTCATCGACCAATTTCGCCTCGCCTTCCTGAGCATATGCCACGTTGGCCCAGGTCAGCGCGATTCCCAGCAAAAAAACGGACTTTATCAATCTCATAAACTTCTCCTTGTTTTGACTTCCGCGAGGTGGTGCGAAAACCATAAATTCAGGATCTTACTCTATTTTACCGCTCTTCTGGTGACCTCGTGGATTAGAACGCCCGCCCACTGCCACCTTGCGTGATTATCCGGACGGCTAGGATTTGGCGATATAGTTGAATCCAATCCGGTCGTGGTGGATGACCACTTTGGCGCCAGCCAACGTGCGTTTGTTAAAATCGTCGATCAAAGACTGGTTCTTCTGACTCAGCAATTTGTCTTCGATCTCTTTGCGGACCTTCTCTAAGGGCAACGGTTCCGCTCGCTGTTCGAGTTTGAAGATATGAAACCCATAACTGGATTTGACCACTTTGCTGATCGAACCGACTTTCAGTGGTGTAATCGCCTGCTCCAGCGGCTTGGGAAGTTGTTGCGGCTCGTAATCGATGAGGCCACCTCTGGCCGCCGTCGGCGCTTCCGAATGCTCCTTGGCCAGCACCGCAAAGTCCGCGGGTTTGGCCAGAGCCTGACGATGGAGTTTCTCCGCTTCGGGCTCTTCGTGAACCCGGATTTCGCGGACATAGAAAATATTTTTGCCCTGATACTGGTCTCGATTGGTGTTGTAGTACTCGTCAACCTCTTGCGGCAGAATCTTGACGTCCTTCAGCACGACCGTCTCGTAGAACTTGAGCATGAGCAGATCGTTGACGATCTCGATTCTTCGCTCGGTGCCTTCCAGGGAGACCGAGTTCTGGTTGGGATTGTCCGAATCGGTGCCGGTGGTGCCGGCGCTGGTCTGTTTGTGCTGAGCCTCGAGCGCCCGCCGAATCTCTTCATCGGTCGGCTGGATATTTTTTTTAAGCGCTTCGCTCACAATCAATTGCCGTTGAATGAACTCGTCCAGCAATCGGCTCCGCGATTGGTCGTTGTCGGCCTGACTTTGATTGGTCTGATTGGCGAAATCGGAGAGACGCGCTTTGATGAAGCGCTCGAAGGCGGATTGACGTTCCGGAGATTCGTTGATCTCCACGATGACCGGGGAGTTGTCCTCGGCCATTCCCAGACGGTTCGATTGGGCTGACCGGCAACCCGTAATCATTCCGCATATGACTATCACGGTGAGAGTGTTTCTCTTGATTCGCATAACTGCAACCACCTGCAGGCACAAGATGAGAATTTCTAGAACCGTCCCAGATGATCCTAGATTGTACGATGTGTTGACTGATGCTCGCAAGACGAGGAGCGCCCTCTCAAAGCAAAGATTATATTGAATTTATCATGAAAATCTTGGGCCCGGAGCAGTGGTCGATCTGCAAGTATTTTGTCAACTGGGCATTCTAACCCAATTTTATCCGGCGGGGATGAGAAATTTCACTTCTTTTGCAGACTGCTCAAGATCTCGTTGAGAGTGGCGAAGATGAGCTGAGCCTGGGGCTCCCCCGTCGGCGAATCGATTTTGACTTTTAAGATCCCGGTCGGGGTGAAGCTGGCAGCCCGGTTCCGCTCCAGGAATTTGATCAGGCATTCCGGTTCGATCTTGGCCTTCTCCGCGAGTTTGATCGAGAAGCTGGGGCCGATCCGGTCGATCGAGACGATTCCCACGCGGGCCGCTTCGCGGCGGGTGCGGGCGTACTCGAAGAGGTTCTCCACGGCCTCCGGCAAGCGGCCGTAACGGTCCGAGACCTCGTCGCGGATGCGCCGCAGCTCCTCGTCGGTCCGGGTCGAGGCGATCCGTTTGTAGGTCCGCAACCGCTGGCTCATGTCGGAGACGTAGTCGTCCGGGATCCGGGTATCGACGCCCAGGTTCATCTGGGTGTTGATCTCCTCCTCGATCTCTTCGCCCCGCAACTCCTGGACGGTTCGTTCGAGCATCTGGGTGTAGAGGTCGAAGCCGATGGCATCGATGTGTCCCGATTGTTGCCCGCCCAGCAGGTTACCGGCGCCGCGCAACTCCAGATCCAGCGCCGCAATGCGGAACCCGGCGCCCAGGTCGGAGAATTCGCGGATGGCCGCCAGTCGTCTACGCGCGATCGGCGAGAGCTCCTGTTCCGAGGGAATCAGCAGGTAGGCATAGGCCCGCCGGTTGGAACGTCCCACTCGCCCGCGCAACTGGTAGAGTTGCGCCAACCCGTAGGTGTCGGCGCGATTGATGATGATCGTATTGGCGCGGGGGATATCGATTCCGTTCTCGATGATGGTCGTGGCGACCAGCACGTCGTATTTATAATCGACGAAGTCGAGCACGGCCTGCTCCATCTCCTTTTCACCCATCTGGCCGTGCGCGACGACCAGTCGGGCCTCCGGGACGATGCGTTGGATCAGTTCGGCCACCGTGGTGATCGATTCGACCCGGTTGTGGACGAAGAAGATCTGGCCCTGGCGCTGCAGCTCCTGCTCGATGGCGCTCCGGATGATGTTGTCGGAGAAGGGGACGACGTTGGTCTGGATCGCCAGCCGGTCGCGCGGCGGGGTCTCGATCAGCGACATATCGCGCAGACCGAGCAACGACATATTGAGAGTCCGCGGGATGGGCGTGGCGCTCATGGTCAGGACATCCACGCGTTTCTTCATCTGTTTGAGCCGTTCCTTGTGCGCGACTCCGAACCGCTGCTCTTCGTCGACGATCAATAGTCCGAGGTCTTTGAAGCTCAGGTCCCGCGAAAGAATGCGATGGGTCCCGATCAGAACATCGACCGCGCCGGATTCGACCGCTCCGATCACTTCGCGTTGCTCCTTCGGCGAACGGAAGCGCGAGAGCAGTTCGATGCGAGCCGGGAACGCGGCAAAACGAGAGCGGAAAGTCTGGTAATGTTGATAGGCGAGGACCGTCGTCGGGGCGAGCACCGCGACCTGTTTGCCATCCATGACGGCTTTGAACCCGGCGCGCATGGCGATCTCGGTCTTGCCGTATCCGACGTCGCCGCAGAGCAGGCGGTCCATCGGCTCGGACTGTTCCATGTCGTGTTTCGTATCGTTGATCGCGGTCGCCTGGTCGGGAGTCAGCTCGTAAGGAAAAGCGTCTTCAAACTCCTGTTGCCAGGGAGTATCGCCGCTGAATCCATAGCCCTTGACCAGTTTGCGTTCGGCGTAGAGTTTGAGCAGCTCCTCGGCCATGTCGCGCATCGCGCGTTTGGCCCGGGCCTTGGTCTTCTGCCAGGCAATTCCGCCCAGGCGATCGAGGACCGGCGAATTGGCTTCCGCGCTCGAATACTTCTGCACCAGGTCGAGCCGTTCCACCGGCACGTAGAGCTTCGCGCCGTCCGCGTAGGTCAGCAACATGAATTCACGGCGGCCCTGGTTATCGTTCTTGATCTCGGCGCCGGTCAACCGCGCATAGATTTCGGCCGAAGTCTCCGGGCCGCTCGTGTTGAGCTGGACGAGCCCCTGGAACTGGCCGATTCCGTGATCGATGTGGACCACGTAATCGCCGATCTTCAGATCCCGGAAATCGGAGAGGAAGGCCGCGGCCTGTGAGCGTTTGGCTTTGGTCGGGCGTTCGTTGTGGACCGCCTCGTCGAAGAGATCCGCCTCGGTGTAGATGGAGAGGCCGGTCTGCGGGAGCGCAAAACCGACGGAGAGGTCGCCGATCACCAGCGTCATGGGCGAGGGCGGCGAATCGGCTCCCGCCGCTTTCGTCCGATCCGGGCCCGACAGCGGGTCCGCGATCGAGACCCCGCTGACTTCGTATTCGCCGAGGACCTTGCCGATGCGCTCCGCCACGCCGCTGCTCGGCACCACGAAGATGACGTGGTACCCCTGCCCGACCTGGCGTTTGACCTCGACCGCCAGATCCGCGAAACGGCCATGCCAACGGCGCACCGCGCGCGATGAGATTTCGATCTCGATCGCCCCCGGTTCGGGCGGAAAGAGGAAGAGCGGCGCCGACGGGTTGCGGGTGAGAAACGCCTCGAGCTGTGCGCCATCGCCGGTCTCGGGCTTTCCGCCGGCATGAATCTCTTCCGTGCTCAACTCCTCTTCGATGGTCAGCGCGGAACTTCCGAGCAGCCGCAACTCGACTTTGGCGCGGCGGTCCAGCCTGGCCCGCAACTCGTCGGGCGTGAGAAAGAGCTTTTCGGGCGGAAGCGCCAGCTCATCCACGGACTCGACGCGGTCGTAACTGCGCTGCATCTCGTCCAGCGCCGAGCGGATATTCTTTTCGATCTCGGCCGGCTCCTCGACGACCAGCACCATGTCGTCCAGGTAGTCGAAGACCGAGGCGGTCAACGGCTGGATCAGCGGCATCAAATATTCCCAGCCCTGAAAGGCCTCGCCTTCATCCGCAAAGACCAGCCGGTCGCGCAGCGCGCGGTCGTAACGTTCGTCCTTCCAGTGTTCACGCGCCTGCCGGCCCCAGTTGCGGAAATCGTTGGCTCCGGCCCGCTCATCACGCATCGGAGCGATCAGCGTCTCATCGATCTCCCGGATCGAACGTTGCGTGTCGGGATCGAATTCGCGGATCGATTCGATCTGGTCGCCGAAAAATTCCACCCGGACCGGCCGGGTGGCCCGGTCATCGCCGGTCTGTCCATTGGTCGAATAGAAATCGAGAATGCCGCCGCGCGACGAGAACTCGCCGATGCTGCCGACCGGGTCCGCCCGCACATACCCGACCGCCGCCAGGTGCTCGATCAAGTATTCGAGCGGCAACTCTTCACCGACCCGCAGCGTGACGACCGCCTGCTTGAGATCCTCGAGCGTGACGAAGCGCCGCATCAATGATCGAGCCGTCAACAAGACGATGTCGCCGATCTTCGCGCTCAAGCGCCAGAGCCCCAGGGCGCGGCGTTCGAGGATTTCGGCATGCGGCGAGGTTCCGCTGTACGGATCGCTCTCGGAGGCCGGAAGGGTGAAGATCTCATTTTCACATTCGGCCCGCCGGTTGAGCGTGCAGTAGAAGAACCGCAGGTCACGTTCCAGCTCTTCCAGGTCCCGCCCGTTTATACTGATGACAGCCAGCCGGCGTTTAGTCGCTCGTTGCAGCGCGGCGAGGGTCAAAGCCTTGGCCCCATTGATCAATCCTGCGATCCGCACCAGGCGCTTCCCCGCCTTTATCTCGGCCACCAGCCGCTCAAAATTCTCGTCGGTCTCAAAACTCTGAAATATCACTATGGCACAAGTCCTGAATACTTAATTTTAACTACATCAGATACCGCACAACCAAACCTGCCAAACCTGCCGATTCGTCCCGTCCTTCGCAGATTTCGAACCAACCGCCTTCCGGCTGTTGCCTCAATTCCATTTACGCTAGACGATACAATCGATGTTTCAGTCCCCGTCCTTTGACCAGAATATGGGGTAGGAGGGTCGAGATAGTTTGTATGGAGAGCGGGTTCGACGATGACTCTCGCGCCATCGACGCCACCCAACGAAGACCAACTGCTTTCCCACGCGCGTCATTGAATACGCAGTTTCCCGAGCGAGAGGATCTTCGCTGCAACCAAACATCTTAATTAACCGGCGTTGATCAGACAAGAACCCTTGACAGATTATCACCAGGCTCCATATACTTTTGCACTTTGCAAGATTGCTATTGCTCCTATCTACCAAGATCTACAGAGGTATTGGCTGATTCCAGTCGGAGTCGGGATAGCAGCGCTCAGAACATTATCAGGAGAAACTTAGACCTATGCCGAATCATAAGTCAGCAGAGAAGCGCGATCGTCAAAATGCGCGGCGCAATTCCATCAACACTTCGAGCCGAACCCAACTTCGAACCCAGATCAAAAAACTGCGGGCCTTGATCGCCGCCGGTAACGCGCAGGAAGCCCGGGTTCTGTTGCCGAAGGCTATCTCCGTGATCGACAAAGCCGTTCAAAAAGGGGTCTTACACCGTAACACAGCGGCGCGCCACAAAGCCCGGCTCACCCTGCACATCAACGGGTTGGCTGCAAAATAGGGGATGGCGCACGGACTGGTGGAAGGGCGCGGTCTCTCGCCCTTAGTCCTCTTCTCAGTTGAGCTGGGCTTGTAGTTGTTGCACTTGTGTCAGCTTCTCTTTTATCTCCTTTGCATCCTCAGATTCCGGTGCCTGACGCAGATACTCCTTGAGGTCTTTCTGGGCCAGCCCATATCGTCCCATCGCAAAGTAGACCAGCCCGCGGTCACGAATTTCCGCTATCGCCTCGGGATTGATCAAGAGTGCTCTTTCAATAATGCTGAGCGTTTTGTGCCGATCCATGGCCCGCGCATAGACGCCCTTCAGATTCTGCAGCATCCGCATCAAGATCTGTTTGCGGCTTACGGCCTTGAGGAATGAGGGATCGAACTGCAGCGCGGAACCGTACATCTGCTCGATCAGCTCCCGGCATCGCTCCGGCGAGATCAATTGCCCGCCGTTGAAGGGGTCGATCAGGATCTGGGTCTCACCGTCTTCATATTTGACGATGAAATGGCCGGGCATCCCGACCCCGAGCAGCTTCAACCCGATTCGCCGCCCGACTTCGATCAAGATCACCGAGAGCGTGATCGGCAGGCCCATGCGGCGATCGATCACATCGTTGAGAAAACTGTTGCGCGCGTCAAAATAATTTTCCGAATTGCCCCGAAATCCCAGTTCCCCGAAGAGCAGATCGCGGAGGGCGGCGATCTGCGTGAGCGGCGTGGCCGCCGGGTCCAACTGGCTGCGGGCCTGTTCGGCAAAGGCATCCAGATGCTCGAGATATTTTTTGATCTCGAGCTCCGGATACTCTTCGGCCGCAATCAAGAGTGCGGCGCGATCCAGTTCCACCTCTGGATCGACGCGCGCGACCATCTCCGCCAATTGGGCCCGGGCCTCTTCTTTAATCATCGCCTCAGCATAACTCAGTTAAAAAAAATTGTCTTGACGCCTCCAATCTACGACTGTAGGATTAACGATAACACTGAGAAAGGAGGTGGTCTACAGAATATGAGATTAGAACACAGTGAGGTGGCTGAGACCTAAGGGTCGGCCCTGAAAGCTGAGTGATTCGCGCAGGGTCAAACTTGCGGTCAATCCAAGAGCTAACCGGAAAGCCTCGATGAGCAGACGCTCGTCGAGGCTTTTTAGCATGAGACCAGATTGAAAATGCGCGATTCGAATCTCAAATCTCAAGGACCTCAACTTCCGAAGTCCTAGCCGGCTGCGGCTTCGTCCAGGGCCCGTTGCCACAAGGCGCCCTGGCTTTTGGCCGCGACCGCGTGCTTCAAGTAATCGAAATCCAGGTTTTCCCACTGAACCTTCAGAATTCCCTGGATGTCGTTCCACTGCCGTTCTGAGACCTCGCCTCCAGGCCGATACCCGTCAAGCTTGGCGATGATGATGTCTTCAGCCGAGGCCAGGAAGAACTTCCGCGCGGCGGGATCTTCCTCCAGTGGCTGTTGAACGGCGCGCCTCGCCGGCCGACAAATTACGAAGATTCTCGAAAAAATATTTTCGCCGAGGGGTCAAGTCGGAGAATTTGCCACGTCTTCTATAAACGATAACAAGTAAACCACAGCTTGTTAGGTTTCAGGATCGATCTGTGTGTCCACGAGTCGGAGTGGAAGATGTGGTAACCGGATGCAACGTTGCTAGGGGTGGCCGGTGCATTCGGCTCTGTCATAACTTCCGTCTCTTCGACTCGTGGTTTCACTGTGGCGCCGGATAGGTCGAGAAGAGCCCCGTGAAGTGCGGAGAAGCCGAGATGTTTTCCCCTCGGACATTTCTCTGGCTTTCCGAACTATTCTCGACCTGACCGGTTGGCTTCATCTTGCTTGAGTCGATCTTACATCCTGTCCTCCTAGACCAGGGCGACCCGCGAAGCTCGATCTCGGGCTCGCGGGAACGCCGTGGTTCCTCAGTCCCGCCCGCTCCTCCGGCCTGATCCGGCCGCCGGTTGCGTAAAGCCGATCGAACGATCTATCATAAAGCTGCGGACAATTTGGGCTGCCCAGCAGCCGACGGTATCAGAGATCAGAGCGTCAGGGAGGTTAAGAGAAATTATCGGGCTGGCTGCGGTTGCCTGATTCTCTAAATTGACGTAGTATCTGACGCTACGAGGCTCGGTGGTGAGTCTCAATTCTATTTCTTCCCCTTACTGATGAAGCAGACTTGATCCCCCAGTTGCGGTTAACACTATTCGCCAG
>DATEFT010000085.1:0-3091 GCA_035280505.1 Blastocatellia bacterium | reverse complement strand
TAGCGCGCGGAGCGCGCGAAAGAGTAAAGCCTGGGGGTGGAGTGAGGCGGAGCCGAACGGAACCCCAGGCCCATCGTTGCAGGTCAAACAACTTAGTTAGCAAAGTAATAAGTACTTTGGAAAGTATATTTCTTGAAGTTTTGATCCGGAACCGCGAAAGACACGAAACACGCGAAAATGGGAAAGACGGATGATTTCGCGTGTTTAGCGTGTTTCGCGGTTTGCATCTCAATGGTCTCGGCCTTGGGCGCCAGCAGGCCGAGAGCCTCCGTTGCCGCGATCCAGATCTTGCTGTACCGGACAGATAGGGTTTGCCGATAACCGGATCAGATAACTTGATTGACTGATGACGCCGTAAATTATAACATCAATCCGCACTTTTACCCTTGGCCGACAAGGTGAAGCCGTAACAACTTTTTGCTGACGCGTTCGCTTTTGCCTCCGACATTCGCTTTTAGAGGTTAAGAGTCGCCAGGTGCTGTCTCTAATGACGGCGAGGCTCAGCCCGAAACCTGGTCGCTCCGATTGAGAAAGGTGCCGATTATGAAAAATCACCGGCTTTTTGCCGCCCTCTGCCTGATGTTCATGGGTCTCCCAGCTCTGGCCCAGGACTGGAAGCCGATCGACCCGTCTCAGCTCAGCCTTAAGACCTCGCTGGTCGAGAAGGATGCCGATGCCGAGGTTCTGTTATGGGAGGTCTACGTCGACGATTCGTCGGGCGAGAACACGACCTTCACGCATTTCCTCCGCATCAAGATCTTCAACGAGCGAGGCCAGGCCTCGCAGGGCAAGATCGACATCACTTACTTGAACAGCAGCACCAAGATTCAAGATCTCGCCGGCCGGACCATCAAGCCTGACGGGACGATTATCGAGCTGAAAAAAGATGCGGTCTTTGACCGTGAAGTGATCAAGGTCGGGAAGTTCAGCTTTAAGGCGAAGTCGTTCGCCATGCCGGGTCTGGAGCCCGGCGCCATCATCGAATATCGTTACCGCGAGGTCTCCGAAAGAGGCGCCAACTATCTGAAGCTCCAGTTTCAACGGGAGATTCCGGTCCAGGTCGTCCGTTACTATCTCAAGCCTTATGCCTATCCCACCTACATGATGCGGGCGCTTACCTTTCACGCGCCGACCCCGGCGTTCGTTGCGGACGGCAAGGGATACCAGCGTGTGGAGATGGTCAACCTGCCTGCCTTTCACGAGGAGCCGCAGATGCTGCCCTCGGATGAAGTGCGGACCTGGATGCTGATCTACTATGCCCCGTTCATCTCGTTGTCGCCGGCGTCCTACTGGAAAGACCTGGCGATCAGGATGCATGAGGCGCAGAAGGATGAGCTGAAGGTCAATGACGAGATCCGCCGGGCCGCGGCCGAAGCGATCGGCGAGGCCCGGACGCCCGAACAGCGGCTCGAACGACTCTTCGATTTCTGCCGCCTGCGGATCAAGAACACCCAGGACGATGCCCTCGGGCTGACCGCCGATCAACGCAAAAAATTGAAGGATAACAAGACGCCCAGCGACACTCTCAAGCGCGGTTATGGGACCGGCTGGGAGATCGACTGCCTCTTCGCCGCGCTGGCCTCCGCCGCCGGGTTTGAGTCTCGATTTACCAGAGTCACCAACCGCAGCCGCAAGTTCTTCGATCAGGCGTTCGCGAATGACTACTTTCTGGATTCCTATAATGTCGCGGTTAAGGTCGGAGAGACGTGGCGTCTGTTCGACCCCGCGAGCGCCTACGTGCCGTTCGGGATGCTGCACTGGCAGGAGGAGGGAGTTCAGACTCTGATTATAGATCCGAAGGCGCCGACCTTCATCCTCTCTCCCATCTCACCGGCCGAAAGATCGAGGAAGAAGCGGACGGCCGAACTGCGATTGTTGGAAGACGGGACCCTGGAAGGCGAGGCGCGGATCGAATATACGGGCCACTTCGCCGTCGAGATGAAAGAGGAGCATGACGAGGAGAGCCCCGAGCAGCGCGAGGAGAAGTTGACCGGCGTCATTAAGAAGAGTTTGAGCGGAGCGCAAATCTCGGAGATCAGGATCGAGAGCGCGACCGACCCGATCAAGCCCGTCGTCCATTCCTATAAAGTGCGGGTGCCGGGCTATGCGGCGCGGACCGGCAAGCGCCTCTTTCTGCCGGTGGCCTTCTTTCAACAGGGCGCCGGCCCGCTCTTCCCGAGCGCCGATCGGCAGAACGATGTCTATTTCCATTTTCCATGGACTGAGGAAGACGAGGTCTCGATCAAACTGCCGGAGGGATATGGATTGGACAATCCCGAAGCTCCCGCCTCGATCAAGCTCGGAAATGTCGGAAATTATGACGTCAAGCTCAGTGTGACGAAGGACGGGCAGACGCTCATCTTCACCAGGAATTTCCGATTCACCGCGTTGATCTTTGCCAAGGCGAGCTATCCCAATTTGAAGCGCGCTTTCGATTCCATCCATCAAGAGGACAATCGCACGATCACGCTCAAGCAGGGAGCCGTGGCGGCCGTCAAGCAATAGAGATCAGGAGGAAGGTGATGTCTCTCAAATTGATTCTCTCTCTCTTCATTGTGATGTCGATCGGTGAGTCGGCCCGGGCGATGGGCGACGGAGTGCCGGGCTGGCTGAAACGGGCCGCGGAGATTCAGGCCCGCACCCCGAATGAGAAGGCTCCCGCCATCGTCCTGCACCGCGAGCTGCGGCGAACGGTCGAATCGGATGGGAAGATCACCAGTGTCACCTACTATGCGGTGCGTCTGCTTTCGCGCGAGGGCCGCGCCGAAGCGATGGCCCGCATCTACTACAATCAGGACTCCGAGAGAGTGAAGGAGTTTCGGGCCTGGTTGATTCGACCCACGGGCGAGGTCAAGAGTTACAGCCAGAAGGAGGCCCTGGATCTGGCTCTGGCCGATAACGATGTCTACAACGAGGCGCGCGCCAAGGTGATCCTGGCCTCCGACGACTCGGATACCGGCTGCGTCTTCGGGTACGAGGTCTCCGTCGTAGAGAGCTCGGTCTTCTCCCAGGTAGTCTGGCATTTTCAGCAGGATCTTCCGGTGCTGCTTTCGAGATTGACCCTGGTCCTGCCGGAGGGCTGGCGCGCCGA
>DATEFT010000084.1:0-3416 GCA_035280505.1 Blastocatellia bacterium | reverse complement strand
CTGGATCCAGGTAAGAACTTAATTTTCCGGAGAGAGAAATCCTGGCCCGGATATCTAGATCCAGGTAAGAACTTAATTTTGACTATTGCCGCGATGCCGGTTCCCAGACAAAAGAGTTACAGTCTGTTTACGTAAGAACCTAGATGCTGGACGCATGGTCAGCCCCCCTGGTCGGCGGCCACGCTCGCGTTTGACCGCCGGCCAGGAGCTGATGCGACCTGGGGCTTTAGAGGGTTATATGCAAATTGTTAAGAGTTGTATGAGTACACTCGTGGCGCAGGTACCGCCGGCCTTCAAATCGGCATTCGAAAGCTCGACCGATCCGGCCGGATTGGCTGGCAAGGCTCGTTGCTCATCCAGGCTCAAACTCAGGCGATAGTCTTCGTCTTTCCAGGCGCGAATGATCTTGTCCAGATCTGGCATTGATAGATTCCTTTCTCTGAAGATGGTTGATGGTTGATGACCGGTCCGGGCATCGACGTCGAAAGTCGAACTCGGCGTGCATGCCAGATCCGGCCGCTTGATGTTAAATCGAGTAACTCATTCCATTACTCCGCTATTCCGCCGGCGGCGCTGCCAGCGTCAGAACGGAAGGGAGCCGAGACGGTTCGGCCAGACGCAGTAGACCATAACCGATTCCCGCCAGTCCGTTCATCAACCCTGGTGTTTCAACTCCACCGGGCACGCCGCAGAACACGCCATGACGTTCCAAATCCTCAAGGATGACCGCGGACAGGCGCTCGATCTCGATCCGCAGCGATGCATCAGCGAGGGTCGCCTGCGCCTGAATGAGGAAATCGAGATTGCCCAGGTCGCCATGGCATAAAGAGTGGTTCTGACCGAACCCTTGGGTGAGCGTCAGCTCGATGGCCGTCCGGATCTCTGCGCACGTCTCATCATCATCGAGCTGTGAGAGCGAGTCCAGTCGCCCCAATCCGATCCCCGGCGCGCCGTGACACCAGGTCACCATGGAGGCTCGATCATCCTGGCCCCTGGAAATCCGCAGGTCACGTCCGCGGAGATCCGGCCATCCCCGGTGAGCCGGTGAAAAGAGACTTCGCTCATATTCGATAGCGCCGCGCGCGGCGGCTCGATAGTGATCGACATCCGTCAGCGCCGCTAACTTCAGGAGCGCCCAGGCAATCCCTCCGGCTCCATGGGAGAACCCCGGCGGCGGCGTCGCTCCGGAGGCCCGCCCGCACCAGCCGTGACCGGTCGTCATCGGCTTCCGACAGGCGATCAGCCGATCTCCGCAGCGACCAGCAACTGAAAAACTGACTGACGACCCTGTGGTCTGATACAAACTGAGTAACGCGCCGATACATCCGGCGGAACCCGCGATCATGTCGTAGTCTTCATCCTTTTCGACCAGCCCGGAAACCAGATCGACGAGGTCTTCCGCCTGCTCAAAGAGCGCGCGTTCCCGCCAGAGTGCGCCGAGTCTCGTCATCAGATAGATGACTCCGCCCCACCCGGTAAAGCCGCCAATTCTGATCAATGACGGGCGCAGCTTCTCAATCTGCCGCTGCAGGTTGCTGAAAGCGGCTCGCGCCAGAACGGTGTAGCGATCTTCTCCGGCGAAGTCTCCGAGGTTAGCGAGGAACAGAATCACTCCCGGCAGACCGCTGTAAAGATCGATTCCCAACGGCTTCAACGGCGAGGATCGTTCGTTGACAAAGGTCAAGCCGAGCCAGGTCGCATCATCCTTGCCGCGGACGGCGAGTTGATCCAGGCGGTCTCCGATCCGGCAGGCCATCTTCAAAAGGGACGCGCGATTCACTGGAGAGGCCGGAGATGGTGATTCAATCGATGGAGAGGCCGGTCGAGACGCGCGCGCCGGACCCGCCGGCTCCTGCGAGAGCGATGTCCATGAGGCGCGAATAAACCAGACCTGGCGGTCTAAGTCGTCGTCGCCCAAGTCGGAGATCAGAGTGTGTGCCCGCGTGAGCCCGGACTCCCGGATCCAGCCCGGAACTGGCTGGCCAGAACTATCCCACAAATCGAGCGCGCCGGCCCGGGTGATGAAGATCGGGACGTCGCCATGTTGCAGATCGCGGTGTTCGGCCGCAATTACCCGAACCAGTTCGGGCTGAGACTCCGCAGCTATCCAGAGCTGGTCGAAATATAGTTCGCGGTCGAGTCCGTGACGCAACAAATTCGGATGATAGCTCTCGTGCAGCAGGCGACCGTAGGTTCTGGTCGGCCGCAAGATGACGCGAACTTCATCATCGGCAAAACGGGAGAGCGGGCTGTTTTCGGCCAACAGCTCATGACGATGTTCCTGGAGCGTTCGATAGGTGCGTTTGAATCCGGCAATGATCGCTTCGCCGAATTCTTGCAGGTTGACATCCCCCCCGTTTAGAGATGGCCGATTCCGTCCGCCCGAGATCGCCATTCGTCGACGCGACACCCTCATCTCATCAGTTCCCGCCTCTTCCAAATATAGCACTCCGAACGGAGTGAGTTGGCCCGGAGCCCCTCCCAGGCCGCTCAGATCGACCCCTTCGCCCTCTTCGTCGATCCAGACCTGGCTGGGGAGCAGGCCGACGCGTAACACGGAGCGATCCAGGCGCTCATCGGCCAAAACCTCGGATCCGGCCCCCGGAGCGGAGACCAGGCCGGGATGAAAGAGAGACTCCAGATCGATCAAAACCGGATGCTCGCCCGCGGCGATCAGGTTCTCCAGATGAAAATCGGTCGCCTGAAGTGTGTAGAGCAAAGCCAGGTATCCACCCTGGCGTTGGTAAAAGCGTTCAACCTCAGCCTTCGATGCACAGTTTTCAGCCGCCACAAATTCCTGCCAGCCGTAGGCGCCACGATCGAGGACTTTGAGAGTTCGAAGCGCCGGACAGGAGTTGCGCTCATTCAGCCATTCGAGCAATTGCTGGAAGTGAACATCTGCGGCGAGCGATCTGGGCTTGTAGACGATCTTGAAACCGGAACTGAAGGTTACAATCAGGACTGAACGCCCCCGGCGATGGGTGTCGCCGGCGCAGTCGTCGATCTCGGCCAGCAGCCCGAGGTCACGCGATCCGCCGAAATCGGCCTGAATCGCCTCCCAGTCATGACAGAGGTGAGTCAAGAATTCGAGACTGTAGTCGAGCCAGCAATCGATCCGAAGTGTGAGCTGCCGCGCCAGCACCGGGTACTCCTCCAAGATGGCCAATGCCGTCTCAGGCTCACGCAGACGTTCCACGAAGCTCTGGAATCTCGTCTCCGGAGTGTCGCCGCTGAGTTGGCCGCGAAGCCGGGCGATATTAAGTTCAAGGATTACGGTCTGTGCCAGCATCTGGACCAAGACCCGTGACAGGCCGGGGATGAATTTAACTTCGACTGTTTGCGGGTCGAACGGCACCGTCTCCCGTTCTCGAATCATCAACTGAACCCCTTCACGAAAACGGTCCAGGGCATGATTG
>DATEFT010000083.1:0-14438 GCA_035280505.1 Blastocatellia bacterium | reverse complement strand
GACGATCGCGCGCGACCCCATGTGCTTCTCCTCGCAGACGACTCGCGACACGCCCTCGCCGGCGAAATACGAGAAGACCTCCGCCGGATGTTCCAGCAGGCCGGCCTCGGACGAGGTCTCCGGCGGCGAGATGGTCGGCGGCAGATAGATCAACCACTTCGGATTGGCGGCGAACCGGCTCATGACCTCGAGCGCGGCGATGGCATTCTCTTCACGAACCGTGATGCTGCTGATGAGCCGCGTGGTGACGATGCGCTTGCCCAGGACGTCCTCGATATCGAGCAGATCGTCGTGATCCTGCTGCGCGGTCAACGCCGCGGGAGCGGCAAAGAGCGGTTTGACCGATTCGTAGTAGACGCGGGCCGCCGGGACCGAGACCAGTTCCCGTTCCGGATACCGCAGGGCCGTCAGCTTGCCGCCGAAGACGCACCCGGTATCGATGCAGATCGTATTGTTGAGCCATTCGGCCTCCGGCGTCGGCGTATGGCCGTAGACGACCATGCTCCGGCCCCGATATTCGGCCGCCCAATGGTACCGGACCGGCAGGCCGAACTCATCGGTCTCGCCGGTGGTCTCGCCGTAGAGGGCGAAATCGCGAACCTTACCGGAAGCCCGCCCCTGCAGCGACTCCTTCATTCCGGCATGGGCCACCACCAGTTTGCCGTCGTCGAGCACGTAATGGCTGACGAGCCCCTCGATGAAACCGGCCAGTTCGTTCGCCAGCGGCCCGCGCCGCTCCTCCGGCAGGGCCTCGAGCTCCAGGCGGCTCTGTTCCAGGCCATGCGTCAGTTTCACGTTGCGCCCGCGCAGCAGCTTGCAGAACTTGATGTCGTGATTGCCGGGCACGCCGAGCGCGGTCCCCGCGACGACCATATTCTTGACCAGCAGCAGCGTATCCAGCACCCGCGGACCACGATCGACCAGATCGCCGAGAAAGACGGCCTTTCTCCCCTCCGGATGGGCGTAGATCGGCGAGCCGTCCGCCGCCGCGGACCCGGCCGCGTACCCGAGGGACTCCAGCAGGCGGATCAGTTCGCCGCAACAACCATGCACATCGCCGATGATGTCGAACGGACCATGCTCATCACGGCGATTGTTCCAGAGCCGCTGCCGTTCGATCGTGACCGCCTCGATCTCTTCCGGCGAATCGAGGACATGCAGACCCCGAAACCCCTCCTTCTCCAGCCCGCCCAGCGAACGCCGCAGCGACTGCCGCTGATGTCTGACGACGTGCGGGCCGAAATCGCGATCGGGGCGATGCCGGTTCCGCTCGTGGCACAGTTGCTCCGACGGGTTGAGGACGATGGCGACCGGCAGCACGTGATATTCGCGGGCCAGCGCGATCAGCGGCCGGCGGGCCTCGGGCTGAACGCTGGTCGCATCGATGACCGTCAAGCGCCCGGCGGCCAGCCGTTTGGCGGCGATGAACTGCAGGACCTCGAAAGCCTCCCGGGTCGCCTCCTGACTATTCTCGTCATCCGAGACGAGCCCCCGGCAGTAGTCCGACGAGAGCACTTCGGTCGGCTTGAAGTGTTTGCGCGCAAACGTCGATTTGCCGGAGCCGGAAGCTCCGATCAGCACGACCAGTGAGAGTTCGGGGATGGAGATTTTCATTCCTATTCGCGTCTTTCGCTGTTCGTCACAGTTCCCGGCTAAACAGACCCAGTTGGGTGGGAGCGCCCAGAGCCGCATCGAACGGACCGACGGGCAAAAAGTAGACGGCATAACCGAACCGCTCCGCGACGGTGGCGGCCCAGCCCTCAAACTCGGCGCGAGTCCACTCGAACCGGTGATCCCGGTGCCGCAGGCGGCCCGCCGGCAGATTCTCGAACTTCGCATTGTATTCGGCGTTCGGCGTGGTGATCACCACCACCCGCGGCCGGGCGCACTCGAAGAGGACCCGTTCGAAGGCCGCCAACCGCGGCAGATCCAGGTGCTCGATCACCTCGACCGCCGTCGCCGCGTCGAACCCGGCCAGCCGCCGGTCGCGATAGGTCAGCGAGCCCTGAATCAGTCTCACGCGAGACCGCTGCTGATCGGGCAGCCGGTCCAGTTTCAACCGCTCTCCCGCCACCTCCAGCGCCCGAAATGAGACGTCCACGCCGAGCAGCTCCGTGAAGAAATGATCCTGGAGCAAGGCTCTCAACAGCCGGCCCTCGCCGCAACCGAGATCCACCACGCTCCGGGCCTGCTGCTCCTTCAAGACGGCGACGACGGCCTCGAGCCGTTGCTGATTGAGGCTGATCCGCTCTTCCAGCACGGCTTCTTCATGGGCCCGGGCGGCTTCGACCTCGTCGGCGTTCCGGTTGTCTTCATCGAGCAATCTTTCGAAGGCCATCTGCGTCAGGGACGACCGGTGTTTCAGATAGCGTTTGACGATCAACTCACGCTCGGGGTGGGCGGCCAGCCACTCCTCGCCATGCCGCAACAACTTCTCCACCTCGGCGTCGTCGATCCAGTAGTGTTTATCCGCGTCGAGCACCGGCACCAGCACATAGAGATGCGCCAGCAGATCCCGGAGGCGGACCCGGCCGCTCAGCTCGACCGTGAAATAGAGGCTCTCGCCCCAATCGGGAAAGTTTTCGTCGAGCGCGTGAGGCCGCGCCGCGACCTCGTAGCCCAGCGGCTCGAAGAGGCGCCGCAGGATCGCTTCACCGCCGCGGCAGGGCAAGGCCGATAATCGGGCCCGCAACGGCATGACGCTCTCCACCAGTTCCGGCCGCTCCTTGCTGCGCCCGGCCATGGCCGTGCCGAAGACCTGCGAGATGGCCACGCTCAGAAACGACGAGGCCACGTACGGCCGGTCGTTGACGTACTGTTCCAGCGCGCCGCCCTCCCCCGCCGGCCCGGTCCGCCCGCGCACGAGGCCCACCGGGTCGATGTCGAGCAGCAGCGCCGCCGTGCAGCGCTCGGCGCCGGCTTCCGGATAGAAGACGTGCGCCCGGCCGAAGGTCAGATCGAAGGTTTGGATCCGGGCCGGATTTTTGTGCAGCAGGTAACCGAGATCGGTAGCCGGCGGCTGGGTACTAGTAATGGTCAACAACATAAAGAGTCGGGAAAAGTCGGGAGAAGTCGGGAGAAGTCGGGGAGAGTCTGAATCGGGATCGGTTTTGACTTTTCCAGACTGCTCTAGACTGCTCTAGACTGCTCTAGACTGCTGATCATTTTGCCAATTGATCGATGACTTCGTAGAAAAATCGGATCCCCTCGACGAAGACCTTCTTGCCGATCCGCTCGTCATTGCCATGAAAGCCCCCTCCCAGTTCCCGCGACGGGGCCACGAAAGGCGAGAATCCGTAACTCATGATCCCCAGATCACGAAAGTAGTGGCTGTCGGTGAAACCGGCCAGCACCGGATAGGTGATGAGGGCCTCCGGAAACCGCCGCTTGGAGACCGCGGCCACGGCCTTGACCAGATCCGAATCGATCGGCGAGGAGTTGGACTCGAAGGCCAGAATCGATTCGATCTTGATGTTGTCGTCGGCGATCACCCGCTTCAATTCGGAGATCCAGCGATCCAGCTTTTCGCCCGGAACGAGCCGGGTGTCGATCTCGGCATGGGCCGCCGGGGGAATGATATTGATCTTGTTGCTGCCCTCCAGGACCGTGATCGAGATCGTATTGCGAATCAGCGACCGCGCCCCCGGATCCATCTCCAATTGCCGCAGAAACTCGGGGTCTTTCACCGCTTCGCGAAGGTCCATGAAGCCGACCGCCTGTTCCGGCGCCATCAGCGGCGCCAGGGCGCGGAAAGCCTGCTCGACCGCCGGGGTCACATTGACGGGCGGAGTGTAGTCGAGCAGACGATTCAGGGCGCGCAAGAGCCGATTGACCGCCGAACCGGGCCGCGGGACCGAAGCGTGGCCGGCGTCGCCGGTGGCCGTCACCCGCAACCAGGCGGGCGTCTTCTCGGACGCGCCGACGCCGATCGCCAGGGTGCGCCCGTTGGCATCGACGTTGTTGCCACCGCCCTCGTTGAACAGGAACTCGGCGTTCCCCAACAGCTCGGGATGGGTCTTCGCCATCCATCCGGCTCCCAGGCGTCCGCCGGCCTCCTCGTCGGCCGTGCCCAGAAAGATGACGTCGCGTTTGAGCGGAATCTTCAGGCGCTTGAGGGTCAGGAGCGTGACGAACTGGGCGATCCCCAGCGACTTCATATCCATCGCGCCGCGACCGTAGATGAAACCGTCCTTGACCACGCCGCTGAACGGTTCGACGGTCCAGAATTCGCGATTGTGCGGCACCACATCCAGATGATTGAGCAGGATCACCGGCCGCTGGCTGCCGTCTCCGCGCACTCGCGCCCAGATCGTGCCGCGCCCCGGAGCCGGCTCGAAGACCTGGTGCTCGATCTCCTCGCGCTTGCAGATCTCCGCGAAGAACCGCGCCGCCAGAATCTCCTGGCCGGGCGGGTTGGTGGTATCGAGCTTGAGGTATTCGATGAAAAGATTGAGAGCTTCCTGCTGAACTCCCTCCCACTTGATCCGGGGATCGGAGGCGGCAGCTTCAACCGCACTGATCGATAAGACGATGACCGAAATCAGCAAGCAGCGCCAAGCAGCCCTGCTTTTAACGACCATAGAGCTAATCTCCTGATAAATATTGATCGACACTATCCAAGGTCGCCCCGAGCATCCTCGTCGAAGAACCGCTCGACCTCCTCGATCTTGCGGGTGATGCGGCAGGGAGGCAGGCTCTTCAGAAAGCTCTGCCCGTAGTTCTTGGTCACGATCCGGGGATCCAGGATCGAGAGCACGCCGCGATCGGTCGCGCTCCGGATCAGGCGCCCCAGTCCCTGCTTGAGCGTGATGATGGCGGAAGGCACCGAATACTGGCCGAAACTGTTGCCGCCGCTATTGTCGATATAGCGTTGCCGCGCGGCGACCACCGGGTCCGACGGAACGGCGAACGGCAGTTTATCGATGATCACGCAGGAGAGCGCGTCGCCGCGCACATCGACCCCCTGCCAGAAACTGGCGGTGGCGAAGAGCACCGCGTGCGGCGTCTCGCGAAAGCGCTCCAGGATTCCGGAGCGCGAGCCTTCGCCCTGCATCAACACCGGGAAATCGATCTCGTCTTCGACCAGGACCCGCAGCACCTGCATCTGCGAATTGCTCGTGCAGAGGACGAAGGCCCGGCCGCGGCTGGCCTTCAGGACCTTGACGATCTCGGCGGCCGCCGCTTCGGCGAACGAGCCGTCGCGCGGATCCGGCATCTTGGGCGGCAGGTAGAGCAGCGCCTGCTGTTCGTAATCGTAGTTCGATTCGGCGACCAGTTCCGCGGCCTCGCCGATGCCCAACCGGGCCCTGATGAAATCGAAGGAGCCCCCACTGGTCAGGGTCGCCGAGGTCAAAACGACCGTCTCCAGACTGCTGAAGAGCCGATCGTTGAGGATCCCGGAGGCATCGATCGGCGTCGCCTGCAGATAGACGCCCCGGCCCCGCCGTTCGGCCCAGTAGACGAAGGTCGGCTCGGCCCCGAGCACGACGAAATCGAGGTCGAACCGCACCTGCTCCACCCGCCGCAGGATCGCTTCCATCTCGGGCGGCGCATCCTTGACGACCTGCAGGGCCCCGATCAGCCGGGTCAGGGCGGTCTTCAGATTGACGTAGCGCTCGCCGGCCGGCAGCGCGTCGACGGTGCCGTCGCGCTTCTCGCGCATGAACATCTCGCGGCGCAGCACGAACCGCCCCTCGCCGCTGAGCGTCGTGATCGAAGAGCGCGAGTCGCCGCCGGTGAAGTTCATCCAGAACTGATCCGCCATGCGCGCGACCCGGGCGCTGGCCTTGGTCAACTCGCGCGCGGCCTCGACGTCGCTGATCATCAGCCGGGAGATATCACCGAGCAGGTCGTCCACCTGGTAGCTGGAGACCTGCGCGCCGAAATATTGCATGGCGACGTCTTCGATCTGATGCGCCTCGTCGAAGATCACCGCGCTGTAGTCCGGCAGCACCTGCCCCCACTCCTTGTCCCGGAGCGCCAGGTCGGCGAAGAAGAGATGATGATTGACGATGATGATCTCGGACTCGAGCGCGCTCTGCCGGGCCTTGGTGATGAAGCAGTCCTCGAAACTCGGGCATTTCTGGCCGATGCAGATATCGGAACGCGCGTCGATGTGGCGCCAGAACGGCAGGTTCTCGGGCAGTTCGGACAACTCCGCGCGGTCCCCGGTCGGGCTCTCGCGCGCCCAGCGATTGATCAGCCGGAAATGCTCCATCTCGTCCATGCCCTCGAGCACCGGCATCGACTCGGCCCGTTTCAAACGATGCAGACAGACGTAATTCGAACGGCCCTTCAGATAGGTGGCCTTGAACTTTCTCGGCAGGACCGATTGCAGAAACGGAATATCTTTGTAGAAGAGCTGCTCCTGCAGGTTCTTGGTTCCGGTCGAAATGATCACCCGGTTTCCGGTGGCGACGGCGGGCACCAAGTAGGCCAGCGTCTTGCCCGTGCCCGTCCCGGCCTCGACCAACAGATGCTGATGTTTGACCAGGGCGGTGGCGATGGCTTCGGCCATGGCGACCTGACCTGGACGATACTCGTATTCCGGATGATGACGCGCAAACAAGCCGTTGCGCCCGAAGATTTCTTCCATGTCTTAATCAATGCGGATGATGCGATGGAGCCTCTATTCAGCGCGAATCCTGTATGTAATCCAGCGGACACTAAGCCGGGGCCAAGGTCAGCCGGTCCAGAGTCTAGCATGGGAAGGCGAAGATGAGCGATGGCGAATCTACGGGCCGGCGGAATTAACCGCCCATTAAACTTCACGCAACCGCGCCGGCGCCGGGATCGTACTTGTAGATCGGCAGTCCCTGCTATCAAAATATACCGCCCATCAGAACAAGGAGACATTAATCAAGGAGACCTTATGAAGATTAAGCAGTCAATCGTTGCGATGCGATATCTGGTCAGCTCCATTGCCGTCACCCTGGCGCTCACGCTGGTCTGTTTTGCCCAACAGACCATGGATGCCACGAAACCGGGGACGGAGGTCAAGGAATATCCCAAGACTCGGATCGACGGGATGGTGTTGGAATGGACCCGCGCCAAGGACTACACCCGCGAGTACCTCGACGCGATGCCCGAAGAAGGGATCAACTTCAAGCCCACTCCCGCGATTCGGTCCTTCGCCGAACAGATGCTCCACCTGGCCAACGCCAACTACGGGTTCGCGGCTTCGGCCTTCGGCGTCACCAACCCGGTTCAGGGCAAGCGGCTCGAGACGCTGGAAGAGCTCAAGACCAAGACGGCGCTGACCAAGGCGGTCATGGATAGTTATGATTTTATGATCAGCACGATCAAGGCCCAGTCCGACGCCAAGCTCGATGAACGCGCGGTGCGCGCCGGGATGAATCGCCCGAAGTCGGCCCTGCTGGCCGCCGCCTTCGAGCACCAGACCCATCATCGCGGCCAAACGACGATCTACCTGCGGCTGAAGGGAGTGACCCCGCCCAACGAGAAACTCTTTTAAAGGTCCGAAGACGTCTGGAGAAGTCCAGGACTTCTCCAGACTTGATTATCCAGCTCGCATCTTACAAGATAGCAGCTTGACAACATGGCGGTCGAAGATGCGAGTTACTGAAATTTTCTATTCAATCCAGGGCGAATCCTCATATGCCGGGTTACCGTGCGTTTTTGTCCGGCTCACCTGGTGTAACCTGCGATGCACGTGGTGCGACAGCGAATACACCTTCGCGGGCGGTCTCGAGACGACGGTCGAAGAGGTGCTCGAACAGGTCCGCCGTTACGGTTGCCGGCTGGTCGAGATCACCGGGGGCGAGCCGCTGGTCCAGAAACGCGAATGCTGCGAACTGGTCGGGCGCCTGTGTGAGGAGGGTTATACGGTCCTGGTCGAGACCGGCGGCAGTCTCGACGCAAGCGTGCTCGACCCGCGCGCGATCAAGATTCTCGACGTGAAATGCCCCGGCAGCGGCCAGGCCGACCGCAACTACTGGAAAAATCTCGAACAGCTCAATCCCCGCGATGAAATCAAGTTCGTGATCAAGGACCACACCGATTTCGATTTCGCCCTCGAGGTGATCGACCGCTACCGGTTGCATGACCGCGATCCGTACATCCTCTTCTCCCCGGTCTGGGGAGCGGTCGAGCTGCAGGAGTTCGCCGCCTGGGTGCTGCGCGCGGGGCCGCGGGCCCGGATGCAGTTGCAACTACACAAATATATCTGGGGACCTGAAGCGAAGGGGGTTTAACGGTCGAAATGTTAGCCGTCATCTTGGCCAGTGGAGGCATGGACAGTTGCGTGACGACGGCGCTGGCCGCGCAAGAGTGCGAGCTGGCGATGCTGCACATGAGTTACGGCCAGCGCACGGAAGGGCGCGAGTTGAAGGCCTTCCAGGCCCTCGCCGACTTCTACCAGGCCCGGCATCGATTGACGGCGAGCATCGAGCATCTGGCCCGGATCGGCGGCTCCTCGCTCACCGACCGGACGATCGAAGTCAGCCGGGCGAATCTGGAATCGACGGAGATCCCGACCTCCTATGTGCCGTTCCGCAACGCCCATCTGCTCTCGACGGCGACCAGTTGGGCCGAAGTCATCGGCGCCACCCGGATCTACATCGGCGCCGTCGCCGAGGACAGTTCGGGATATCCGGATTGCCGTCCCGAATACTATGAAGCCTTTAACCGATTGATCGAGGTCGGAACCAAACCCGAGACCCGGATCGAGATCGTGACCCCGATCATCCACCTCCGCAAGAGCGAGATCGTCAAGCTCGGAACCACGCTCGGCGCGCCGCTGCACCTGAGCTGGTCCTGTTACCAGAGCGAAGATCTGGCCTGCGGAATCTGTGATAGTTGCGCCCTGCGGCTGCGGGGCTTTCGGGAAGCCGGAATCCCGGATCCAATACCCTATAAAAAAGTATAGAGAAGTCTTGAAAAGTCTCGGGAAGTCTTGAAAAGTCTCGGGAAGTCTAGGAAAGTTTAGGGAGGTCTCGGGAAGTCTCTGGAATACTTGTGCCTTGTAAATCTTGAAATCCTGAAAGCTATAATAAGTTTTAATGATAGATACCTCTTTAGACTTTTCTAGACTGCTTAAATGATGGAGGACCAAATGAAGACCACGAATCTCTTGTCAGCCCTCGCCATGAGTGCATTGATCGCGCTGACAGCCACGAATGCTTTCGCACAGGTCGGCCGGATTGAAGGTCAGGTCGTCAAAGAAGGGACGACCGAGCCGGTCCCGGACGTCGAGGTCGTCATCGAGCGCACCGATATCAAGGGGACCTACAAAGCCAGCGTCGACAAGAAGGGCCATTTTCTGCATGCCGGGGTTCCCTATTCCGGAACTTACGTCATCCTCTTCTCGGCTCCCGGCCAGCAGCCGTACTTCCTGACCGGCATCAAACCCTCGGGCGAGTCGCTGAAGGTCGAGATGCGCGCCGGCGACGGCCGCAAACTGACCCTGGACGAGGTCAAGAAGCTGCAGGCTTCGGCTCCGACTTCGGGCGGCGGCGGCGGCGGACAGAAACAACTGAGCGCCGCCGACCAGAAGAAGGCCCAGGAGGAGATGGCCAAGGAGATGGCGGCTCGCGAGAAGGCCAAGTCCGAGCATGAGAACATGAAGAAGTACTTCGAGCAGGGCATGGCCCTGTCCAAAGAGAAGAAGTACGACGAGGCCATCACCGCTTATAACGAGGCCGCCAAGCTGGACCCCGAGCAGTTGGCGATCTGGGGCAACCTGGCGCTGACGTTGCACAACCGGGGGATCACCAGCCTCAACAACAAATCGAACGACGCCGCCAAACAGGACTTCACCGAGGCGATCAACGCCGTCAACAAAGCCCTGGAACTGATCGAGAAGGACGCGGCCGATCCGAAGAAGAGCGCGACGGTCAAACCCAACAAGGCGACCTATACCAAGATGAGGGCCGATTCGGAGTCGCTGCTGGCGAAACGCCTCGGCGCGCCAGAGCTGGCCGAGGCCGCCAATAAAGACTATCTGGCGGCCGGCGAGTTGAGCGACAACCCGGCCGATAAGAAATCCTACGCCATCAGAGGGGCCGAGACCCTGCGCGAGGCCGGCAAGAACGATGAGGCGGCGGCGGCCTTCAAGACCATCCTGGAGACCGATCCCGACAACATCGACGCCCTCTACAATCTCGGCCTGGTCTACTCCAATACCGAGAAGACCTGGCAGGATGCCGCCAACGCGCTCCAGAAGTTCGTCGATAAAGCGCCCGAGAACGATCCGCGCGTGACCGACGCCAAGAGCGTCATCGGGTACTTGATCCAGGGTAACAACATCGTCGCCCCCAAGGCCGAACCGAAGAAGGGCGGCGGCGGTGCCAAGAAGAAACCCTAAAGTTAGAGATTCGGTACTCCGGAGATTGGGTTCTTTGGAATTCGAAATTCAAACCGCGAAATACGCGAAATACGCGAAATGATCCAGCTTTCGTCGGTTTTGCGTGTTTCGCGGTTCCGAATAAAAATTCGATAAACTCACTTTTCCAGGTCGTCAGACTCAGTTCATCTATCCCTGATCTATTAGCTCCGAGGCAGCTCCGAGGCCGCGCCCGAGTGGCGCCAGGTTACCTGTCATTATGACTGCAAAATAAATATTGTTACTTGAAAGAAGTCTGTGTGAGTCAACCGGGAGAGACAGGAGATTAAGATGAAAAGAGAGGCCAAGCTCGTGCTCGGCTTGATACTGGCCTTTACGGTTCTGCAACTGATCGAGTTGAAGGCCTGCTCTCGATGGGGCCTGCCCGAGAGCAGAAACGCGCCGGAGGTCAATGTTCAGCGCATCATCATCAAACCCGAATCTTTGCCGCAGCCTTACAGCACGAGCTCAGCGAACAACGAGCCAACCCTCATCGCCCAACCGGCCGGAGCCCGGCTGAAGGTCCCGGCGGGGTTCGAGGTCAAGGTCTTTGCCGAGGGAGATTTCCCCAATCCGCGATGGATGATCGAAGGACCGAATGGCGATCTCTTCGTCTCCGATAATCGAGCCAACAACATCACGCTGCTGCGCGACGCCAATCAGGACCACCTGATCGACAACCGCACCGAAAGGTTCGTCTTCGCCTCCGGGTTGAATCAACCGTTCGGCATGGCCATCCGGAACGGATTTTTCTATATCGCCAATACCGATACCGTGCTCCGTTTCAGATATGAAGTGGGCCAGCAACAGCTTGCGGGCCCGGGCGAGAAGCTGATCGATCTGCCGGCCGGGGGCTCCCGCCAACACTGGACGCGAAACCTGAGCTTCAGCCCGGACGGGCGGAAGCTCTATGTCACGGTCGGATCGGAATCGGACCTCGGTGAAGAGGAGCCTCGCCGGGCCGCCATCAACGAGTACAACCCGGATGGAACCGGGCATCGGGTCTACGCCTCGGGCCTGCGAAATCCCACCGGCCTGGCCTGGAACCCGAGCACCGGCCAGTTATGGGTCAACGTCAATGAACGTGATCGACTGGGCGACGATCTGGTTCCCGACTATCTGACTTCGGTGCGGGAGGGCGGATTCTACGGCTGGCCGTACTCATATATCGGACAGTACGAGGATCAGCGAATGGCCGGCAAGCGGCCGGACCTGGTGGCGAAGGCCATCGTGCCGGAGGTGCTCTTCGAGGCCCACAGCGCGGCTCTCGGCCTGGTCTTTTATACCGGCGCGATGTTCCCCCAGGAGTACCGGGGCGATGCCTTCGTGGCTCTCCACGGCTCCCACAATCGTTTGGATCGCAGCGGCTACAAGATCGTGCGGGTCCCCTTCAAGGACGGCCGGCCCGAAGGCGGCTATGAGAATTTTCTGATCGGATGGGTTCAGGATACCCGCGGCAAGGAGGTCTGGGGACAACCTGTCGGTTTAACCATGATCCGCGATGGGTCGCTGCTCATCGTCGACGACGGAGCCCGGAAGATCTGGCGCGTCGGCTTCCACGAACAGACCCTGCATTAATCAAATCTGATCTACAATTGTTTTCAAAGTAGCCTATAAATTCCCAATCGGGTTTTGATATAATATGCGCACCGCCCAGCCATGGTGATGTCCCGGACGCGTTAATAACCTTTAGAGTTATATTACAGAGCGCGAAATATCGAAGTAAGGTCTTTGTAATTATTTCTACTGATACCGGCGATCGAAAAGACGCCGATCGAAGTGACGCAATGCAACAAGACAATTTCAGCACTGATCAAGTAATCGAGAGATATCGTCGTTCGCGACAACGCGCCGTTCTAGTGGCGGTGGCC
Organism: Blastocatellia bacterium; assembly: GCA_035280505.1. Taxonomy (GTDB): domain Bacteria; phylum Acidobacteriota; class Blastocatellia; order RBC074; family RBC074; genus JAKEHZ01. The sequence goes on along the minus strand of DATEFT010000083.1, from coordinate 2,225 downwards.
GCCTGCTTTCTGGCCGGCGGGGTGATTATGGGTGCGCTATTTTCCCGGCCGCCGAAATCGGTGAGGGCCGGAGAGAAGGAGATCAACTCCGAACTGGCCTCGGCCTTCGTCGAGATCTCCAGGCAGGTCGAACCGACCGTGGTCAATATCAGCACGGTCTCGCAGCCGGTCAAGTCCGGTTCCAACAACGATTTTCCCGGGTCCAATCAATCGCTGGACCTGGGGGGCTCCGGCGAGGGCGAGACGGCCCGCCGCGGCAACGGCTCCGGAGTGATTATCGATCCGCAAGGGTACATTCTGACCAACCAGCATGTGATCCAGGGCGCGGACCGCATCAAGATCAAATTGTACGACGGTAATGAGCTGCCGGCTCGGGTCGTGGGCAGCGATCGTGAGACCGACCTGGCCGTGGTCAAGGTCGACCCGCCGGCCCCGCTGACGGCCGCGCGCATGGGAGATTCCGAACGGATGCGCGTCGGCGATTGGGTGCTGGCGATCGGTTCCCCATTCGGTCTCGACCAGACGGTGACGGCCGGCATCATCAGTGCGAAAGAGCGTCAATCCGCCGAGCTCTACAAGAAGGTCGGCTTCCAGTATTTTCTGCAGACCGATGCCGCCATCAATCGCGGCAACTCGGGCGGACCGCTGATCAACCTCTCGGGCGAGGTCGTGGGGATCAACTCGGCGATCGCCACCAGCACGGGCGACTACAACGGCGTCTGTTTTGCGTTGCCCACGTCCGAGGCCATGACGGTCTATCAGCAGTTGATCAAACAGGGCCGCGTGGTGCGCGGGTTCCTGGGAGCCTTCACCGACCCGGTGACTCCGCAGATCGCCAAGGTCTACGGACTCCCCGTCTCGCGGGGCGCCATCGTCAGTAACATCAGCGCGACCGTCGAGGTCGACGGGAGCATGGTCGAAAGCCCCGCCGCCAAAGCCGGGATCAAGCCCAACGACGTGATCGTCGAATTCCAGGGCTACAAGATCAAAGACAACTCCGATCTGGTGCGCCGGGTCGCGTCGACGACGGTGGGGACGACCGCGATGGTCAAACTCTACCGCGAAGGCCGAGAGACCACGCTCCCGGTCGTGATCGCCCGCCGCCCGGGGCGGGATCCGGTCAGACGATCGGAGGTGACAGCCATCAACGCCGAAGACTCTCCCAGAAATCAGAATATCGGCATCAGCATCCAGACGAGCCAGTCGGCTCGGGGCGGTTCCCGCGGGGTGCAGGTGATGCGGGTCGATCCGGGCAGCATCGCCGACGACGCCGAACTCAAACCGAATGACGTCATCGAACAGATCAATCGTGAGCCGATCCGGGACCGAGAAGATTTCAAGCGCGCACTGGGCCAACTCAAATCCGGTGACTCGGTAGTGTTGCAGGTCTATCGGGAAAAACTCGCGCCCTTTCCCCGGATCTTCGTTTCGTTCAATAAACCCTAAAACATCGTTGGCGGTCAGTCCTCCGGTCGCTTCCAACGGTAGTTTCATCTTCCCCATGGCCGTGGCCGGAAATAGTTAATTGTTGAGCGTCAACGTCAAATCAAAGGAGTCTCTATGCTGTCGCCCCATCAACGTTCCCTAGTTATGGTGGTAGTGGTTCTCGTAATCGGGGTCGCGTTCTGCCAGACCATGACCATGGCTCAAACCGGTGCCGCCAAGGGCAAAAAGAGTCGGCGATTTGCGGCTGAGGTCAAACGCAAATCGATCAGCAAGACCAGGTCGACCTCCTCTTACGCGGGGCGCGGCAAGCGAGCGGCTTCCTACAGACCGGACAGCAAGCTCCCGGCGGCGCCGGTTCCGCCGGCCTCGACCGTCCCCGACAGCATCGAGGTGATCGAGAACGGCTACTCCAATTCGACCGCCTCGCGCTGGATGAACCTGCCCAAGCCGATCAACCCCTCCGAGTCGAAGCTGACCTCCCAGGATTCGGCGGAGCCCGTCCGGGTCCCTCCGCCGGTCAAGATGCGGATCGAACCGGCCCGGGCGATCCAGATCCAACAGGCGCTCGCCAAACGAGGTTTTTATCAGGGACAGATTACCGGCAAGTACGATCAGGCCACCATCGAGGCCATGCGCCAGTTCCAGACCGAGGAAGGAATTCCCGTCACCGGCTACCCGACCGCGCATGCGCTCAAACGGCTCGGCCTGGCCCGCTGGGACTTCGAAAAGTAGACATCCTGAAAGTTCATGATAAACCGCGAAACACGCGGCAGACGCGA
>DATEFT010000082.1:0-14912 GCA_035280505.1 Blastocatellia bacterium | reverse complement strand
GATCGATGAACGCAATCCGCTGCTCGACGTGGTCGCCATCGATTCGTTGCGGGAGGACGGGCGGCGCCGCGAGGCGCTCGAACAGGTCCAGTCCGCCACCCGCCGCTTTCCCGATGATCGGGTCCTCAAGTTCACCGAGGCTCTGATCCTGAACGAGATGAAACGGTTCAAGGAGAGCCTGGCCCTGCTTCACGACATGCTCAAGGGGACTCCGGATCAGGCCACCGACGATGCCGGCGTCTATGTCATGTTGAGCAGCGTCCAGATGCAGAGCGGCGACCTTAAGACGGCCGAAGAGTCCGCGCGGAAGGCGCTCGACCTCAATCCCGACGACGGCGATGCCCTGATCCAATTGAGCTCGGTCCTCGACCGGGCCGAACGGTACGGCGAGGCGGAGAAGATTCTCCGCGAGCTGCTGCAGCGCGACCCGGACCATCCGACCGCGCTCAACAACCTCGGCTACTTTCTGCTCGAACGCGGCGACCGTTACGAAGAGGCCCTCAAACTGATCACCCAGGCCATCGAGATCGAACCGATCAACGGCAGCTTTCTGGATAGTCTGGGCTGGGCCTATTACAAACTCGGTAACTCCGAAAAAGCGCACGAGTGCCTGGAGAAGGCGGTCATCTATGCTCGCCGGAACCCGACCATTCACGAGCATCTGGGCGACGTCCTGCGCAACCTGGGACGGATCGCCGAGGCCCGGCGTCAGTGGGAGAAGGCCCTCGAATTTTCCATCCAGGCCGACGAGATCGCCCGAATCAAAATTAAACTGAAAGATGCCCGATAACAAAGAAGTCTAGAAAAGTCGGGAAGTGCCGGAAGCGTCGCTTGATTCCCGAATTATCGCCATCGAAGGTCTGTAAAAGTCTCTAGACTTTTCTAGACTTTTCTAGACTTCTCTAGACTTCTCTAGACTTCCTATGATTCTTCCTTCATTCGCCAAGATCAACTGGACGCTGGAGATCCTCGGTCGACGCGCCGATGGCTATCACGAATTGAGAACCCTGTTGCAGACGGTCAGCCTGGCCGATGAATTGAGTTTCACGCTCAATGGGCGGGAGATCGAGATCGAGTGCGATCATCCCGCGGTGCCTTGCGACGAGAGCAATCTGGTCTATCGCGCGGCCAAACTGCTCGCCGATCTCTCCGGGATTCGGCGCGGAGTGCGGATCGGGATCCGAAAGCGGATTCCGGTGGCGGCGGGTCTGGGCGGGGGCAGCAGCAACGCCGCTGTGACTCTGCTGGCCCTCCAACGGTTGTGGGGGATCGAGCTCGCTCCACGGGATCAGTTCAGACTGGGCTCGCAACTCGGCTCGGATGTGCCTTTCTTCATGATCGGCGGGACCTGTCTCGGAGTCGGACGGGGAGACGAGGTCTACCCGCTGGCCGATCTGGAGACGGAGTTTCTGCTGCTGATCAATGCCGGAATCGAGGTTCCGACCCGGGAAGTCTATGCCGGTCTGCCGGTTGAGTTGACAAATCCGGGAACCGCCGCTAAGATGCCTCTTTCTCTTGAAGCCGCTTACGCCAATCTAGCAGCGCAGGGCAGGCAGGACGGGGCGATCGGGGCTTGGTTGTATAATGATCTGGAGACGACGGTGGTTGCTCGCTATCCGCTGCTCAGTGAGATCAAAGAGAGACTCACCCGACTTGGCGCACGCGGCGTTTTGATGTCGGGTAGTGGCTCGACGATCTTTGCGATCTTTGACAGCCAAGAGGCGCGTGAAAACGCTCTGAACGATTTGAGCGAGACCGGCTGGTGGTGCCAGGCGCCACGGACGCTGGGCCGAAATGAATACCGACAGAACTATCGATAGCGCCTCGGTTTCTTGAGGGACTCGCGCGAGGGATTAGCAAAGCATCATCTTTTACTGGGGAGTCGCCAAGTGGTAAGGCAGCGGCCTTTGGAGCCGCCATTCGTAGGTTCGAATCCTACCTCCCCAGCCATCAGCGACAGTGATTAGTGACGAATGGGGGTTGTCATCGGAGACATTTGTCACTGATCACTGTTTTATCGAGAAAGCCGTGAACAGCCTTCAGATATTTTCAGGCAACGCCAACCGACCGCTGGCCGAAGAGATCTGCCAATACTTAGGGATTCCACTGGGTCGCGCCAACACCACACGTTTCCCCGACGGAGAATTCAATTTTCAGATTTTGGAGAACGTGCGTGGCAGCGACGTGTTCATCCTGCAGTCGACCTCCCCGCCGGTAGATTCGCACCTCATGGAATTGTTGATCATGATCGATGCCTTCCGCCGCTCGTCGGCGGATCGAATCACCGCCGTCATTCCGTACTACGGTTATGCGCGTGGCGATAAGAAGGATCGGCCGCGGATTCCCATCTCGGCCCGACTGGTCGCCAACCTGATCACGACGGCCGGGGCCAATCGAGTCTTGGCGGTCGATCTGCATGCTCCGCAAATCCAGGGATTCTTCGACATTCCGGTGGATCACCTCTTCGCCGCACCGTTGATCATCGACTATTTCACCAGAAATCGCATCGAGGATTTGGTGGTGGTCGCTCCGGACCCGGGAGGGGCCGAGCGGGCCCGGGCCTACGCCAAGCGCCTGAACGCCGATTTCGCGATCGTCGATAAGCGGCGCGATAAGGCCCAGCCGGGCCATTCCGAAGCCGAGGTCATGAACGTGGTCGGCAACGTCGAGGGGCGCAACGCGCTGATCGTGGACGATATGGTCGATACGGCCGGCACCCTGACCAAGGTCGCGGAAGCGCTGCGGGTCAAGGGCGCCCGGCGGGTGCTGACCAGTTGCGTCCACGCCGTGCTGTCGGGCAACGCGGTGGAGCGGATCACGAAGTCGCCGCTCGAGAAGGTCGTCATGACCAATACGCTGCCGCTCAAGGATTATTGCCGGATGCCCCTGTTCGAATGTCTGAGCATTGCGCCGCTACTCGCTGAAGCCATCAAATCGATTCACGACGAGACTTCGGTCAGCCGGCTGTTCATCTAAAAGTTTGAGATATTCGATTTCTGAGGAGTTGGAATTATGAGTCTGGATACAAAAGTTTCGTTGGAGGTCAAACCCCGCCAGGAACGCGGGAAGAACGCCACCCGGCGTCTGCGCGCGAGCGGGCTGGTTCCGGTCACGATCTACGGCGGGAATCAGGAGGCGGCCAGCACCATGGTCGTCCGGCGCGAATTTTCGGCCCTCCTGCGGGCCCATGGCCGCAATAAGGTCTTCACGCTCAATTTCGAAGGGACCGCCACTCCGGCCAAACTCGTCGATCTGCAACTGGATCCGGTGAAGGGCACGCTCATGCATGCGGACTTCATCCGCATCTCGCTGACCGAGAAGACGACCTTCGACCTGCCGATCAAGATCGTCGGTGAGTCCGAGGGCGTGAAACTCCACGGCGGTATTCTCGAAGTCGTCATCCACTCGCTGGAGATCCGCTGTCTGCCGCTCGATCTGCCGGAGTCGGTCGAAGTCGATGTCTCCGGGCTCGGCCTCGGCGATCACCTGAGCGTCAAGGACCTCAAGGTCGGCGACCAGGTCGAGGTCCTGACGGATTCCGACACCGTGGTGGCGACCGTGGTCGCGCCGCGCGCCGAAGAGGAGGTCACGCCGGCCGCCGATGCTTCCGCCGAGCCCGAGGTGATCAAGAAGGGCAAGGGTGACGAGAAGTCCGGTGAATAACGATCTCGATTATGTGGTTGATCGTCGGACTTGGTAATCCGGGTAAGCAGTACGAGCGGACGCGCCACAACTGTGGATTTATGGTGATCGACGAGTTGGCGCGCCGGGCGGGCCGCGAACTCCGCGTTTCGGAATGCCAGGCCTTGACCACCCGCGCGACGATTGACGGCGAGACCGTCATGCTGATCAAACCTCAGACCTTCATGAATCTGAGCGGCGTCGCGGTGGCGGGTTTGAAAGATAAATACGAGAGCCAGCATCTGCTCGTGATCAGCGACGATCTGGCGTTGCCCCTGGGCCAGATTCGCCTGCGGGGACAGGGCGGGGCGGGCGGCCACAACGGTTTGAAGTCGATCATCGCGAAGCTGGGGACCCAACAGTTTCCCCGCTTGCGGATGGGAATCGCGCCGGGCCATCCCTTGACCGAGACCGCCGATTTTGTGCTTTCGGAATTTCCGGCGGGTGAACGTCAGACGCTGGAGTCGATGATCACCCGGGCGGCGGATGCCGTCACGGATCTTTTGACAACGGGCATCGCCGAGGCGATGTCGAAATATAACCAGGTTTCAGCTAGAGACTAGCTGCTCCTTGCTTGGCGACTTCGGGTCGCCAGGCTCTATCATCCATAAGGAGGAATAGATTTGAGAACCTACGAAGTCATGTTCATCTCGGCTCCGCAGACGGCCGAGGATGATCTCGGCAAATTAACTACCAATCTCGAACAGATCATTACCGATCGTGGCGGCAAAATCACCAAGATCGATAGTTGGGGACGCCGCAAACTCGCCTACCGCATCCAGAAATTCGATGAGGGCATCTACACCCTGCTCTATCTCGAGAGCACGGGGCAGGAACTTTCCGAGGTCGAACGCCGGCTCCGCGTGACCGATTTCGTGATTCGACATCTCACCGTCCGGACGGACGAGGATCTGAAGCGCGCCGCCAAGATGAAGGCCAAGCGCAAGACCTCGCTGGTGCCGCGCGAACGCGATGACGACTTCGACATGGATCAGGCCGAAGAAGAGATGGATAACTAACGGATCGCCGACCGTTGGAGATTCGATCACCGGAATCGAGGAGAAAATTATGCCAAGACCGAATGATATGGAAGCCGATGACAAGAATGGTAAGGTGATGCGGGGAGGCCGTGGGGGCTCGCGCCGCCGCCGCGTCTCACGCCTCTCGGCGGAGAAGGTCGACTATATCGATTACAAAGATGTGAAGTTGTTGCAGTCCTTCATCGCCGAGAACGGCAAGGTCATGCCGCGCCGCCTGACCGGAGTGACCGCCTGGCAACAGCGTAAATTGACCGAAGCGATCAAGCGCGCGCGCAACCTGGCGTTGCTGCCTTACACCAAATTTTAGTTGACCGAGACTAACTACTCTGGAAACAAAGTTATTTGAGATTTCAGGTTTAAACCGCGAAAGACGCGGAACACGCTAAACATCAATCTTTCGCGTATTTCGCGGTTTCGAATCGAAGCTTCAAGAAATTTACTTTCCAGAGTACTAACAACCGGAATTGGAAAAGCTATGGCACTGATGGAACTCTTGCTGAAAGAAGATGTGGATAACCTCGGCGCGCGCGGCGAACTGGTCAAAGTGCGAGCGGGTTATGGACGTAATTATCTGCTGCCGCGGGGTCTGGCCATTCAAGCCACGCCGGCCAATTTGAAGCAGATCGAAACACAGCGCAAATCGCTGCTCAAACGCGAGGCGGCCGAGCGTGATACCGCGCTCAAACAGGCCGAACTGATCCAGGGCGTGACCCTCGAGTTCGCCCGCAAGGTCGGCGAACACGGCATTCTCTACGGGTCGGTGACTTCGATGGATGTGACCGAAGCCCTGGCGGCGAAAGGATATGAGTTCGACCGCCGGCGGATCATCCTGAAGGACCCGATCAAGGAGCCGGGCGAATTCGAAGTTCCGATCAAACTGCACCGCGAGGTGACGGCCAACCTCAAGGTCGTGGTCAAGGACGAAAAAGAGACGGAGGCGGCCGGCTAAGGCGGCCTCGCGGGTCGATTACATTAAAATCATCCATCTTGAGTGGCCGGGCTCTAATTACCTTGACGCCGCTCATCTCATGGATAAGATTGCAACGGAGTGAAGAGTTTAATCGCTCGACACTCCGTTATTTTTCTCCCAGCGAATGGATGAGCCCCCTTGCCCTTGAAAGACCATGGCGAAGAACGGTTCTGGGAAAGATACAGGACGATCCTCCAATCACGAGCTCACCTTGGACAAGGGATTGCCGAGCAATCTCGATGCGGAACGGCTGATTCTGGGTGTGATCCTGCTCGACAACTCGGTCATCAATCAGGCCGTCGAGCGTCTGAAGCCGGATGATTTCTTCACGACCTCACACCGGCGCATCTTCGAGAAGATGATCAAACTCTACGAGCAGGGGCGCGGGATCGATCCCGTGACTCTGCAGGAAGAGTTGCGCCGCGCGGGCGAACTGGATTCGGTCGGCGGACCGGCCTATATCGCCTCGTTGTTCGACGGCGTCCCGCGATTCTCGAATATCGACAACTACACCAAGATCGTGAAGGGCAAGGCGACCCTGCGCCGGCTGATCACGGCCTCGAACCAGATCATGGGCATGGCCTTCGACGAGGAGGAGGAGCCCGAGGATATCCTGGACCGGGCGGAACAGATGATCCTCTCGATCGCCGAGGACCGGATCAAACAGGGGTTCGTGCACATCGGGGAGGTGGCCGGCAAACAGCTCGAAGTGATCGAGGAGATCGCCGGACGCGAACAGTTGATCACCGGCATCGCCACCGGATTTCATGATCTCGATTACATGACTTCGGGGATGCAGCGCGGCGACCTGGTCATCATCGCCGCCCGCCCGTCGATGGGGAAGTGTCTCGCCGCCGATTCGGAGATCGTGCTGGCGGATGGCAGCCTGGCCACCATTGAAGATCTATATCGGCGCCGAGAGGCCACGCTGCTCACTCTGGGGGGTGACTTCAGGTTGTCGCTGACCCGCCCCAGCGCTTTCGTCGATGACGGGATCAAGCCGGTCTATCGAGTGACGACGCGGTTGGGACGGTCCGTCGATTCGACGCTCTCGCATCCTTACCTGACGATTGAGGGTTGGCGGCCGCTGCAAGATTTGAGGGTGGGCGATCAGATCGCCATTCCACGGCGCATCGAGATCTTCGGCCGGGAGCGATTGGCCGAAGGCCAGGTCAAACTGCTGGCCTACCTGATCGGCGATGGGAATCTGACGAACGCCAATCCTTCTTTCACCAATACCAATCCGCTTTTGCAGCAGGATTTCGCCGGGGCGGTGGCGGCATTTCCCGGACTGAAGATCCGCGCCGGCCGGGACGACCGGCGCGCGCCGGCCTTCTACGTCTCGGCCGATCAGGAATCGATCAAGACCGAGAGGGCTGCTTTTGCCACTCGATTGAGCGAACGGCTGGCTCCGCGGGGCACCTCGCGCTCGTTGGCGCAACATCTGGACATCAGCCCCAGTCTGATCTGCGGCTGGAAAAGGGGTGAATTTACGCCGAGCCCGGAGGTCTTGGCCGGAATCTGCGAAGACCTGGAGCTTGAACCGCGTGAACTGGCGCCGAACGGCATGGCGGCGATGAACTGCGTCAGCCGCAATTCATTGACGCGCTGGCTCGAGGACCTCGGGCTGCGGGGTTGCAACTCGCATCAGAAGTTCATTCCCTCGATCGTCTTTCGACTGGTCAAGCCCCAGATGGCGCTCTTTCTCAACCGGCTCTTCGCCACTGACGGCTGGGTGGCGTTGACTCCGGGGCAGCATGCCGCCCTCGGCTATTCGTCCGTGAGTCGGCGGCTGGCCCGCCAGGTGCAACATCTGTTGTTGCGTTTCGGCGTGATCGCGAAGCTGAGGAAGAGAGAGATCCAGTACGCGGATGGGCGGCGCCCTTCCTGGCAACTCGATATCACGCATGCCGATTCGATTCGCACCTTTGCGGACGAGATCGGCATCTTCGGCAAGGAAGAGAAGGTGGTCCGGGCCCTGGAGACTCTGGCTCCGGAGAATAATCGAAACAATCGCGATCTGATCCCGGTTGAGATCTGGCAGGAACTGGAACAGGTCAGAGGCGCGGAGTCCTGGAGTTCGCTGGCCAGGAGCGCGGGTCTGAAGGGCGATTCCAATATTCACGTCGGTCGGCGCGCGTTGAGCCGCCGGCGACTGGCTAGACTCGCCGAGGCCCTGGAACATGGCTCCCTAGGCGATCTGGCGCGGAGCGATGTCTATTGGGACGAGATCGTCTCCATCGAGGATCTCGGCGAGCAGCAGGTCTACGACCTGACGATCCCCGAGACCCATAACTTCGTGGCTAACGACATCTGCGTTCACAACACGGCCTTCGCCCTCAACATCGCGCAGAACGCCGCGTTACATCTGCAGCATCACGGCAAGAAGGCCGTGGTCGGCGTCTTCTCGCTCGAAATGAGCAAGGAGCAGCTCGTGCAACGGTTGCTCTGTTCGCAGGCCCGGGTCGATGCGCATCGGCTGCGGAGCGGAATGCTCAACAAGGAAGACTGGCGGCACCTGGCCTTGGCCGTGGGCGAACTGTCGGAGGCCGACATCTTTCTCGACGACACGCCGGGCATCTCGGTGCTGGAGATGCGCGCCAAGTCCAGGCGCTTGAAGAATGAGCAGAAAGCCTTGGACATGCTGATCGTCGATTATCTACAATTGATGAGCGGCCGTGGGCGGTACGAATCGCGCCAGCAAGAGGTCTCGCAGATCTCCCGGGAGTTGAAGATCCTGGCCAAAGAGTTGAACGTGCCTTTGATCGCGCTCTCGCAGCTCTCGCGCGCGCCCGAGACCCGCACCGGCAGCCACAAACCGCAGTTGTCCGATTTACGCGAATCGGGATCGATCGAGCAGGACGCCGACGTCGTCATGTTCATCTACCGAGAAGAGGTCTACAAACCAGAGACCGAAAAACAGAACATCGCCGAGATCATCATCGGCAAGCAGCGCAACGGCCCGATTGGAAGCGTCGAGCTGGTTTTTCTCAAACAGCTCACGCGCTTTGAAGATAAGTTTCGCGAGGAATGAGAAGTATTCTTTCAGCACCATCGCCGGTCTCCAGGTGCCAACCTCAAGACCAGCGCCCGACCTGGGCGCAGATCTCTCTCGACGCCCTCAAACACAACTACGCCGTCATCAAAAAGCAGCTCGCTCCGGGCACGCAGTTGATGGCCGTGGTCAAGGCGGACGGCTATGGCCATGGCGCGATCGAATGTGCGCGCGCCCTGGCGGCCGGCGGCGCCGAATGGTTCGGCGTGGCCCTGATCGAGGAGGCCGTGCTGTTGCGCCAGACCGGGATCGGGGCGCCGATCTTCTGTCTCGGCGGGTTCTGGCGGGGCCAGGCGGCCGAGGTGATCAAACATCACCTGACCCCGGCGATCTTCCGTCTCGACGCGGCCGAAGAGTTGAATCTAGAGGCCGCCGCCGCCGGTCGCACCATCGGCTATCATCTCAAGGTCGATACCGGGGTCGGACGGCTCGGCGTGCCCTTCGCCGAGGTCGCGGAGTTCGCCGCCGCCCTCCGGCGATATGAGAGCCTCAGGTTGGAGGGGGTCATGACCCACCTGGCCGACGCCGACGGCGAAGACCCGGCTTACACCGAACAGCAGATCGAGCGTTACCAGGAGGCTTTGAAGATTCTACGCCGTTTGGGATTCGCTCCCGCCTGGCATCATCTCGCCAACAGCGCCGCCATCAACGCCTTTCCGCAGGCGCACGGCAATCTGGCCCGGGCGGGCGGCACGCTCTACGGGTTGGGACACGATGTGCTGGCGCGCCGGGTGGCGCCGCCCGACCTGCGGCCGGTCATGTCGCTCCTCTCGCGGATCGTCATGCTGAAGACCGTTCCGGCCGGCACCTCCCTGGGATACGGCGGCACCTTCACGACGGCTCGTGAGAGCCGCATCGCCACCATTCCGATCGGTTATGCCGATGGTTTTCGGCGGGGTCATTCGAACAACGGCCGCGTGATCGTTCGGGGCGCCTGGGCGCCCATCGTCGGCCGCGTCAGCATGGATCTGACGATCCTCGATGTGACCGAGATCCCGGGAGTGGAACTCGGAGATGTCGCGGTCTTGATCGGTGAAGAGAACGGGCTGCGCCTGACCGCGGAAGATCTGGCCGCCGAGACCGGCACCATCTCCTACGAGATCGCCACCGGCCTGACGGCGCGCGTGCCCCGCGTTTATACTTGACGCTGATTCGGTAAAGTGCTCTTATTTGATAAGCTTTTTTAACTTCCCTTTTCAACTCAAGGAGACTAATTGACTATGAAGACAAGGCAGCTTCTACTCGTCACTGTTGTTTTGTTCTCACTGATCTCGGTCGCCGGCGGACATAGCGGAAAGGATCAGGGGTTCAAGGTCATCTTTGACGGCAAATCGTTCAATGGTTGGAAGATGGCCAATGAGCACCAGGAGAGCTGGTCAATTAAAGATGGTGCGATCGTCGCCCACGGCGACCGCAGCCATCTCTTCTATGTCGGTGACGGCCAGCCGTTCGTCAATTTCGAGCTGAAGGCCGAGGTCATGACCGAACCCGGCTCGAACGGCGGCATCTTTTTCCATACCCAGTATCAGGAGACGGGCTGGCCGAAGTACGGCTACGAGGTTCAGGTCAATCAGACCCATACCGATTGGCGCAAGACCGGCAGCCTCTACAGCGTTCAGGACGTCAAAGAGCAGTTGGTTAAAGACAACGAATGGTACACCTACGACGTCACCGTCAAAGGCAAACACATCACCATCAAGATCAACGACAAGGTGGCCGTCGATTGGGAAGAGCCCGCCGACCGCAAACCGGGCGAAGATTTCACCCGAATTCTCGACAAGGGGACCATCGCGCTGCAGGCTCACGATCCCAAGAGCACGGTCCGGTATAAAAACATCAGCATCAAACGGCTCAATTAGATAACCAAACAGATTTATTCAAACTGTGAAACACGCGAGATCCTCGATCTTCCGCGTGTTTCGCGGTTTAAATAATCGGTTTCCGGACCGCCAAATTTGACAGGCCAATTCGCCACGTGCTATAACCCGCCGCGTTGACGTGTCAGAGACTAGCTCTAGATCAACTAGATCCAAACTTTTCCTCACACCTTTCATAAGAAGAATCAATTCCGGCTTTGCTGCGGTCAGCGAGAGAATTTGAAGGTTGAGGGCGGGGGATTGGTCCGTCCCAACGAATCAGGAGAAGGTCTATCAGGGAGGCATCATGCATAGGTCGTTTCTGAGTATTATCCAACTGGCAATTCTGGGCGCGCTGGCGGCCGGCGGTGGGCTGACGGTCCACGCGCAGGTCACGACCGGAACCATTCTGGGCACGGTGCGCGACAAGTCCGGTTCGGCGGTCGCCGGAGCGTCGGTCTTAATCACCGCCACCGAGAAGGGAACCTCGCAGGTCTTCACGACGGATGCGGAGGGCAATTACAATGCGCCGTTTCTGATTCCGGGCCTCTATCGCGTGACGGTCGAGAAGGTCGGTTTCAAGAAGCAGGTGCGGCAGGGCGTGGTCCTGCAGGTCGATCAGAAGGCGAGGATCGATCTCGACCTGGAGGTGGGCGACGTGGCGGAGACCACCACGGTCACGGCCATCGTGCCGCTGGTCAAGACGGATTCGGCCGATCTCGGCACCGTGATCGATGAGCGGCCGATTCGTGAGTTGCCGCTCAACGGCCGCAACTTCGCGACCCTGGTCTACCTGACCCCCGGGATCACTCCGGGCCAGGCCAATGAGAACCTCTCGGGCTCTTCCACGTTCAATCCGCGCGGCGCCTCCAATTTCAATGCGCTGGGCCATCACGCCAACTCCAACGCCTGGTTGATCGACGGCATCGACAACAACGAATATACGTTCAACACGGTCATCGTCAATCCGTCGATCGAGTTCGTGCGGGAGTTCAAAGTCCTGAGCGGAACCTTCTCGGCGGAGTTCGGACGCGGGGCCGGGGTCGTCTCCGTCTCGACCAAATCCGGTGGCAACGACTGGCACGGGACGGTCTACGAGTTCCTGCGTAACGATCGGCTCGATGCGCGCAATTTCTTTGCGGATGAGAGGCTGGTCTCCAAGCCCACGTTCCGCCGCAACCAGTTCGGCGCGGCGGTCGGCGGCCCGCTCTACCTCCCGCGATTCGGCGAGGGCGGACGTTCCATCTACGACGGGCGCAACCGGACCTTCTTCTTCGCCGACTATTCGGGGATGCGCGAGTTGCGCGGCCTGACCTTCGTCAACACGGTCCCGACGGCCAGGAGCCGGACCGGAGACTTTTCCGAACTGCTGGGACCGGAACTCTGCCGAAATGCCGGAGGCGCAGTCGGAGTCTGCGGCGGAAATTTCAGCAATCAGATTATGGTGCCCACCGACCTGAGCGGCGGCATGACGCCGCTGCGCCGGGGCATGATCTTCGATCCGCTGTCGACCCGTCCGGACCCGAGCGTGCCGTTCAATCCCAACAACCCGGTCTACACGCGGACGGTCTTTCCGGGAAACATCATTCCTGCCAACCGCCTGAATGAGATCCGATCCAGGGTCGGACTGAACCTGGCCGGCATCTATCCGCTGCCCAATATTCCGGGCGCGGGCAACTTCAACAACTATCTCTCGGTCGCGAATCGGGTCGTCAGCGATAATGCGTTCAACCTGCGGATCGACCACAAGATCAGCGAGAAAGATTCGATCTTCGGCCGTTACAGTTACGACAAGTACCGGCTGGACGCGCCGCAGGGTCAGGCCAATTGCTGCCTGCCGACGCCGGACTTCGCGCAGGCGAGTTTCGACCTCGGTCCGTTCGTGGCGGGAATTCAGAATACGCGATTGACCGCCCAGGGGGCCGCCTTCAACTATACGCGGGTGATCTCGCCGATGGTGGTCAACGAATTCCGCACGGGATTCGCCCGGACCAATCCGATCACGCTGCAGTCCGATTACGGCATCAATGCCGCGGCCTCGCTCGGGATCAACGGCATCAACATCTCACAGATCACCACCGGGATTCCCAATATCAACGTCACGAACTACACGGGGCTGAGCGGCGGCCCGAACTTCCTGCCCGTCAATCCGCGGCAGACCCATTATCAGTTCGAGGACAACCTCTTCTGGACCCTTGGGAACCATACCCTGAAGTTCGGCGGCCGTCACATCCGCCGCCTCGTCTCGCCGTTCACCCACATCGACACGCGCGGCACGATCACCTTCGACTCCAATTTCACGAGCTTCCCGCAGGGCAACCTGGAGGGGACCGGTCTGGCGACCATGCTGCTCGGCTATCCGACCGGCGCCGTGCGCGGTTTTCTGCAGGAGCCGTACTATCTGACCAACCTCGAGACCTCGTCGTTCGTGCAGGACGATTGGAAGGTCAATTCGCGGTTGACCGTCAACCTCGGGGTTCGCCACGAGATCTACCGGCCCGACGTGGAGATTCGCGACCGGCTGGTCAACTTCGACGTCGCCAACAATCGGCTGGTCTATGCCGGTGAAGACGGAGTCTCGCGCACCGCGGGCAAAGAGACGCGCTGGAAGAACTTCGGGCCGCGGCTCGGATTCGCGTGGGACGTCTTCGGCAAGCAACGCTGGGTGTTGCGCGGCGGTTACGGCATCAGCTACTTCCCCGAACCGCATTCGGCCTCGCTGATGCTGGGAGTGCAGGTCCCCTACGCGGTCTCGCAGACGGAGGCTCCGCCGACCATCCCGACGGCGGGCATGTTCGCAAACGGCACGATCCGATCGATCGATGATCCTTTCAAGGCCATCACCACGGACCAACCGCGGACGACCGCGGAACTGAACGCGGCCAACCCGCGGGTGCTGGGCCATTCGTTCGCGAACGACACGCCCTACGCGCAATCTTACGGGTTGAACCTCCAGCACCAGTTGACTCCGACGATTCTGGTCGAGGCCGGTTATGCCGGCAGTCGCGGGATCCATATTCCGATCTTCTTCAACTATAACGAAGTTCAACCGGGTCCGGCCGGAGTCCCGCTGGCCGATCGCCGCCTGATCCAGCCGCTCCGGAACGTGGCCACCGTCATGGTCGCCGATCCGCGGAACATGTCGACCTATCACGGCCTGGTGACGAAGGCCGAGAAACGCTTCTCCCAGGGATTGCAGTTCCTCGCCAGTTACACCTTCAGCAAATCGCTCGATTACGGCGGCTCGCCGGCGAGCGGCGGCGGCGCGGTCGGCAATCCGCAGACCGTCACCGACATCAAGGCCGGACGCGGACCGTCGGGATACGACATCAAGCATCGCGCCGTGTTCAGCTATGTCTACGAGCTGCCGCTGGGCAAGGGCCGCCGGTGGCTGAGCGGCGGGGCGCTCGCCAACGTGCTGGGCGGGTGGCAGGTGACCGGGATCACGACCATTACGACCGGGCGGCCGTTTACGGTCCTGCTCCAGAACGGCGTCAACAATGGGGCGCCGAGCTGGCCCGATCGCGTCAAAGACGGCCGGCTCGAGAATCCGGCCCGGGAACTCTGGTACGATCCGACGGCCTTCGTCAAACCCACCCGCGGCAACAATTTCGGCGGCTACGGCAACTCGGCCCGGGGCGTCCTCTACGGGCCCGGCCACACCAACTTCGATACTTCGTTGATGAAGGATTTCCGTCTGCGCGAGCAGATGAAACTGCGGTTCCAGTTCGACGCCTTCAACGTCTTCAACCATCCCTCGTTCGGCTTGCCGAACCAGAATGCGGACTCGACGACGGCGGGCGTCATCACCACGACTCTCAACGACAACCGGATCCTGCAGTTCGCCCTGCGGCTCGACTGGTAGCCGCTTCGGTACCTTGGAAACACAGTTATTTGAGATTTCAGGTTTGAACCGCGAAATACGCGAAATACGCGAAAGTGCGAAAGCTTGATGATTTAGCGTGTTTCGCGGTTCGATTCTCAAATTTCAAAGACCTTACTTTCCAGAGTCTTCAGTTTTACTCAATTCCATCCGCCCAAGAGGCCAGGGCCGCGAATGAGCTGTACCATTCGCGGCCCTGGCCTCTTTCTGCGCTAGGATTCCGATTACTGACTTAAGTGGATGGGTTATAGTTAACTTACAAATATCTCGCCCGAAACAAAATATATATTTCAGCATAATATATACTTCATATATTACTGTGCTATATCTGAAGCAATGATATTTATTAAGCTCAATGAGACGCTTTAGAAGAAGGGAAGGACCCTCTACTGGCTCTCGCAGAATTCCGGAATTCCCTACGTCACCC
>DATEFT010000081.1:0-22563 GCA_035280505.1 Blastocatellia bacterium | reverse complement strand
GAACGGGGACTGGGAACGATGATCCGGCTTCCCTGTTTCACTATTCATAATAGACGCCAGTGATTGAACTCCGCTCTTGAGCCCTCGGGCTCCCACCTTCAGTCCCCATCATTTCCGCGATTCCGAACCCTGTTCCGAGATATTCAGCATAATGCCGACCGCGGCCAGAGCCACGACCAACGAAGAACCGCCCGCGCTCACGAAAGGCAGGGTGATCCCCTTGGCCGGTAGAATGTTCAAAGCCACGCTGATATTGAAGAACGCCTGCGCGACCAGTCCGATCGTCAGTCCGACCGCGATCAACTCGCCCAACCGGTCGGGGGCGCGGCCGCTGATCCGAATTCCCCGCCACAAGAAGAGACCGTAAGCGAGCACCAGCGTGGTGGCTCCCGTAAAACCCAGCTCCTCCGCAACCACCGCGAAGATGAAATCCGATTGCGGGGCGATCAGAAACGACAGCTTCTGCCGGCTCTGACCGAATCCCAGACCATTGAATCCTCCGGAACCGACGGCGATCAGCGACTGCAACACCTGATATCCCTTGCCCAACGGATCGCGCTCGGGATCGAAAAAGGTCTTGATCCGCTCCAAACGCCAGGCCACCTTGACCACCATCCAGACCGCCCCCGTCAGCAAGAACGGCGCCAACCAGAGCAGGTGTTTCATCTGGGCGCCGGCTCCGATCATCATCGCGAGGAAGACGATCCCCAGGACCAGCGTCGTCCCCAGATCCGGCTCTCTCAGAATCAGGGCGGCCAGAATGCCCATGACCACACAGGCCGGCGCGACGGTCGCCCAGAAATCTCCCAGTTCACCGTCGCGCTCTCGCTCCGACAGAAACCAGGCCAGAAAGAAGACCAGCGCGATCTTCGCCAACTCCGACGGTTGCGCCGACATCCCTTTAAGGGTCAGCCATCGATGGGCGCCATTGATGGCCGGGAAGAGAAAGACGAGCAGCAGCAGCAGTACACAGAGGCCCAGGAAACCGTAGACGACGCCGGGCTGGGCATAGCTGTGATAGTCGATTCGCCGCATGAGGGCCATGACCACCAATCCGAGCACCGCCCAGATCATCTGACCGAAGAGGTATTTATGCGGTTGATTGGCGGCCGCGGCGGCGCTGTAGACCATCACCACGCCGAAGATCACCAGCCCGATCGTGACCACTGCGAGCCACAAATCCCAGCGTAGTTCTTCGATGGTCTGAAGCACATTTTCGCGCTTCTTCACGGCCTGAAGCAGATTTTCACGCTTCTTCCGAGGCATCTCTCAAATCCCCAATCCCAAAGCTATCTTATTTCTTTCAGGTCAGATCTCGCCCTTCCAGCCGTCTGACCGCTGTCTTAAAGACCTGCCCCCGATGTTCGTAGTTGTCGAACATGTCGAAACTGGCGCAGGCCGGGGCCAGCAAAACCGTCGCCCCCGGATGTCCCAACTTGAACCCCAGTTCAACGGCCTGGGGGAGGGTCGCCGCTCGATGGATCGGCGCCGTATTGGCCAACGCCGCCTCGAGTTGATCGGCGGCGGCGCCGATCAGAATCACTTGCCGGCAGCGTTCGCGCACCAGCGGCGCCAGCGGCGCATAGTCGCTGCCCTTGTCTTTGCCGCCCAGAATCACCACCAACCCGTCCGGAAACGCCTCGAGCGATTTGATGGCCGCATCGACGTTGGTCGCCTTCGAATCGTTATAGAACTTGATCCCGTCGATCTCCGCGACGAACTCCAGGCGATGTTCGACCCCGTGGAAGTTGCGGATGGTCCCGCGCATCGAATCGATCGGAACCCCGCAGGCCAATCCGACCGCCAGCGCCGACATGATGTTCTCGAGATTATGGTCGCCCCGCAACTGAATCTCGGCCTGATCGATCAGGCGATGTTCCTGCCCGCCGCTCCGACAGAGAATCCGGCCCTCCGCCAGGAAGATTCCCTGATCGAGCGCCAGCCGGCGGCTGAAATAGACGAGCCGCGCCTGGATCCGCGATCTCATCTCCAGCACCCGTTCATCATCGGCATTGAGGACGGCCAGGTCGTCCGGCGTCTGATTGAGAAAGAGGTTGGCCTTGGCCGCCGCATACTCGGCCATGGAGTTGTAACGATCCAGATGATCGGGCGTCAGGTTGAGCAGGACCGCGGCGAAGAGATGAAGCTGTTCGACCGCCTCCAGTTGAAAACTGCTCAACTCGGCCACCGTCAGTCCTTCCGGACTCGAGGTCTCGACCAGCGAGATCAGGGGCCGGCCGATGTTGCCGCCGACCTGAACCGGCAGCGAGGCGTCCTTGAGCAGTTCGCCGATCAGGGTCGTGGTCGTGGTCTTGCCGTTGGATCCGGTGATTCCGATCAGGCGCCCCCGCAGAAATCGGGCCGCCAGCTCCACTTCGCCCATGATCGGGACTCCGGCCGCGCGAGCCCTGGCAAAGGGCCCGAGCGCGAGCGGGACTCCCGGACTGACGACGATCAATTCCGATTTTTCAAAGAGCTCGGCCGGATGCGATCCGGTCACGACTTCGATCCCGCGGGCCCGCAGGGCCTCCGCGCCGGGCAGTTCGTCCTCCGACTTGGCGTCGTTGACCGTCACGCGAGCGCCGCGCTGGGCCAGAAATTCGGCCGCCGCCACGCCGCTTCGCGCCAAACCCACGACCAGGACTTTGAGACCGGCTAATTCCATCGACGCTCTTCCTCATTGTACCTGTCCCGGCTCTCATTCCCTTGGAGAGCACGCGGATTTGCCCGCTCCCGCCCAAAAATAATGTGCGAAGCTGCCTGGTGAATCGGGAGTGGGCGGTTGCGATCTGTCATGTGTTCACCGTAGCTTTAAGGTCGAAAGACTCAAGAGCGCGAACAGGATCGCCACGATCAGAAAGCGAAAGACGATCTTCGGCTCCTTCCAACCGATCATCTCAAAATGGTGATGCAGCGGCGCCATTTTGAAGACTCGCTTCTTTCTCAATTTAAAAGAGCCCACCTGGATCACCACCGAGAGCGCTTCCAGCACGAAGACCCCGCCGAGAATCGGGAGCACCAGCTCCTGTTTGATCAGGACGCTGACCGTCCCGAGCGCTCCCCCGATCCCCAAACTCCCGACATCGCCCATGAAGACCTCGGCCTGGGGGGCGTTGAACCAGAGAAATCCCAGACTCGCGCCGACCAGCGCCCCGCCGAAGACCGTCACTTCCCAGACGCCCGGCGTGTGCTGCAGGTCGAGGTAGTCGGCGAATCGAACGTGCCCGGCGACATAGGCGAATCCCGTCAGGGCCGAGGCCGCGACGGTCGTCACGCTGATGGCCAGCCCATCCAGCCCGTCCGTCAGGTTGACCGCATTCGACCAACCGACGATCACGAAGGTGATGAAGGCCGCGTAGCCCCACCACCGCAGATCCGGGTGAAAGGTCTTGAAGAAAGGCACATTCAGGATCGACTTGTAATCCGTAAAGACAAAGAGCAAGGCGGCGACCAGCAGCCCGACCAGGATCTGACCGGCGATCTTCTGGCGCCCCGTCAAACCGAGGCTGCGTTTCTTCGCGATCTTGAGGGCGTCGTCCGCGAACCCGACGGCCGCGCAACCGATCATCCCGAAGATGGCGATCCAGACCGCCCAGTTTCTCAAATTCGCCCAGAGCAGGGTCGAGATGAAGATCGACCCGACGATCAGGACGCCGCCCATGGTGGGCGTCCCTCTTTTAGCCTCGTGCGAAGAAGGTCCTTCCGCTCTAATCTCCTGACCGAACTTGAATTCGCGTAGTTTGCGAATCACGTAGGGACCAAAGATCAAGCTCAGAGCCAGGGCTGTGATCGCCGCATACGCCGTGCGGAACGTCACGTACTGGAAAACGTTGAAGACCTTCAACAGAGGCAACTGTGAAGCGTATTGTCGGTAGAGCAGTTCGTAACAAAGGTAATAGAGCATTTTCGTCATGAGGCAGTGGGCAGTGGGACCCTCGCAACAACACTACACATACTGCTGACTTCTGTCTCTCCTTTACGCTTCTTCTAAGTGATCACCGCCTGAAACTCGGCCCGTAACTTCTCGATCACTCTCTCCGTCCGCACTCCGCGCGAACCTTTGACCAGAACCAGATCGCCCGGCGCGTTCTCCGCGATCAACCTCTCCGCCGCCTCTTCCGGGGTCTCGCAGAAAACCGCCTGTTCAGCCGTCAGACCATTCTCCCGGGCGCCCGCCACCAGTTCGCTCGCCAATCCTCGAACGCCGATCAGGCGATCGATCTCGAGTGCGGCGATTTGACGGCCGCACTGGCGATGAAGATCGGCGGCTTGCGCGCCCAACTCCAACATCTCTCCGGCCACCACGATGCGGCGCTGAAAGCGGCCCGCCTCGAGCATGGCCCGCACCGACTGGATCAGAGCCGGCGGGTTGGAGTTGTATGAATCATCGATGACTGTCACACCATTGGCAAAGCGGATCAATTCACCGCGCATCCTCGACGGCCTCGCGGTCGCGAGACGCTCGGCAATCCGTTCTGGCGACAGGCCGAAGCTATAAGCGACAGCCGCAGCAGCCAGGGCATTATAAACGTTGTGGCGGCCGAGAAGTGGCAATTTAACTTCGGCCTTTCCATCCGGGGTCTGCAAAATAAACCTCGTTCCGCTCAAATCGTCTTCACCCTCGATCGCGAGGGCCCGAACTTCGGCCCCGGCCTCCAACCCGAAGGTGATCACCGAGAGGTCCGAGCGCCGTTCCCGCATCTTGAGCACGCGGGGATCGTCGCCATTGAGCACGGCCGTCCCGCCGGCCTTGAGGCCGTCGACCATCTCGGCCTTGGCCCGGGCGATCGCCTCCGGCGAACCGAAAAACTCCAGGTGCGCCGTCCCGACATTGCCCACCACGCCGACCGTGGGCGGCGCGAGGTCGGTCAGACGGGCGATCTCGCCGAACGAACTCATCCCCATCTCCAGCACCGCAAAATCGAAATCTCCCGGCCGGACGCCGGCCTTGAGCATCTGCCCGATCGCCAGCGGCAAGCCATAGCTGGTGTTGAGATTGCCCTGGGACTTGAGCACGTTTCCGACTCCGCCCAGGACGTGGGCCGTCAGATCCTTGATCGTCGTCTTGCCGGCGCTGCCCGTGATCCCGATCACGGGGCGATGCCACTGGGCCAGCACGCGGGCGGCCAGTTGCTGAAAAGCGCAGGCCGTATTTTCGACGAACAACAGCCCCGGCGCCAACCGGCCCAGGACCTCCGGATCCGACGCGAACGGCAGGCGTTTGTGAACGACCAGCGCGGCCGAGGCTCCCTTTTCAAAGACCTCGCGAACGAACTGATGACCATCGACTCGTTCGCCCGGTATAGCTACGAACAAATCTCCCGATTGGATCGCGCGGGAGTCGATAGAAAAACCGGCCGGCTCGCTCCGGGCCGATCGATCATCGAGCATCTGGCTGGCGCCGCAAAGACGCGCGATCTCCCCTAAATTCACTCCTCCTCCCGTCCCGATGAGAGCGGCCGGTCGCCGGACTGTCCGGCCGACGCCTCCGATTTCCGTTTGCCCGCCGCGGACCGCTTGGAGAGCGAGTTGCGCCATCCGTATCCCGCGTTCCGCACCTGCAGCGCCTCACGCGCCACCTCGCGGTCATCGAAATGAATCTTGCCGGTCGCCAGAATCTGATAGGTCTCGTGCCCCTTGCCGGCGATCAGGACCACATCGCCCGGCTTGGCCTGGGCGATGGCCCGCTGGATCGCCTGGTGGCGATCGACGATCAATTCGTAAGGTTTGCCCACGCGACCCAACCCGACCCGGATATCGTTCAGGATCAAGAGCGGATCTTCGCTCCGCGGGTTGTCCGAAGTGGCGATCACCAGATCGCTCAGCCGCGCCGACTCTTCGCCCATGATCGGGCGCTTGGTGCGGTCGCGATCCCCGCCGCATCCCATGACGGTGATGACGCGGCCGCGTTTACCGTTCTTCTTCTTCTGCACGTCGCAGATGGTGTTGAGCACATTGACCAGGGCGTCCGGCGTATGCGCGTAATCGACGACCACGGTGATGTCGTCGCCCGCCTCGTTGACCCGTTCGAACCGGCCGGCGACCCCGGTGCAGCGGCGGATCCCGCGGGCGATCACCTCGCGATCGAACCCGAGCGCCACCCCCACGCCGATCGCGCAGAGCACGTTATAAGCATGCGGCCGCCCCACCAGTCGCGAATCGACCTCGATCGCCCCGATCGGCGTCCGGGCGGTGAATTGCAGCCCCTCCAGGCCGAAATTGTGGACCACTTCCCGGTCGGACGGCATGATCTCGGCCTGGGAGTCGAGACCGTAGGTCAGGACCTTCCCCGGCAAATCTCTTTTCAACTCGGCGCCGAGCGGATCGTCTCCGTTGACCACCGACCATCCGGGCCGGCGCCCCAGACTGCCGTCGAACAATTTCCGCTTGGCCGCCGCATAGGACTCCATGGTCCCGTGAAAATCGAGGTGATCCTGCGTCAGATTGGTGAAGGCGGCGACGGCGAATTCCAGTTCGTCGGCGCGATGCATCTCGAGCGCGATCGACGAGACCTCCATCACCGCGTAACGCACGCCCGCGTCGACCGCGCGGCGCAGGAAAGCCTGGATCTCCGAGGCTTCGGGGGTCGTAAATTCCGCTTCGAATTTCTGCTCGCCGATGTAATAGCCGATGGTTCCCATCATCGCGCTCTTCTCACCGGCGGCTTCAAAGATCGATTCGACCAGGTGGGCGGTGGTCGTCTTGCCGTTGGTGCCCGTCAGCCCGACCAGTTTCAGGGCGCTCGACGGGGACCCGTGAACCAGGGACGCGGCCCTGGCCAGCGCCGCGCGCGCATCTTCCACTTGCAGCCAGACGACTTCAGAATCTGTAGAACCTTCCATAGGTCGCGACTCCTCCGAAATGATGGCCACGGCTCCCCGTTTGACGGCTTCTTTAATAAACCGGTTCCCGTCGACCTGTGCGCCCTTGATGGCCACGAAGACCCCTCCCGGCACGACGCGGCGCGAATCGTTGGTCACGCTCGAGTCGGTAGCGTTGACCACACCTTCAGTATGACCGCCGCTCGCGATCGCGTTCAGATAACTCGCAATCTCACGAATTCTGGTCATATAAAAAAACACTCAGGACGAGTGAAAATAGACTTCACCCGCCTTGAAAGCGGTCCGGTCTTTTAGAACTCTCTCAAACCGAACGCTCATTGAAACTCAACCTTACACTCATCTCCGGACTTGACGCGTGTTCCCGGCGCCGGAGTTTGCCGCACCGCGACTCCGGAGCCATACAGTCTTAATCTAAGATTCAACTCCGAGCAGGTCTGCGCGACCGCGCGCACCCCGCGTCCACGAATATCCGGCATGACTCCAGATGGGACAACGCCGTCAAAGGTGGCCTCTTTCGATCCGGCCCCGGACTTTTTTTGTGCCGGCCGCAAGACGACCATGGAGGATGAAACATTGGAGGAGACAGTGATCTCCGACCTGGCCGGTTCGCCCGGGACGGGGGCGCCCCCCTTCTTCAAGACCACCTGCTTCTGCTGGTCTGGAGCCCGGTCTTGAACCGCGCCCGGAGCCGGTTCTTTAATCTGGGCCGCAGTCTGACCTTCGTCAGACTTATCGTTCGCGCCCTCAGTTTCGTACTTCTGCGAAAGTTTGGCCAGGGCGGCGCGGAAACTCTGGTCGTCGGGCTGCACCACAAAATCACCGAGCGCCGCCTCGGCAATCAGGTTGAAGACCGGCGCCGCCACGCTGCCGCCATGATAGAGGCCCACCGGCTCGTCGAGCATCACGACGATCGCGAACCGCGGCTTGGTCGCCGGGACGAACCCGGCGAAAGACGGCATATATCTCGTCTTCGAATAGGCCCGCGTCTGCTCATCGACCTTCTGGGGGGTGCCGGTCTTGCCGGCGGCCGTATAGCCCGCCAATTGAATGGCGTGACGCGCGGTGCCGTTCGTCACGACCCGCTCTAGAATCTCAGTCATCTTTCGGGCGGTCTCCTCGCTGACGACCCGGCGCGTCTCCGGCTGCGTCTGGTACAGGACGTCGCCGCCGTCTCCCACCACCTGCTTGATGATGTGGGGTTGAATCCAGACGCCGCCGTTGGCGATGGTGGCCATGCTGGCGACCACCTGCAGCAAGGTCACCGAGATCTCCTGGCCGATCGCCACCGAACCGATCGAATCGGGCCGCCAGGTGGCCAGCTCGTTGACGATCCCTCGCGATTCGCCGGGCAACTCCACGCCCGTCTTGACCCCGAACCCGAAGCGATTAATGAACTCGAAGAAGCGTTCCCGGCCGACTCGCTGCGCCAGCTTGATCGCCCCGACGTTCGACGATTTGGCGAAGGCGTCCGCCACGGTCAGGTTCCCGTAGGAGTGCGTGTCGTGAATCACCCGCTTGCCCAGACTGATCTCGCCGTTCCCGCAATCGAGATGGTCGTCCGGCCTGGCCAATCCCGATTCGAAGGCCGCCGCATAGGCGACCACCTTGAAGACCGACCCGGGCTCATAAGGAAAACTGATCGCCCGATTATGACGGATGGCATCGGCTCCCGTCCGGGGGGATTCGTTCGGATTGAAGGTGGGAGCATTGGCCATCGCCAGGATCTCGCCGGTCGCCGGATCGAGCACGATCGCGCTGACGCCCTTGGCCCGGCTCATGCTCAAGGCCTCCTGGATCAGCACCTCGACTTTATGTTGGAGCACGCTATCGATCGTCGTCATCAGATGTGCCCCGTTGAGCCCCGGCATATCGCGGCGTTGATAGACCTGCCCCCGCGCATCTTTCAGTAGTGAGATCTCACCCGGCTTGCCCAACAACCGCTGATTCTGCGTCTGCTCGAGACCGCCTTGCCCGGCGGAATCGGACCCGACGTAACCGACCAGGTGCGCGGCCAGTGAGTCGTTGGGATAGAACCGCTGGCTCTCCTTCTTGATTCCGACGCCGGTCAACCGGTTCTTGGCGATGGCGGCCTTGATCGCCTGGGCCGACTCGGGTTCGAGTTTGCGTTTGAGCCAGACGAAGCTCGAATCTCCCGTCAACTTTTTGAGCAACGCCTCCGGCTCGAAACCGATCAGCGGAGCCAGCGCCTGCGAGACCTGCTGCCGGTCCCGGTCCTCCTTGAGCACCTTCAGATCCACGAAGAGCGAGTCGGAGATGACCGTGTAGGCCAGCTCTTTGCCGTGGCGGTCCTGAATCGCGCCGCGAATCGGCACCGATTCGACCTCTTTCTGTTGATTCCGGGTCGCTTTCGCCAGGTAATACTCATACTTGACGACCTGCAGCCAGCCCAACCGCCAGATGATGACGACCATCCAGGTAAAAAGCAACAAAGCGATCCAGAGAATTCGCTGACGATTGTCAAGTTGTGGCTTTCTTTGTCGCATGGACGGCGCCTATTTTAGGGTCATCAGTAAGTTTGAGGTTTGACGTGAATTCGATTAACGGCGCGACGCGGCTCGCGCCGGCTGGCGCTCTTTAACATTCTCTCGCTTGGTCTTGGGAGACGGGGCCGCCTGGGCTCGCGCTCCAGCCGCCGGGCTGGCCTTGACGTCTGCCTGATTGAGTTTGGGCTGATAGAGTCCCGCCACACGGGCGGTTCGATCGCTTTCGCGAGGGCTGAGCGCGCGCTGCTGCTGCTGCATCTCGTAGCGTTGCCGGGTGGCCATCTCATCGAGTTCGGTGCGGAGCTGCGCCTCGGCCTGGCTGAGCTGATGGGTAGTGATCTGCGAACGGAGTGCGAAGATAAAGCCGCCGCCGACCACGGCCCCGATGACCATCAAGGTCCATAGAAAATTCCCTCCGTTCCGGCGCCCGGACTCCGTCGCTTTCGATCCGGCCGCTCCCTGGGACGTCCGCCGTGAAGTGGCGCGACGTTCCGACACCTTGGCCCCGCTCGTCCGACTGCGCTGTCGGTTCACCGGGCCGTTCTGAATTTTAGGACGATAAGTTTGCACTCTCATTCTCCCACGCTCCTGATATGTACGGGCCAAGAAACGGCGGATCGTTCGCTCCTCTTCTCATCGGTTCCACAGAGATCCGGGGGCCGCCTAAAAGAGTCTTCAAGGACAACATCGCTAACCGAACCAAGACTTTTCCAGACTCTTCCAGATCTCCAGGACCTGCCAGACTCACTTAAGATATTGGTCTTCAGCCAGTGCTTTCGCGGTCAAGAGCCGCTCTCGTCATGTTGGGAGTTTGCGGCAAGCTCGCAATTTGGCGCTGCGGACGCGAGGATTGGCAGCTATCTCCTCCTTGCTTGGCTGGACCGCTT
The DNA here is from genome assembly GCA_035280505.1 of Blastocatellia bacterium. Taxonomy (GTDB): domain Bacteria; phylum Acidobacteriota; class Blastocatellia; order RBC074; family RBC074; genus JAKEHZ01. The sequence continues at coordinate 12,330 of DATEFT010000081.1, read as the reverse complement.
TGCGCGTGAGAAGCTCAACGCGCGGGGATGCTCCGCATCGGCACTCGGGGAGCTCGGGGGGGCACGCACATCGGCCTGCTTGAACCCTGAGCGCCTGCTTGATGATTCGATCCTCGAGCGAATGAAACGAGATGATGACCAGCCGCCCGTTCGGTTCGAGCAACTCCACCGCTTCCGCCACAAATCGATCCAGCCCCTCCAGCTCTCGATTGACGGCAATCCGCAGAGCCTGAAAAGTCCTGGTCGCCGGATGGATTCGCCAATGCCCACGCTGATGGACCGCTTTGACGACCAGTTCGGCCAGTTGATTGGTGGTGGTAATCGCCGTTTTTGCCCGCTCGACGACTATTCTATGAGCGATGCGCCGCGCTGCCCGCTCCTCACCATATTCAAAGATGATCTCAGCCAGTTCTCGCTCACTCAAGGAGTTGACGAGATCAGCCGCCGTCAACGATTGCGAGCGATCCATTCTCATATCGAGTGGGTGACTCGCGGGAGGACTGCTCATGGACGGCAGCCCGGCTTTGGAGCCGCTCTGGCCGGAACGAAAGCTGAAACCTCGTTCGGGCGTGTCGATTTGATATGACGATACACCGAGATCGGTTAAGATGCCCGCGACCGATTCGATGCCTTTTTCTCTGAGAACTGCTCGGATCTGGCGATAGTCCGAATGAATTGCCGTGAACCTCGCTTCGCCAAATTCCGCTAACTGCTCGGCTGCAATCTCTATCGCTTCCGAATCACGATCGATGCCGATGACCCGGTTGTTGGGCGCGCCGCGGAGGATCAACTCGGTATGGCCTCCCATCCCGAGCGTCGCATCCACATAGAGACCTCCACGCCCCACCTCAAGATAGTCCATCACTTCAGAAGGCATTGCCGGACGATGTAGTTTCATAACCCCATCTACAAGCTCCGCGATTTTAGCTCCGCGACTCTGCAGGTAACCTGGCCCCTCCCGATCAGATGACACGGGGGAGGAGATGCGAGATCAGCGCGATGCTGCCGCACCTCCCCATGCCAACATTACTCTAGATTCCAAGCCGCGCAATCGCTTCAGCATCTTCGTCCGTATACGGTTGCTCTTCCAAACGCAGGCGCCGAAATCTCTCCGCGCTCCAAACTTCGATATAAGTCAAATAACCAAAGATCGTCACCTCGCCCAACAACTCCCCGGTCCCGCGCAAGAACGTATGGATCAAAAGTCGTCCCTGAACGTCCATCTGCTGCATCTGACCGTAGTAGTTGGTCCGGTCCAGAAACTTCCGCTTCGCCGGATCCATGCTGGGCAGCAACGCCAACCTCTTTTCAATCTCTTCCCATTCCTGCAAGGGATAGATCCGGGCATACTCGCCCGTCAAACTCGTCACGTAAAAATCTTCTTGCCCGTACTTCTCATCCAGATGACGTTTGAAGCTCGCCGGAATTTTGAGTCGGCCTTTCTCATCCATCCGGGCTGTGTAGCTTCCTCTCAGCATTCTGTCAGCATCCTGTCTGTCAGCATCCTGTCAGCATTCTGGTCTCATCTGGTCTCATCTAGTATTCATCCAAATCCTACAAATCCGATCACTAGCTCTGAAGTCTATTCACCTTCCGATCGAACCATCCCCGCGGCTGATCCCGCCGCTTCGGTTTGGCCTCCGATCGTCCGGCTCGGCCTTATTATTGCGAGTTCTATAAATCTATTAACTTAAGCCAGGATTTTTGGAGTTCGCTGCAAACTATCAACCACTTTGTTCCCCAACCAAGCCCAGCCCGATCCTACTCTCTACGTCTTACAACTTCTTACTAACTTCTTATCTTCTGCGCTACTTCCCGCTTACTTCCCGCCGTCCTGCTCGTCCTCGCCGCTCGACCGCTCTCCAATCACGCTATCTTTATTATATCTTCAACGATCCGGGCGATGGCTTCACATATTCCTTTAACGATTCCGCCTACTTCACTCATTATCTTTTCAAGAACCTCAACTACTTCTTTAAGTATTTCCGGTTCAACTGGCGGTTCGGGCCGATCACGCCTGCCCTATCTTCGATCCGGCTGATATCTATCCGACCTACTTCTCACGGCTTATCAGCCCCTTGCTCATCCGCTACTTCCACTTCTTTGGACTTACTACTACTAATTGCTACTACTTTCAGTCCTGTTATCCATTTCTCATCTTCGCTTTACCGCGATCTGCCCACCAACCCTCCACCTGACCACCACTTTGAACCACTTGACTCTACTTTATTCCACCGCAGGACGGGCGTATAGTACGTCAGCGGTAAATACCTGTCAAGAAATTTATGATACGATCAGTGTTAATTTAGGACTTCAAGTCAAGATGGCTAAAGGATTGTTTAACAACATAAGTACAGAATTGGGCTGGTCAGCCCCCGGAATCGATGGGGTCTTAACGGACAAAAATCATTACTATCGTCTAATCACATAGGCCCGGAGATTGCCTATGTGTTATATTGGCGTGAGGTTCAGGGCGAGGTCCTGATTAGAACATATACATTCAGTAAAGATAATGGAGCCATTCCTTCAACTATTGGGCTTTGGCTTAGTGGCGGCAGCCGGAAATTTGTTAGGCGGTTTCTTAATCACCAGGTCAAACGAGTCCAGACAAGTCAAACTAAAGTCACTCATTGGATTGGGAGCAGGCTTTCTACTTGCAGCCATCTTTCTCGAAATCATCCCGGAGGTCGCGCAGAAATGGAATGGCCAGTTGGGCGTTCCGATGGGATGGTTGTTGGCCGGTTATCTCCTGGTTCAATTCGCCGAGCACAGCATCGCGCCGCACTTCCATTTCGGCGAAGAGGCCGACTCCCAGGAGATGAGGCGGCGGGGCGCGGCCACCTCCGTCGTGATAGCGCTTTCAGTCCATACCTTTCTGGACGGAGTGATCATCGCCTCGGGTCTGCTGACCAGTTTTCGCCTGGGCCTGCTGTTGTTCATCGCGATTCTCCTGCACAAGATTCCGGAAGGCTTCACGGCGGCCTCGGTCATGCTCTCGACCGGTCATGATTCGCGCGCGGCGTGGCAGGCGACGCTGTTGATCGCCGGTTCGACGCTGGCCGGAATCGTGTTGGTGACCCTGGTCAAGCCCGCCGTCATCTATACGCTGCCGTTCTCGGCCGGAGTGACGCTCTATGTGGCGGCCTCGGATCTGATTCCGGAGGCCAATCATCGGGGCGGTCCGCGCAGCGGGGCCCGAACCTCGATGATGGTCTTCGCCGGGATGGCGATCTTCTATCTGATCCACCTGCTGCTGCACGAAGTCACGGGCGAGTGAGGGGTCCGACCCCCTCGGCCCAAGCCCGCTGCCGTTACTTGCCCTCCCTCGAGCTCTCAAATATCATCAGTCTTCGCAATCCTGACCCTGAACACTGAAGCTTGAAGTCCATCTGCCCGAGGAACACCATCATGAAAAATTCCATAGACCCCGCCATTGCCAAGACTCCGCTCGATGAACAGCAGCAGGCGTGGGAAGAGCAACATCTCTCGAAAGCGCTGGGCCGGATGCCGGAGCGGCAAGAGGAGTACACGACGGTCTCGTTGAAACCGATCGACCGGCTCTACACGCCGCGCGATCTGGCGGAGACCGATTTCGCGCGCGACATCGGGTTTCCCGGCGCGCCGCCCTATACGCGCGGCATTCATCCCACCGGCTACCGCGCGCGGCTCTGGACCATGCGCCAGTTTGCGGGTTTCGGTTCGGCCTTCGACACCAATCTCCGGTTCAAATACCTGCTGGAACACGGTCAGACCGGGCTCTCGACCGCTTTCGATCTGCCGACCCTGATGGGCTACGATTCGGATCATCCCTTCTCGGAGGGCGAGGTCGGAAGATGCGGAGTGGCGATCGCGTCGCGGGAGGATATGGAGGTGCTCTTCGGCGGCATTCCGCTGAACCGGGTCACGACCTCGATGACCATCAACGCGCCGGCCTCGATGATCTTCGCCTTCTTCCTGGCGGCGGCCGAGAAACAGGGCGTCGAGTGGCGCGAGATCGGGGGCACGCTGCAGAACGACATCCTCAAGGAATATATCGCCCAGAAGGAATGGATCTATCCGCCGCGCCCGTCGATGCGCCTGATCACCGACACCTTCAAGTTCTGCGCCCGGGAGATGCCGAAATGGAATTCGATCTCGATCTCCGGCTATCACATCCGCGAGGCCGGAGCCACCGCCGCACAGGAGCTGGCCTTCACGCTCCGCGACGGAATCGAATATCTCGAATACGGAATTCGGGCCGGGCTCGCGGTCGACGAGTTCGCGCCGCGCCTCTCTTTCTTCTTCAACGCCCATAACGACTTCTTCGAGGAGGTCGCCAAGTATCGCGCCGCCCGGCGCATCTGGTATCGGGTCATGAAAGAGCGGTTCAAGGCGCAGGATCCGCGGTCCTGGCAGTTGCGGTTCCATGCGCAGACGGCGGGCGTCAGCCTGACGGTGCAGCAACCGATCAACAACATCTCGCGGGTCGCCATCCAGGCGCTGGCCGCGGTCCTGGGAGGAGCCCAATCGCTGCATTGCGACGGTTACGACGAAGCCCTGGCGCTCCCGACCGAACGCGCCGCGTTGATCGCGCTGCGCACTCAACAGATCATCGCGCACGAAACCGGAGTCATCAACACGGTCGACCCGCTCGGCGGATCCTACTTCGTCGAGAAACTGACCAACGAGCTCGAGGCCGAGGCCTGGGAATATTTCCGCAAGATCGATCAGTTCGGCGGAATGGTCGAGGCGATCGAAGCCGGATTCCCGCAGAAAGAGATCCAGGAATCGGCCTATCAGTTTCAGCGGGCCGTCGAACGGGGCGAGAAGGTCATCGTCGGAGTCAACGACTATGTCATGGAGACCGACGAACTGGGTGAGCCCAACATCCTGCAGATCGACGAGACCGTCACCAAGCTGCAGACCGAACGCCTGGCCCAGCTTCGAGACCGGCGCGATCGCCTCGCCGCCGAGCGCGCCCTCGACGCCCTGAAACGCGGAGCCGAAGACCCGCAGGTCAATACCATGCCGTTGCTGATCGATTGCGCGCGCGCCGATTGCACGCTCGGCGAGATGTGCGATGCCCTGCGGCCGGTCTTCGGCGAATACCAGGAACCACAATTCTAGTCTAGAAAAGTCTAGAGAAGTCTAGAAAAGTCAGAAGAGGTTGGAGAAGTCTGAATACTTTGAAAAGCAAGTCTCCGGAATAGTCTTCCGACTTTTCTAGACTTTTCCAGACTTCTCCGTATATCCCAGTTCGGCCAGAAATCGATCCAGTTCCGCGATCATCGAGGTCCGTTGTCGTTCCAGATCGGTGGTCGAGATCGCATATTTGTCCCAGAGCCCTTCAAAGACGGCGACCAGCGCCCGCTGCTCCGCATTCAGATAGCGGGACAGTTCATCGCGGATCAAGTCATGATGTCGCCTCAAGATCAGCGCCCGGGCCTCTTCGGGGCTGATCACCCCGCCGATGGCGGCGAGCGAAGCCTCGAGCCGAATCAGCTCCGCCTCGAATCGCTCGTGCTCCCGGTTCAGCGCTTCGAGCCTCTTCACCCGTTGTCGTTCGGCTCGGGCCTCGGTCTCCGGCTCGATCATGACCCGGGCCAGCTCCCGCTTATTGGCCTCGATCTTGCGCCGTAGTTCCGCCCGATCCTCATCGACCCCGACGCGCTTCCAATGGAGGCTCCTCTGAAGTTCGGCCTGCGCCTGTTTCAACTCGGCCTTCACTCCGCGGATCCGCGACTCGCAACTCTTGATCGCCTCCAGTTGCGACTCGAGGGTCGCCCCCTCGGTGAGCGCCGTCAGCGAGTCGGATTGCCGAAGGTCGGAGATTTGATCCACGAGCGAGGCCTTGACCTGACCGGCGTTGCGTTCCGTTTCGGCCTCTTCATCCTCGGCCGTTTCGAGTTCGATCGATTCGAGAACCTCCCGCAGCCTCGATTCCTCCGCTCCCAGCCGCCCCTCCAGCGCGGCGATCGCCTCGACGTCGGGCTGAAAGAAAGCCTCGATCAGATAGCGGTCCGGAATCAGGCCGGCCTGCCAGCCGCTGCTGATGATGGTCTTGAGATCGTAGCGAATGCCCTGCCACCAATTGACGAAGACTCCCGCGATCTGAAATTCATCGAGCACGCCGATCGGCAACAACTGCCGTTTGATCGAAGCCAGCAGCCGGGTCCGGACCTGAGCCAGCAGGTGGTGGCCCTCCAATCGCGCCAGCTCCGCTCTCGCCAGATTCCACCAATCCGCAATCGCCTCCCGCATCGCACGGCAGATGATGATAACGTTTTCATTATTTTCGATCATGTCTTTGATCACCGACCGATCCTTCAACTCATGGCCGAATGTGAGGTAGCCATCGCCGTGCGGCTCGAAGACGATCTTGGAATGAAACCTGAATTTGTCGAAGATCGGCCGGGCGGCTTCGACTTCGGACGCCGGCACTCCGCCTAGTAGATGGGCGCGCACATCTTCCGGCTCCGCTTCCGGAGTATTGTCCACGTATCGGCGAATATTGAGATTGAAATCATTGGCCACGATCTCCGACCGATCGACGACCCGCGAGTATTTGGGGATCTCGAGCCGGTGGGTGAAGACGTGATCGATCTTTTCGATCTGCTCCGGGCGCAGCCGGTTCTGATTCTTGCCCTCGGCATACTCGGCATCGGCGTTGATGAAGAGGACCTTCGCCGACAGCTCCGGCGGTTTGTCGCGGTTGATGACCACGACGCAGGCGGGAATGCCGGTTCCGGAGAAGAGCGCCGGAGGCAGGCTGATGACGGCTTCGATCAGATCGTCATTGATGAGCCCGGCGCGGATCACCTTCTCCTGGCCGCCGCGAAAGAGCACTCCGTGGGGCATGATGGTCGCCATCATGCCGTGTTCATTGAGGCTGGCGATCATGTGCTGGACGAACATGAGGTCGGCCTTCTTGCCGGTCTCCGGCGCGAATCCGTATTTGAAGCGATCCGGGAACTCCATGTCCGCCTTGCGGTAGTTCTGCGAAAACGGCGGATTGGCGATCACCCGATCGAAACGGCGCCAGGCGCGGTCGGAGCGGTGGCGGGGATTCTGGAGCGTGTCGTCATTCTCGATCTGGGCGTCCTGAATTCCATGCAGGATCATATTCATCATGCAGATCGACCAGACCGTTCCATTGGCCTCCTGGCCATAGATCTCCAGCCGGCGCGGATGCTGCCCCTGCTCTTCAACATACTGGCGCGATTGAATGAGCATGCCGCCCGAACCGACAGTGGGGTCGTAGACCGACATGCCCTCCCGCGGTTTGATCAACCGCACCAGCAGTTGAACCACCTCGCCGGGCGTATAGAACTCGCCGCCTCTCTTCCCCGCGCTATCGGCGAAGAACTTGATCAAATATTCATAAGCCGCGCCCAGCAGGTCGGGAAACTCGAAATGGTCGTTGACCAGCACGAAATCGGGATGGCTGAAATGATCGATCAGATCCAGCCAGCGTTGATTGGGAATCCGGCTCTTCCCTTTCTCGGCGTGAAAGTCGATGTTGTTCTTGAGCACCCCCGCCAACCGCGCATTCTCATCTTCGAGCGCGGCGAGGGCCCGGTTCAGACGTTCTCCCGCCTGGGTCTGGACCTCTTTGAGAGCCGGAACGGCGGCGCCCGTCTCATCGACGAAGCCTTCGTGCCAGCGGGCAATCCGGGGCACAAAGAAGGTCTCGGGATACGACCGCGGGTCTTCCAGCCGCGCTTCGAGCTCTTCCGCGGAGAGGTGCGCGCAGGCCTTCGCGAGTTCCCGCCGCTGGAGATCGAACTCATCCGACATGCGCTTGATGAAGAGCATGCCGAAGATGAACTCTTTGAACTCCGAGGCGTCCATCTTGCCGCGGAGCACCTCCGAGGCTTTGAGCAGAAAGCCTTCCAGTTGGGAAAGGGTGATCCGTCGATTCTTCATGGGATTTAAGTTGTCCAACCTGACTACCCTGGACAGCAAGTTTTTTGAGGTTCCGATTCGGAACCGCGAAACACGCGAAAGATCGAGGATTTAGCGGATTTCGTGCGTTTCGCGGTTTGAATCTCAAATTCCAAGGAACTTACTTTCCAGAACACCGACTTTATCTTCAGCGGCCGAAGTCCAGAGCGAGAGTATAGTAGAAAAAGAGTCGAAATAGGCCGGCGACGAGTGGTAAAATCGAGGCCATGGCGTATGATACTTTTACGCAGTTATCCTTTAACCACCAGACGACGATCGGAAGCCGCTTCCGGTCCGACGTCTCCATTCAAATTCCAATCAGCTATGTCAGAAGCCAAAATCAGAATCCTCCTCGCTAAACCGGGCCTGGATGGCCATGACCGCGGGGTCAAGGTGATCGCCCGCGCGCTGCGAGATGCCGGCATGGAGGTCATCTATACCGGCCTGCGACAAACTCCCGAACAGATCGTCAACGCCGCCCTGCAAGAGGACGTGGATCTGATCGGGCTTTCGATCCTCTCGGGGGCTCATATGACCATCTTTCCCCGGGTGCTCGACCTGATGCGCGAAAAAGGGATGAGCGATGTGCTGCTGTTCGGCGGCGGAATCATCCCGGAAGACGATATCCCCAGGCTGAAGGAGGCCGGCGTCAGCCAGATTTTTCTGCCCGGCGCCACGACCCAGGAGATCGTCGACTTTATTCGTGAACAGATCAAACCACGCGAATCCTGAGCGGATTCACGTCATCTACTACTCGTGACCAAAGACCCGCCAATTCTGCTGACCGACCACGGATCTTACGCGATCGTCACGCTCCATCGTCCCGACCAGTTGAATTGTCTGACCAGAGAGCTGATCAACGAGCTGGCAGCGAAGCTCGAGACGCTGCGTGAAGAGCCCCGGTATCTTTCGCTGATCATCACGGGAGCCGGAGGTCTCTTCTCCGCCGGCGCCGATCTGAACGAGGTCTCGGCGTTGGACCCGGCCTCGGCGTTCGAATTCTCCCGGCGCGGCCAAACGCTGTTCGGCTCGCTGCGGACGGCCGTGCCGCTCACGATCGCGGCGATCGACGGATACTGCCTGGGCGGCGGCCTGGACCTCGCGCTGAGTTGCGACCTGCGTTACGCCACGCCCCGGTCGTCGATCCAGCATCCGGGATCCAGACGCGGATTGATCACCGGCTGGGGCGGAACCCAGCGGCTGGTCAAAACCATCGGGCTCGACGCCGCCCGACGAATGCTGGTCTCCGGCGATCGCCTCGACGCCGCCGAGGCGCATCGCCTCGGGTTGTTCACCCGGATCGTCGAGGACGCGGTGGCGGCGTCCCGCCAACTGGCGGAGCAGGTCGCCGGCCGGTTCACTCGCGACCGGCTGCTGGCAATCAAACGGGAACTCCCTGAGAGCTGAGACTCGTGTTGAAACAGACATTGATCAAGCTGCGCGATGCGGCAATTAGCACATTCTATCCGACACCCTGCCGGGTATGTGGTGCCATGATCGATGGTTGGGAGTATGGTGTAGCGTGCGGCGGTTGCTGGCGTAAGATCGATCCACTAGGCACATCCGAAGAGCTCTGCGCCAAATGCGGCCGGCCGTTCAACAATCTCACGTCGCACCGCCCTGGCGAGCAACAAGCGGGGCGGCATTGCGGGCGATGTGAGCATCTGGCGTTCAACTATGCGCGAGCCTGCGGACCATATGAAGGAGCCCTCCGGGAATCGGTGCTCTGGCTCAAGGATCATCCACAGCTCTCGCCTCGCCTGGGCCGATGGTTGATCTCGACCTTCACCGGCGCTCCGGACTTGGCGGAGACGGATTCGATCATCCCCGTCCCGCTGCATCCGAGCCGGCTGGCCGAACGGACCTTCAACCAGTCGGAACTCATCGCCCGTGAACTTTCGTCCGCCACCGGGTTGCGAGTGGACACCGCGAGCCTGGTCCGCTCGAAGAAGACCGAGAGGCATCGCCTCGGATTGGGCGCCCGCGAGCGAGCGCGCTCTCTCGATCGAGCCTTCCAGGTCCGGGCTCCGCGCCTGATCGAAGGCCGGGCCCTGCTGGTAGTCGACGACGTGATGACCACCGGCAGCACGGTCCATGAAATTGCGCGAACGTTGTTCTCCGGCGGGGCTCGCGCCGTCAGAGTCTTGACGCTGGCTCGCGCCGTGAACGAACTCAGTCTCTGAAACTAACGATTCAACATGCTATCAGGTAAAGTTTGGCAAAGAATCCCGGTAGATTAACAAAAGACTTGCTATACTAGCTGGCGGCTGAGTAATATGCGCCCTGCTTGGCTAATATATATATCCCCTAAATTTAAAAATTTTATGGTTTATGCAAAAAAGTTTAGGCAATCACATCCGGTTGTGCTAAAACTCTGCTCCGCAGTGTGCAATTAAAAAATTTTTCGATAATTTACCTATGAAGCTGCCCTCCATCCTCAACCTGGTGACTGATGACTTGGCGATTGATCTCGGAACATCGAGGACGCGTGTATTTGCCCGTGGACGAGGAATCGTAATTAATGAACCTTCACTCTTAGCCTATGACTCTCCGACTCGCGAAGTGGTCGCCGTCGGACTGGAAGCACTCGAACTGGAAGGTCGAGCTTCTGAGGATATCCAAATCATCAGCCCGCTTCAGGACGGCGTGGTAGCCGATTCGACCTTTGCCGGAAAACTGCTCGAACACTACCTGCGCAAGGCCCGAGACGGGCGATCGACCATCTCACGCCGCGTCTTGATCTCGATTGCGGCCGATGCCAGCGACATCGAACACTACGCCCTGCGCTATGCCGCCAAAGAGGCCAGCGTCAGCAACGTCCATTTTATTAATAAAGGACTGGTCGCCCTCATGGGTTCCGGAATGGGAGCCGAAGATCAACGGGCCAAGATGGTGGTCGATATCGGAGCCGGAACCACGACCATCGCGGCCATGGTTCATAACCATCTGATCTTCACCCGGACGCTGCGGGTCGGCGGCAACGACATGGACACGGCGCTGGTCGATATGATCAAACAGAATCACAATCTGCTGGTCGGCCCGCGCACGGCGGAACGAGTCAAGATCGAGTTGGGATGCGCCGTCCCCCTGGATCAGGAACAGACGACCATGGTCAAGGGCCGGAGCACCATCGGGGGAAATCCCGAGATGGCGGTGGTCAACAGCATCGAGATTCACGAGGCGATCGAGCCGATCACGGCCCGGATCGTCAACTCCGTTCAAGACGCGCTCGAAGCTCTTCCGCCCGAAGCTTCAGGCGATATCTACGACCGCGGCATGATCCTGGCCGGCGGCGCCTCGCTCCTGGCCGGGCTCGATGAACGTCTCTCGAAGGAGACCGAACTGGCCGTCCTGCTGACCGAGAGCCCGCAACGAGCGGTGATCCGGGGGCTCGGATTCCTCTTCGAGAATCCCCTCGCGCTCAGAAGGGCGATTATCAAATCACAACCCTGATGCCGACCGGGCTGCCACGCCGCCCGGTTGTGCCCCCATCCACCCGCCACATTAACTAAGCTTAACTTCACAATTGCGCCTTCTGTGCTATAATCGTCCGCGTTGATGCGAACTCGTCAGAGACAGGACAGTTTGATCGGCAGACATCTTAATAATTTAACGAGGTGCGATCTTCCCCAGTCGTTCAATAAAGGTTGACCCAATTCAATCCTTTATCCCCTTCACCAGGCGCACTCCGCGCGTGAAGCAGCGTTGTGTGCTTCATTATTTCTCGGCTCTAATCATCTTAAAATATCAACCGTTAGTTCCAGGTAGAAGAGTGCACTGGCGTCAAACTCAGTGCGCCTCTTTTTATGAGGTATTTCGATGAATGGAAGAGTTCTCGTCTTGAATTCAACATATGAGCCCATCAACGTGTGCACGACGCGTCGAGCCATAGTGCTGATCTTGAAGGGAATAGCGCGCGCCGAGGAGCGGCATGAACACCTGTATCATTCGGCGCGCCACACGATGCCGGTGCCGTCGGTCATTCGGTTGACCGATTACGTACATATCCCGTTCGAACGCAAAAGCCTGTCGCGGAAAAATATCCTGTTGCGAGACCACAATACCTGTCAGTACTGTGGAAAAGTATCCAATCCGGCGGAACTGACGCTCGATCACGTCCTGCCGAAATCTCGAGGCGGCAGTTCCAACTGGGACAATCTCGTCGCCTGCTGCAAAAGGTGCAATAATCGTAAAGGCAGTGCCGTGCCTGAAGAGGCCGGCATGAAGCTGATCAAACGCCCGCAGGCTTTCAGTCTGCATGTCAATCGCCAGATTATGCGTTACCTTGGCCGTAGCGATGCCGCCTGGCGCAAATATCTGTTCTACTAATGAAGAACGACCCCCCGTATCTTTATCTGACGACTCTCGGTCGGAAGACCGGCCTGTCGCGTGAAATCGAAATCTGGT
>DATEFT010000080.1:0-6511 GCA_035280505.1 Blastocatellia bacterium | reverse complement strand
TGGCGCGTTCGACGGCGCGGTTCAGGGCGCGGGCCGTGAGCACTCGAACCACGTCCCGTTTGTAATCGGCCGAGCCCCTGATGTCGTCGAGCGGGCTGGATTCTCCGGCCGCCAGGACCGCCGCCTGTTTGATGGTCGGTTCGTCGAGTTTCTTGCCGACCAGGAAGGCTTCGGTTCCGGTGGCCTTGATGGGCGAGAACCCGACGTTGGTCAGGCCGATTCCCGCACGCTGGCAGAGACCGGCGCGATCGAGCGTGATCTGCACGGCCACGCCCGCCGTCGCATAGTCGCCGACCTTGCGTTCGAGCTTCAGATAGGCGCCTCCGCTGACCGGCGGCGGAACCGGAATCCGGAGTTCGGTCAGGATCTCGTCCGGCCGCAGCGCCGTCTCGAAGAGACCGGTGAAGAAGCTCTCGATCGGGATCTGACGTTCGCCGCGCGGTCCGACGACCACGACGGTCGCTCCGAGCGCGAGCATGGTGGCCGGATGGTCGTTGGCCGGGTCGCCGTGCGCCAGGTTTCCGCAGACCGTGGCCTGGTTGCGCACCAGCGGGTCGGCGATCACCACCGTCGTGTCGACCAGGATCGGCCAGCGTGACCGGACCACCGGCGAGCTTTCGAGCTCGCTCTCGCGGACCAGGGCCCCGATCCTCAGACTGCCATCGACCTCCGAGATGTAATCGAGACCGGGCAGGCGGTTGATATCGACGATGCACTGCGGCGATGCCAATCTCAGCTTCATCATCGGAATCAAACTCTGACCCCCGGAGAGGATCTTGGCCTCCGGGCCGAGTTTCTGGAGGAGCGAGATCGCGTCGTCGATTGTGCGAGGCACGAAATATTCAAAGCTACGAGGTATCATAGTTAAATGGCCTCAACTGATTCTGGTGTAAAAGCGGATTGCTGATCGATGTACGGGAGAACGTATAGAGACAGAGACTGCCGGCCAATCAATCAATACGAACCGGACCCGTCGACTACTCGGGTCTCATGGGGGGATTGATTTACTGATCGAAAAATTGAAGGAATTATGGAGCTTGAACCAATTTTGATCCCGGGACAAATCAATTCTTCGCACCGGACCGCCAGTAGGATACTCTCGGCCACCAGCAGCGTCAACCGCATTTCCGTCGCCGGAATCACGGCGGCCGTTTGACAGTTGGCGCTGATCCCGTGATACTGGGCCCGACCTCGGTCCGATTGGATCTTCGCCGAGACCTCGAACGCGCCGTTGATCGAACACCACCGGAGCGCGATTGGACGCCCTCCAACTCCCCAAGCTTGACAAGCCACATGCGGTGTGAGAAGGTGATTGGGAATGGAGCCTGGCTCACTCTTTTCGTCAGTTCCTCTGGAATTCTCCAGATTATCTGAAACTCACGGCTCACCTTCGCAAGAGCGCATCAGGATTTACACACCCTGTGGCGGTGCATCTCCAGGTGGTCTCCGCCGTCGTGTTTATTTATAGATGATCGGCTCCCCGTCAGCGCCGGTTCAAGGGAACCGCAAGTTGGATTATTCGGTCTCAACCGCAGCGTCTTTGTGACAACTTAAACTGCTCTCCTCGGGGCCGGGCAGAGGTCATTATTCAGGAGCAACACAGAAAGGTGAAATGATGAACGTTACTATCAATAAATATCTCAGGGTATTGGTTGCCGCTCAGCGCTCCAAACAGATTCGCAACGGGGCCCGACCGCTGGTCCAGATGCAGGGAGTGAGGGCGATCCGTCTGGCGCTCGAAGAGGTTAGGCAAGGATTAATCAGCTTTGAGTTTACTCCCGTGGAGTGGAATGCGAAAAGTGACCCTGAGCATCGGGCCGATCACAGCCCCGCTGAAAAAGTCGTCAAAGAGAAAGAGGACGATCGAACCGTCAGTCAGCCCGCGATCGTCAGGCTCAACGATTGAGAATCCGGTTGTTGTTATTAGGAACCAAATCTGAGGCATAGAAGGAGAATCAAATTTGAAGGAAGATGTGATTGAGCTGGAAGGCAAGATCATCGAGAAGCTGCCCAACGCCAACTTTATTGTCGGAGTCACCCTCTCTCAGGGCTCACACCAGATTACCGCGCACCTTTCGGGAAAGATGCGCAAGAACTCGATCAAGGTGTTGGTGGGAGATCGTGTGACCGTCGAACTGACCCCTTACGATCTGACCAAGGGCCGGATCACTTTCCGCCATCGCTATTGAGTACTTTGAAAAGTAGGTCTCTCGAAGTTCTATTTGAAATCGCGAAACACGCCCAAGACGCGAAGGTTCGTTGATTCTGCGTGTTTCGCGGTCTGAAACATTTCCCCAGTGCCGGCTCCGCGCCAGCGGACTAGCCATTCCCGGACCGAGATCATTGATTTCTCCTGATTAGGGCTTGCCTTGTTCGTAGTCGAGGCCATAAATTTCCATCTCCACAAGTATAATTGTGATTGTTCTCTCAGTTGATTGGCATCGATCGATTGCAGGGAATTAGGACAGTTTCCCACTTCCTGAGCTGAGATCAGCAATAGGCAGCTCAATAAGCGGAAGACGGCCAATTCCGAACTCTACCTGACAAACTAGAAAGGTGGCCTCCATGGCGCGTGACCAGGCTTATCGTAACGCGGAAAAAAAGATTGAAGAGGTGGGGCGGTCGGGTGCGACGATCCTGGATTTAAGCCGGATGAGACTGACCAGGTTGCCTGAAACCTTGAGTCAGCTCACACACTTGCAGTGGTTGAATCTCTCCTATAACCAGATGACGGAGGTGCCGGAATGGCTGGGTCAACTGACTCAGTTGTGGTGGTTGAATTTCTCTCATAATCAATTGACGGAGGTGCCCGAGAGTCTGGGCGGATTGGTGCGCTTGCACACGCTCAATCTCTCCGGCAACCGGCTGAAGCAACTGCCGGGGGGATTGGGCGGGTTGATGTTGTTGCAATCGCTGAATCTCTTCGGAAATCAACTCTCGGAGTTGCCGGAGTCGTTGGCCGAACTGAAGCATCTGAATGAACTGGAACTCTACGGGAATCCCTTGACCCCGGAATTGGACGCCGCGGACAACGAGGGGCTCGACGCGGTCAGAAGGTACCTGCGCGCCAGGACGGACGCGGAGGTGGTCCTCAACGAGGCCAAGTTGATCCTGATCGGCGAGGGGGAGGTCGGAAAAAGCTGTCTGCTGGATGCCTTGCGCGGCGATCCCTGGGCGAAGCACGAGTCCACGCACGGAATCCAGATCAAACCGGTGCGGGTGACCGATCCCGAGACCGGCACCGAGATCACGCTCAACGGCTGGGACTTCGGCGGTCAGGGCGTCTACCGGCCCACGCACCAGCTCTTCTTCAGCGCCCCGGCGATCTACCTGGTGGTCTGGAAACCGCGGGAAGGGGTTCAGCAGGGCTTCGTCAACGAGTGGATCCGGTTGGTGAAGCACCGCGAACCGGATGCCAAGATTCTGGTGGTCGCCACGCACGGCGGACCCGGTCAGCGTCAGCCGGACATCGACAAGCAGGAGCTGTGGGATCTCTTCGGGCGCGAGACGGTGCTGGGCTTCTTTCTGGTCGACAATCAACCCGACCATCAGACCGGCGAACGATGCGGATTGGCCGCGCTGAAGGATACGATCGCGAGGTTGGCCGCCAGCCTGCCCGAGATGGGGCGCACCGTGCCGGCCCGCTGGCAGGCGGCGCGCGATGCGCTGTCGGCGACCCGGGCCGCCTATCTGCCGCTCGACGAAGTGCTCCGGATCTGTCGCGAGCGCAAGATGGACCCGGAGGAGGCGCGATTGTTCGTGACCATCTCGCATCGATTGGGCCACCTGATCCATTACGAACATGATCCGGCGCTGCGCGATATCGTGGTTCTCAAGCCGGACTGGCTGGCGACGGCCATCAGCTTCGTGCTCGACGATAAGCAGACCCGGGACAACCGCGGGCTAGTCAGCTCCGTCCGGCTGAGCCAGTTATGGGACGATCCGGCGAGGGACGAGTCGTTCCGGTATCCGCCCGGACTCTATCCGGTCTTTCTACGGTTGATGGAACGGTTCGATCTCTCGTACCGCGTCGCGGGCGTGCTTGATCGGGGCGAGGCGGGCGAGACCAGCCTGATCGCGCAACTGGTGCCGGACGTGCGTCCCGATCCGATTCCGGGCTGGGCGGCCGATCCGGATCCCGGCGACGAGCAGCAGGCGCAGATCTGCCGGATCGTGGAGGTGGGCAGCGGACAGGCGGCCACCGCCGAGGGGTTGTTCTACCAGTTGATCGTGCGGCTGCATAAATACTCGCTGGGGCGGGTCAACAACGACGAGAGCGTGCACTGGCAGCGCGGATTGGTGCTCGATGACGATTACAACGGACGGGCCTTGCTGGAGCATCACGGCAACGACATCCGGATCACGGTCCGCGCCGCGTATCCGGAACGGTTCCTCTCGGTCTTGACCACCGAGGTGAAGTGGCTGGTCGAGAACTTCTGGGCCGGGTTGCGCTGCGAGGTCATGGTCCCGTGTATCGATCCCTGCGGCAAAGAGACCCCGGGCACCGGCCTCTTTGAAGTGCAGAAGTTGATCGAGAGCAAGCGGCGCCATCGTCCGGAGTATCCCTGTCCCGTCTGTAACGAATGGCAGCGCATCGACAGTCTGCTCCGGAACGCGCCGGCGGCGCAGCGCCAACCGGCGGAGGAGTTATGGGCGAGTTTCGCCGAGGTCCAGGATGAGTTGAGAAACGTGCGCGAGCTGTTGGCCGGACAACACGCCGAGGCGGTGGGCCGCTTCGATCGCCTCGACGTCGGAACACAACGCATCCTGAGCCAGGTGGACGGCGCCTACACCGGGCTCATCCAGGCCTTGATCGATGAGGCCCGGGACGGCCCCCGGCTCTTCAGTTTTCAGCCGATGGATCCGGGCTTCTTCGGCTGGCCCAATTGGATCAGCCAGAAATTCCGTCTCACCTTGTGGTGCGAACATTCCCGATTGCCGTTGACCAGTCTCAACGGGTCCGGCGACAAGCGCGGAGTCTATGAATTGGATCTGCCGCGCGAGTGGTTCGTGAAGGCCGCGCCCTTTCTCAAGGCCCTCACCGGGACGCTCAGCCTGGTGCTGCCCGCCGCTTCGTCGGCGACCAACTTCCTGCTCAACGAAAACACCTATAAGGCCATCGAAGAGGAGTTGGATTTCGGTCAGAAGAGCCTGGACTCGGTGCTGGAGGAGCGGCAGCGCTCCGGAGGCTGGTTGAGCCGGACGCCGCGGCCGGATCCCGAACAGGGCGAGGCGATCGAGGCGCAGGGCGCGATCCTGCGGGAACTGCATACCTTGCTGAAGAAGGAAGACCCCAGTTTCGGCGGCCTGGTCCGGGTGCGGAACAAGCGGCAGGAGTTTCTCTGGGTTCACCCGCGATTCGAGGCGGAGTACTAGACACGATCCCGAATCAGTACCGTTCGCGGTACTGATTCGATTAGGGAAACCCTGGCACATCTTGACTTACCCGGTAGAAGAAGGGTATAGGTGTAAGGTATTAATTCACCAAGATATTCCCACCTTTGTGCACGGCGCTTGATCAGGGCAGGTTATGGGATAGGTGTGGCTGGCATTGAAATAGGTGGTATTGGGGTAGACCCCACGTGATAAACCGGTGATAGTCTGGCTACTGATGGCGGTCGGGTCGCGCGGCAGTTCTCATGGGATGATCAGATTGCTTTAATTGAGCTCTCGTTTTACACGCGGAATCGACTCAAATCAGCGGATCTATTCAAGGCATGAAAGATGAGATTGTGTCTGGCGTTGAGTCCGAGACTAATTACTTTTCCATCGAATTTCTCGACGACTACTATTCTGAGTGCGAAGAGCATCTGGTGATTGTCCGTCGCGCCTTGCTGGGGCTTGAGGAATTTCTGACCCGGGGGCAAAGCGGCCCGTCATTGCTGCCATTATTGCTGGAGGAGCTCTTCCGCAGCTTCCACTCGCTCAAGGGAATATCGGGAATGGTCGGATTGCGCGAAGCGGAACAGCTCGCGCATGAGATGGAGAGCTATCTGCGCGCGTTGCGCCAATCGCAGGTGGCGCTGACCGAGGAAGGGATTGAAGGGCTGGTGGCGGGCACCAAGGCGCTGGAGCTGGTTATCGCCAGGCGCCGTTCCGAACAGCCGCTGCCGGAGATCGGCCCGGTTCTGAGGCGACTTTGGGCGCTCATTCCGGGCGCTGGTTGTGAAACTCCCTCAAGGTCGGCTTTCTCGTCTGAAAATCCGTCCGAGAGTTCGGCGCTCCCCTCCGTGATGCCGGAGCTGAACCTGGAGGCGCGCACTCGATTGGCGGCGGCGCTGCGCGGCGACGCGCGCGCCTGGAAGGTCCATTTCGCGCACTCGGCGGAGTTGGCAAACCGCGGCGTCAACGTCAACGCCGTTCGCGCGCGATTGCAGGAGGTCGGCGAGTTGATTCAGGCGATACCGCTGGTCACGGCCGGGGCCGGGATTGCGTTCGAATTCATTATCGCTACCGGCTCGGACGAGGCCCTGCTGGCCATCTGCGGAAAAGACGGGTTGAGTTGTGTGCC
>DATEFT010000079.1:0-5093 GCA_035280505.1 Blastocatellia bacterium | reverse complement strand
ACTGGGCGGCGTCCGCCAGATGGTGACGGCGCTCTTCGTCGATATCCGCAACTTCACCACGCTCTCCGAGAGCAGCACGCCGGAGTTGATCGTCAACCTGCTCAACCGCTACTTCTCCATGATCAGCGAGATCGTCTTCCGACACGGCGGCACGCTCGACAAATATATCGGCGACGGCCTCATGGCCCTCTTCGGCGCGCCCTACGTCGGCGAACTCGATGCGGTGCAGGCCGTTCGCGCCGCGGTCGAGATGCAACGCGCCATCGATGCCTTCAACGACCGCCTCAACGCCGAGAAACTGCCGCCGATCGCCATCGGGATCGGCATCAACACCGGCCCGGCGATCGTCGGGTACATCGGCTCGGAGACCCGGCTCGACTACACCGCCGTCGGCGATGCCGTCAACACCGCCTCCCGCCTGGAGAGCCTGGCCCAACCCGGTCAGATCGTGATCAGCGAAAATACCATGCAGAAGCTGGACGAGAGTTTCATCCTGAAGTCTCTGGGGACCGAACGATTGAAGGGGAAGAACGTCAACCTGAGGATCGTCGAGGTCGTCTGGCGGCAGTAGCGCGGCAGCATCAACCGCGAAATAGGCGAAGCACGCGGAGTCGATCGATTCGCGTGCTTCGCCTATTTCGCGGTTTCAAATCCCGAATTTCAGACTAGGGTTTGCGCGGTTTCGGGCGCGTCGGCGCCGGCCGCTCGGGCTGCGGCACCGGAGGCGGAGCCAGCAGTTCGGGCGCCAGTTGCTGCAACTGCTGCGTGGCCAGGTTCGCCTCGTTCGATCGCTGATAGTTCCTGACGATCGACTGGAACTGGTTCACGGCCTCGTCCCGGTTGCCCATCTCCAGCAGGGCCAGCCCGCGTTTGTAGAGGGCGGTCGGAGCCTTGTCTCCGTTCGGATTGATGATCGCGACCTTCTCGAACTCGATGGTCGCCTGGGGAAACTTCTTCTGGGTATAGAGGATCTCGCCGATCCAATACTGGGCGTTGTCGGTCATCTCCGAACTCGGGAAGGTCTCGACGTACTGCTTGAACTCGGAGAGGGCCAGCTCGTAATTGCCGCGCGAATAGTCGACGTAGGCGGCCGCAAAGAGCTGGTCGGCATTGCCCGGGGTGACCTGGGTGAAGACCGGCTTGCTGGGAATATCTTCGATCAGCTTGCGGAGCTGGGCGAACTGCTCCGACAACCGCTCCATCCGCTGATTGGTGGCGGTCACCCGCTCGCCGATCGAGGAGATCTGGCTGACCGCGTCGCTGCTGCTGCTCGAAACCGACGATTGAGCGCGACGAATGGCCGAGATATTGTCGCTCATCTGAACGATCAGGGTGCTCAGTTCACCATTGGTCTTGTTAAAGGTCTCCAGCATGGTCTGAACCTGGCGCTGCAAGAGCATGACCTCGGTCTTCAACTCTTCGACCTGGGCCGCCATCCGATCGATCTTCTCCCGCTGCTCCTTGCTCTGCGCGGAGGCCTGCAACGGCACGACCGCCACCCCCAGAAAAAATAGTGTGAAGGCTAAACGATGAACTGAGTTGCGATTCATGATGTTCTGTTCCGTCTTTCTTGATCGTTTAAAGTTACGCAACCGCGAAAAACACGAAAGACGCGACCCCGATCGAGTTGGCGTCTTTCGCGCATTTCGCGGTTTCGAAATCCAACAGGTCGATGCTATTTTAACCCTCAACCATTCCTAAAGCTACGGCCGATCTCCACCCCTCAGGTAGACGAAATCGCCGCGGCGGTCGTAGGCCCATGAAGGAGGCGCATCGCTCGACCCCTCGTCGGTCCCTTTGGCGTTCTCCAAACCGTAGCTGATCGTCTCGATCCGGCTCGGATCGACGCCCAGGCTGACCAGGAAATCTTTGACGGAACGCGCCCGGCGATCTCCGAGCCCCAGGTTGTACTCGGCCGTGCCGCGCGGATCGCAATTTCCCTCGATCCGGAAGGCGATGGTCCGATTCCGCTCCTGATTGAGCCAATCGGCCAGACGGCGGAGTTTGTCCTGCTCCGGCGCCAACAGATCCGACTTGTCGAGATCGAAGAAGACCGACCTCGCGATGCTGCGGAACTGATCGGCGATCGGCGGTTCGGGCTCCTTGACCGGAGCCGGCGGCGGCGGCGCCGGCGGCGGCGGCGGTTCGGTGACGGTCACGCGCGTGCTGGCCGACGCATTGCCGCCATCACCGGACGCGTTGATCGTGTAGGTGGTCGAGACCCGCGGACTGACCTCGCGGTCGCCGGAGCCCGGAACCTCTCCGAGCCCGCTGATGGTGATCACCTTCGCGTTCTCCGAGACCCATTTCAACCGCGTGTTGTTGCCGCGTTCGATCGCGTCGGGAGTCGAACTGATCGAGACGGTCGGAGCCGCCGGTTTGATGATCTCCACCTTCACCGAGGCGGTATCCTTGGCCGATTTCTTGCCTTTGCGGGCTAGAATCGTATAACTGGTGGTATCGTTCGGCGTGAAAGTCTTGGCGCCGATCTTCTCGACGCTCTGACCATTGAGCTCGATGTTCTTCGCGTTCTTCGTCTCCCAACTGACGGTGACCGGTTCACCGGCTTTGATCTCGGAGCGCGAGACCTTGAGCTTCGCGGTTGGGGGGGCGCAACCCGAAAACAGGCCTGACGTCAGCAGAACAGATGAGAGCAAAAATACCAGGCTGAATTTGTGGTTCATTCTTTATCTTTCTCCTTCTGAATATACGACAAACTCGGTGTTTGCGTTAACTTCACCAAAAAACTGATGATCGGGAGAAGCGATAAACTGCCGGCTCACCGCCCCCGGTCACTTTGACCAGGACGGCAAGCGTCCTCCCGTACGTGTGAGTTGGCGTTGCTCGCTGCCATCGATGTGCATCGCCCAGATCTCCCACCGTCCCGAGCGATTCGATTGAAAAGCCAGGTGACGGCTGTCGGGCGCCCAGGTGGGAGCCTCGTTGCGCCCATCGCGGGTCAGCCGGAGGACCTGGCCGGATGCGACATCGGCCAGATAGATATGATAGGTACCGCCTCCGCCATTCCACGTGAAAGCGATGTACCGACCGTCCGGCGACCAGGCCGGAGAGTCCATATTGCCTCCCAGCGCGAGCAGCGGACGTTCATTCGTCCCGTCCGCGTCGACCAGATAGATTTGCGGCGAACCGCCGCGATCGGAGATGAACGAGATCTCGCGTCCCGTCTTCGGATTCCAGCGAGGTGAAATGTTGACCGCATTGCGGGTCCGGGTCAGGCGCCGCGCATTCGAACCGTCCCGATTGGCCACGTAGAGCTCCATCGATTCGCCGTCCTTGCTCGACGCGAAGACGATCCGCCCGTCCGGAGCGACCGAGGGTGAGGTGGTGGTCGCTTTGAACTGCGTCGATCCGAGGATCAAGCCGTCCTCGCCGCGCACGACGATGTTCGGATAACCGCTCCGGTACGACACATAGGCCAGCCATTTGCCGTCGGGCGAGAATGACGGAAAGAGCGCCTTCGAACCATCCTTCGTGAACTGGCGCGCGTTGTAACCGTCATAGTCCATGAGCTGAACCTCGCTGCTCTGGATGTAGGCGATCTTGGAGGTCGAGATCCCGTCCTGTCCGGTCAACAGTTTGATAATTTGATCGGCCAACTGGTGGGCCATCTCGCGAGAGTCGCCGCTCAATTGGGCGGTCAACAACTGCTGCTGGGTCTTCACGTCGTAGAGAAAACCCTGGCTCTCCTTGGCGCCCCCCAGATTGCCGAACGCCACATAGTCGGCCTTGACCGGCTCGGCCGACCACTCTTCGCACTTGAGCGCGGCGGGATCGGCCAGCTTGGTCTTGGGATAGAGGCTCTTTCCGACCAGATTCGCCACGCCGGCGAATTTGAGGTCGTTCCAGAGCGTCTCGTTAAAAGTTGCAAGCGCAGCGTCGATTCCGCCCGTTCGTGGTTGGAAATCGGCCACGGCCAGCGAAGGCCCGCTGCCGGGTGTCACGATGATGGTGCCAATCTGACGCCGCAGGTCATCTTGGGATTGCTGTGCACTTTGGGATTGCTGCGCACTGGCACGGGTCACATAAAGTAGCACAGCCCCGATACCTACCAAAACAAAAATGATCGAGATAGCTTTTTTCATTCAAACTCCACTAGCAGTCTTTAATTTGACATTTCAGTTGTGGGTCATCCCTTCCTCAATCACCGTTCTGCCAGCCCTCGGCCGTCCCGGTTCTCGCTCCGGGCCAGGGCCCCGGTGATTGATTCGGCAACTCCATGCAGGCGACCTCGGTCTGATAGATCTTAAAACCTCGAGCTTGATAGTTCGGTAAGGCGCCCGGTCCATCCAACGAACAGGTGTGCACCCAGACCCGCCCGGCCCCCAGGTCCCAAGCCCGTTCCGCCGCCCGAGTCAGCAAAGCCCCGCCGATTCCCCGCCCGATGAATCGCGGCAAGAGTCCGAAATACGCAATCTTGACGCCGGCCTCCTGCTCCAGTTCGAAATACCCCACCGGCGTTCCCGAGACGGACCCGACCCAGGTCTCAAAATCGGGGCGATCGACGTAGGCCAGCCAGCGGTCGTAGGACCAATCGAGCTTATCGGTCCAGTACCAATCGCCGCCCACGGCCGAATAGAGAAAGCGGTTCAGTTCGGGACAGGGGAGCTCCGCCCGGACCACTTGCAGCTCGACGGAGCGCGGCCGGGCCGGTCGTAATTCCGCCCGGTCGGTCATCTCCAGGTAGTAGGTTGTAACGTCGGTTGTCATCTCATCGGGGCGGATTAATGAACGGGGCAGTCTTCACTTCGGATAACTGAACCAGATCTCGGCAGTCGCCTCTTGCACGCCCATCACAAATCCATTGGGAAAGGCCGGCAGGGGGTCTGAGAGCAGAATCGCGCGCTCGGCGGCATTATTGACGAGACCGATGGAACTGCGTTGCTTAAAAGAGTTCGGGGAGAGACGGCCGCCGGCCAGCGAGAGGATGCGCCCGTCGCGAGAGATTCGCAGCAGGACGATCACATACTGCTTGCCGCCGGGATCATTAATGATCGGCGGAATATAGTTCCGGCTCAAGATCTGTTGAATGCGCCGGCCGTACTCCGAACCTCCCGGCAGGCCGTTGGCCCCCA
>DATEFT010000078.1:0-2535 GCA_035280505.1 Blastocatellia bacterium | reverse complement strand
GATGCGTTTTATGATGATGGTGATACTCAAAGGGTCTGAATCCGCCGCACCGGATACCGTTCCCCGCGCGGAAGCGGTGGCGAAGATGACGGAGTATCACAAGGTGCTGCAAAGAGCGGGCGTCCTGCTGGCGTTGGATGGACTGTTCCCTCACTCCATGGGAATACGTCTTTCGTACACGGAGGGCAAGGCGACGGTGACGGACGGGCCGTTTGCCGAGGCCAAAGAGGTAATCGGTGGCTACTGGATTATCCAGGCCCGCTCGCGGGAAGAAGCCATCGAATGGGCAAAGCGGGCGCCCATGTCGGACCACGAAGTGATAGAAGTCCGCCAGATTCACGAGAGGCCCGATTTTCCAGAGGACGTTCAAAAGTCGAATAAGCATGAGAGATGTCCATAAGACGATCGAGGCGGTATGGAAGATTGAGTCGCCGCGGCTCATCGCCGCGATTGCTCGCGTCACGCGCGATATCGGCGTTGCGGAGGAGCTGGCCCAGGACGCTCTCGTCACGGCCCTCGAACTGTGGCCAGAGGAAGGTGTTCCTGAAAATCCCGGGGCGTGGCTGATGAAGGCGGCGAAGCGGCGCGCGATCGATGCTTTGCGGCGTGGTCACATGCTCGCACAAAAGCACGAAGAACTTGCCCGGGACCTGGAATGGCAACAGCAGCGGCTCGCGGACGCTCTGGAGCACTCAATGGACCAGGTCATCGATGACGACATCCTGCGGCTCATCTTTACCGCGTGCCATCCGATACTTCCGGTGGAAGGACGCATCGCGCTGACGTTGCGTTTGATCGGCGGCCTGACCACGGCGGAGATTGCCCGCGCTTTTCTGGTGCCTGAAAAGACGATGGGGCAGCGGATCTTTCGCGCCAAGAAGACACTCTCCGAAGCTCAGGTCCCCTTTGAGACGCCAGGCGGGGATGAGTTGCACCGCAGGGTGGAGTCCGTCCTGCTGGTGGTCTACCTGATCTTTAATGAGGGATACACCGCGACCTCGGGAGAGGAATGGACGCGGACTGCCATCTGCGACGAGGCGCTGCGGCTCGGGCGCATGCTGGCGCAACTTCTCCCCGGCGAATCTGAAGTCCAGGCGCTTCTGGCGCTGATGGAGTTGCAGGCATCGCGTGCTGCGGCGCGGCGCGGAAGAAACGGCGAGGCCGTGTTATTGCCGGACCAGGACCGCACTCGATGGGACTTGGCGCAGATTCAGCGAGGAATGACCGCGCTCGAACACGCGCAGAGGCTGGGCGGTGGCGCTAAACGCTATGCGTTGCAGGCGGCGATTGCCGCCTGTCACATGCGAGCTCGCACTGCCGAAGAGACCGACTGGGAGCGGATCGTTCTTCTCTACGACGCTCTGATGCAAATCAGTCAGTCTCCCATCGTGGCGCTGAATCGGGCGGTCGCCGTCGGTGAGGCTCAAGACCCGGCCGCCGGATTGGAGGCGCTCGATGCTGCGATCAGGCTCGCCGGTGACTCTGCGTTGGCAGGGAATCATCTGTTTCCCAGTGTGCGCGGAGACCTGCTGATGAAGCTGGGCAGGTTCACCGAGGCGAGTGAGGAGATCCAACGCGCAATCACGATGACGAAAAATCTACGGGAACAAGAATTACTGATCGAAAGATTGAAGAAGATTGAGCAAGCGGCCTTCTCAGCATAGGTGCTGACCAATCCCCTGGAACGGGCTTCTCACCGTTAACTTCAGTATCTTCAACGGTTACAATGTGGTAGATGTGCGTCTGATAATGGCAGAGAGGCGAGCATCTGGCATGTACCTTGGGCTGTTGCTTTTGTGCCGACTTTTGTTGTGGGGGTTGCTGCGGTAGGTGAAAGTAGTTGCCGGAGGTGAGGATGGGTGGTTTTTTGCAATTAGTTATCAGACGCACGGTTCGCAGCAAGAGGACCGGGGCTGGACAAGACCGACAACACCTCGGTCGATCCGGATTTGTCGATCGTCTTCGGTGAAGTGCAGTATCAGGACGCCAAAAGAGAGTGATCATGAACCCGAGAGTCATCTTTGAAGTCTTGTCGGAGACGACCGCGAAAGACGACCGCGGATGGAAACGCGTGGGGTATCAGAAGATTGAATCGTTGACCGATTACCTGATCATCTCCCAGGATCAAGCGTTTGCCGAGCACTACCGGCGCGACGCCGACGGAGTCCGGCAGCATGGATGCATCGAGGGGTTGGACCGGAACATCGTCATCGAATCGATCAATTGCGTGTTGCCGATGGCGAAAGTCTATCGAGACATTCCATTTGAATAATCCCCCGATGAGCCCGCCGGCACGGCCTCAAGCCAGAACCGGCCCGCCTCGATCGTTCGCCCCAAAACTCAATCTTGACAGTCGGTTAGCAGGGAAGTCGGCACTCGCAATCACGATTTTTTGTGAGGGGCTTCGGGCGTCCGGAGCGGGAGGGGACATTCGACTTAAACGCGAAGGTGGCGATCCGATAAGCCCAGATGCGGAATAGTTCCGGCTCGCGCAGCCAGCCCGGTTTGCGATAGATGCGGAGGAAGACCTCTTGC
>DATEFT010000077.1:0-6931 GCA_035280505.1 Blastocatellia bacterium | reverse complement strand
ATGGATCCGACCAACTATATCTCCATCGACTCAAAGGAGAGATCATGGCTGCTTCCATTAACCAAAACATACTAAGGTCAGACTCACCCGGCTTCTTCGAGAAGATCAATGGGCAATGGCACAAGCCTGCCCTTCAAGTCTTCATGTTCATCGTGCTGGCCCACTGGGCGGAGCACCTGGCGCAGGCCACCCAGATCTACATTCTGCACTGGCCGGTCCCTTCGGCCAGGGGTGTGCTCGGCCTGTGGTTTCCCTGGCTGATCAAGTCAGAGACGCTCCACTACGGTTACGCGCTGGTCATGCTGACCGGCATCTGGCTGCTGCGGAAAGGATTTCAGGGACGGTCCCACCTCTGGTGGATGATCGCCTTCTGGATTCAGTTCTGGCACCACATCGAGCACGGATTGCTCCAGGGACAGGCGCTCTTCGGACACAATCTCTTCAACTCGCCGGTCCCGATGAGCATCATCCAGCTCTGGATTCCCCGCGTCGAGTTGCATCTCTTCTACAACACCATCGTCTTCATCCCCATGGTGGTCGGGATGTACTACCACATGTTCCCGCCCGAGGGTGAGGAACCGAGCCATGGATGCACCTGCGCCTTGAAGCAGGAGTCGGCCGGAAACTATGCGGTCTGAACTCTGTTGGATTGTGGTCTGCGGCGTCGGTCTCTTGCTGACCGGCTGTCGAGAGACCGTTGAACCGGCGGCGGCGGTGGTGATGCAGCATCAGATCACGCCACAGCCGCCCAGGACCGGTCCGTCGACCATCCTGATCAGTCTGGCCGACACTGCCGGCCAGCCGATTCCCGGCGCTCGCGTCAACCTGGAGGGCAATATGTCGCACCCCGGGATGAGTCCGGTCTTCGGCGAGGCCACGGAGGTCGAGCCGGGACGTTACCGGGCGCAGTTGGAGTTCACGATGGGCGGCGATTGGGTCGTCCTCGTCCAGGTCACCCTGCCGGACGGTCAAAAGCTGGAACGGCAGTTCGACGTCAAAAGCGTTCAAGCGGGTTGAGAGAGTTGTCGTATCAATCGTCTTCGTCAGGATTCGACCTGCTGCGCGTGCCGGTGCTGGGGACGTTTCTGAGCCGGCGCTACTCGCGCCCGTTGCTGCAGTTTCTGCTGCTGCTGCTCAGCGTCGCCATGATCTGGCACGGTCTGGCCGGTCCGTCGCTGGCGCCCAAGAACCTGGCGACGACCCTCAGTTGGGTCCACTTTCGCGGCGCCCTGGTCCTCACGATCTTGCTGGCCGGTAACTTCTTCTGCCTCGCCTGCCCGTTCATGCTCGTGCGCCGGATGGCGCGGCGTCTCTTCCACCCGCAACTCAACTGGCCTCGAAGGCTGCGGAACAAGTGGCTCGCGGTCGGCCTCTTCGTCGTGATCCTCTTCAGCTACGAGTTGTTCGATCTCTGGGGTTCGCCGTGGTGGACCGCCTGGCTGATCCTGGCCTACTTCGGGGCGATCCTGCTGGTTGACGGCCTCTTCAAACATGCCTCCTTCTGCAAATTCGTCTGCCCCATCGGGCAGTTCAACTTCGTCGCCTCGACCCTCTCTCCGCTGGAGGTCAAGGTGCGGAACCAGGAAGTCTGCCTGGAATGCCGGACGAAGGACTGCATCCGCGGCCGGCGCGATCCGGACCGGAGCCTGCCCGTAATCCGGAACGGCTGCGAACTGGCGCTCTTTCAACCCCTGAAGATGGGGAACATGGACTGCACCTTCTGCCTGGACTGCGTTCATGCCTGCCCGCACGACAACGTCGGGATCACGAGCCGGCTGGCCGCCGCCGAGTTGATGGCCGATCCTCCGCGATCCGGAATCGGCCTCTTCTCTCGCCGCCGGGATCTGGCGGCCCTGGCCGCCGTCTTCACCTTCGGCGCGCTGCTGAACGCCTTCGGCATGGTCAGTCCGATCTATGCCCTGCAGAACTGGATGGCGGGGCTCCTGCATCTGCATCGCGAAGCCCCGATTCTGGGGCTGATCTTCCTGCTGTTCCTGGTGGTAGAGCCGGTCCTGCTGCTCGGTCTGGCGGCGTGGCTCTCGAGCAGATGGGGAGGCGGCCGCACGGCGCCGCTCCAGCTTGCCGTGCGCCACGTCTACGGGCTGGTCCCCCTCGGTTTCGGGGTCTGGCTCTCACATTACGGTTTCCACTTCCTGACCGGGCTCTTCACCTTCATTCCCGTGATGCAGAGCGCCCTGGCCGCCCTGGGATGGCCGCTGCTCGGCCCGCCGCAGTGGACTCTCACCGGGATCCCGAGCCACGCCGTCTATCCCATGGAGATCGGCTTTCTGGGACTGGGGCTGGTAGGGTCGCTGCTGGTCAGCTACCGGCTGGCGGCCGAGGGGGACGCCCCGCGCCCCATCCCGGCGTTCGTGCCGTGGGCGGGCCTGTGCGTGCTCCTCTGGATCGCGGCGATGTGGCTGATGTCACAGCCGATGGAGATGCGCGGCACGTTCCTCGGCGGTTAAGATCGAGATGACTACGATGCATCGACACAACCTCAGAGCCCTGCTGATGCCGCTCCTGTTGACCGCGGCGCTGCTGATCCGGGCCTGGCCGGCGAGCGCGCACCAGGGACCGCCCTTCCCGATCCTGGTGGACCGGCAGATCGGCCCCTGCGTGGTCTCGGTCTGGGCCGATCCCGATATCGGGCCCGCCACCTTCTTCATCATTCTGGAGCCGCCCAAGGGCGGCACGATCCCGAACGACCTGAAAGTGGAGGTCGGCGTTCAACCCGTCAGCGGGCGATTGGCCGAAGTGATCTACCCGGCCACGCGCGAAGCCTTACGCGGGCAGGTGCAGTACCAGGCGGTCGCGGAGTTCGATGCGCAAGAGTTCTGGAAGGTCCGCATCATCCTGCACAGTTCGCAGGGCGACGGCCAGACGATTCTTCAGGTCGAGGCCACCCCGCCGGGATTCGGACGCTGGGACGTGCTACTCTATCTCTTTCCTTTCGCCGCCCTCGGGCTGTTGTGGCTGCGAGCGGTCCTGCGGCGGCGCGGTCGCAAAGGAGCGAAGACAAGTTGATTCAGCGTAATTCGCGCCGGTTTACAAACCGCGAGACACGCGAAATCACCAAGCTTTCGCGTATTTCGCGGTTGAAGTAAAATCGTGACGATGTCGTCTCACCAAGCAACCGAAGATCGGGTCACGCCTTCCGGCACGCTCGGACGCGCGCGGGAACTGGTGATGACGTTCGGTTGGAACTCCACCTCTTACCAGATCATCAATCCCGGAATCCGGCACTGGTTCGCCGCGGCCGGCGACGCCGTGATCGGCTACGTGCAGCATGGCGACTTCCGCGTCGTGGCCGGGGCTCCGGTCTGCGCGGCCGGCCGGTTGGGGGAGGTCATCGACGAATTTGAGAGCGAAGCGGCACGGGCGGGCCTGCAGGTCTGTTACTTCGGGGCCGAAGCGAGGCTGGAATCGCACCTCGCCCGTTCGCGGCGGTACTCGATGCTCCAGCTCGGCGCCCAACCCTCCTGGCACCCGGCGCGGTGGTCGGACGGCTTCCGGCAACACACCTCGCTGCGGGCCCAGTTAAACAGGGCGCGGAACAAACAGGTCACGATCCGGGAGTGGCCGGTCGAACGGGCCTCCGGCCATACCGAAATGTATCGCTGCCTCAACGAATGGCTGGCCACCCGGAGAGCCCCGACCATGCACTTCCTGATCGAGCCGCAGACGCTGGAGCGCCTCTACGACCGCCGGGTCTTCGTCGCCGAGAGGAACGGGCGGATCATCGGGTTCCTCCTCGCTTCGCCGGTGCCATGCCGCAACGGCTGGCTGATCGAGCAGATCATTCGCGGGGCGGGCGCGGTGAACGGCACCAGCGAGTTGCTGGTCGATGCGGCGGTGCGGGCCGCGGCCGAGATCGGAAGCGAATACCTGACCCTCGGTCTCTCTCCGTTGTCGAAGCGCGGGCCGGGCGGATTGGCGGCGGCGCCGCTCTGGCTGCGGCTGCTGCTGGCCTGGGTCCGGGCGCACGGACGGAGATTCTATAACTTCGAGGGCCTCGACGCCTTCAAAGCCAAATTTCAGCCCGAGCGATGGGAACCGGTCTACGCCATCACCAATCAACCCAGCTTCTCTCCCGGAGTCCTCTACGCGATCGCGGCCGCCTTCACCGAAGGCTCCCCGATCCTGGCCACCACCCGCGCGCTCTGGTGGGCCGTCGGTCAGGAACTCGCCAGGCTTAAACCCTAGATTAAAATTGTGCTATCTTGTCTCTTTTCTTAAATCGGGGAAGACGCGAAACCCGGTGAATCGATCCGGCTTCGCGTCCCGGATCACGGAGATGGAGCATGAAACATAGTGAGCAATCGGCAGCCAGGGCAGAGCTGACGGCCGAAGAGAGACGACTGCAGGAATCGGATGCACGCAACACCCACTGGAAACGCTGGGGGCCCTACCTCAGCGAACGGGCCTGGGGCACCGTGCGCGAAGATTACAGCCTCGACGGAAAGGTCTGGGACTATCTGTCGCACGACCAGGCTCGATCGAAAGCCTACCGCTGGAACGAAGACGGACTGGCCGGCATTTCGGACCGGCACCAGCAGATCTGTTTCGCCATCGCGCTGTGGAACGGCCGCGACCCGATCCTGAAGGAACGGGCCTACGGCTTGACCGGCAACGAGGGCAATCACGGCGAGGACGTCAAAGACTACTACTTCTATCTGGACTCGACGCCGACCCATTCGTATCTGAAATATCTCTACAAATATCCGCAGGCCGAATTTCCTTACGCCCGGCTGCTCGAAGAGAACCGCCGGCGCGACAAACAGAGCCCGGAGTTCGAGCTGATCGATACCGGCGTCTTCGACGAGGACCGGTATTTCGACGTCCTGGTCGAATATGCGAAGGCCGAGGTCGAGGACCTGCTCATTCAGATCCGGGTGACCAATCGCGGCCCGGAGGCCGCCGACTTGAACCTGCTGCCGACGCTCTGGTTCCGCAACACCTGGTCGTGGAACGAACAGAGTCGCAAACCGCAACTGTACCGGGGCACCTCGGCGTCGGTGATCGAAGCCGAACACCCTGCCTACGGCCTCCGCTGGCTCTTTTGCGAGGGCAAACCGGAACTGCTCTTCACCGAGAACGAGACCAATGTGCGGCGGCTGTACGGGACCGAGAACGGCTCGCACTACTTTAAAGACGGGATCAACAACTATCTCGTGAACGGCGAAGCGGGCGCGGTCAATCCGGGGCTGGTCGGGACGAAAGCCGCGGCCAACTACCGGCTCTCGATCGGCGCGGGCGAGACCGTCACGGTCAAGCTGCGGTTCACGAACCGGCCGTTCCCCGCCCCGTTCGCCGATTTCGATCAGATGCTCTCGCTGCGCCGGAAGGAAGCCGACGAGTTCTACGCGACCGTGATCCCCACCGACCTGTCGGAAGACGGCCGGAACGTCATGCGGCAGGCTTTCGCGGGGCTGCTCTGGTCGAAACAGTTCTACCATTACGTGGTGGAGGACTGGTTGAAGGGCGATCCCGGACAGCCGACGCCGCCGCCCTCCCGGCTGAAGGGGCGCAACCGCGAGTGGCCGCATCTTTATAACGCCGACATCATCTCGATGCCCGATAAATGGGAGTATCCCTGGTACGCCGCCTGGGATCTGGCGTTCCATTGCGTGCCGCTGGCACTGGTCGATCCTCAGTTCGCCAAGGATCAACTGATCCTCATGCTGCGCGAATGGTACATGCACCCGAACGGGCAGTTGCCGGCGTATGAATGGGCCCTCAGCGACGTCAATCCGCCGGTGCATGCCTGGGCGGCGTGGCGAATCTACAAGATCGAGAAGAAGCGGCACGGCGCGGGCGATACCGTCTTTCTCAAACGCATCTTTCAGAAGCTGCTGCTCAACTTCACCTGGTGGGTCAATCGCAAGGATGCGGATGGGATGAACATCTTTCAGGGCGGTTTTCTCGGGCTCGACAACATCGGGGTCTTCGACCGCAGCGCCCCGCTGCCGACCGGCGGCCACCTCGCGCAATCGGACGGCACGAGTTGGATGGCGATGTACGCGCTCAACCTGCTGGCGATCGCGCTGGAATTGGCGAAGGACGATTCGTCTTATGAAGATGTGGCCAGCAAATTCTGGGAGCATTTCATCTACATCGCCCGCGCCATGAACAATCGCGGGCCGTTCGGCGAAGAGAACGAGATCCGATTGTGGGACGAGGAGGACGGCTTCTTCTACGACGTCCTGCGGATGCCCGGCGGCGGCGCGTTTCCGATCAAGGTCCGTTCGATGGTCGGGCTGGTCCCGCTCTTCGCCGTCGAGACCCTGGAACCGGAGATGCTCGATCAACTGCCCGGCTTCAAACGCCGGATGGAGTGGTTTATCGATCACCGCCCCGACCTGACGCAGCATCTCGCGCCGCCGGAGACGCCGGGCGCGGGCGCGCGGCGATTGTTGTCGGTGGTCAGCCCCGAACAGTTGCGCCGCGTCCTGCAGTTCATGCTCGACGAAAATGAGTTCTTCTCGCCGCACGGGATTCGCGCCCTTTCGCGCTACCATCGAGACCGCCCGTATATTCTGACGGTCGACGGCCTGGACCATCGCGTCGATTACGAGCCGGCCGAATCGAGCACCGGCCTGTTCGGGGGCAACTCGAACTGGCGCGGCCCGATCTGGTTCCCGGTCAATTTCCTGCTGATCGAATCGCTGCAAAAGTTCCATCACTATCTGGGCGACGACTTCAAGGTCGAATGCCCCACGGGTTCCGGGCGGATGCTGACCCTGTGGGAAGTGGCGGGTGAAATCTCGCAGCGGATGTCGCGCATCTTTCTGCGCGACGAGGACGGCCGCCGGCCGGTCCACGGCGGCGCCGAAAAGTTTCAAGACGACCCGCACTGGCGCGACCTGATCCTCTTCTACGAGTACTTTCACGGCGACAACGGCGCCGGGATCGGCGCCAGCCACCAGAC
>DATEFT010000076.1:0-7184 GCA_035280505.1 Blastocatellia bacterium | reverse complement strand
AGGAAGTGCATGCGCTGGCGATAATCGATGGTGGTGAAATTGTTGAGCGTATATTCGCTGCGCGCGCCGAAGAAGAAATCGGCCAGATTATAGAGGTTATTGCTGGCGGTCAGGAGATTCGCCGTGTTCCGGCTGACGCCGTTGCCGTAAGTATCCTGGCCGTATTTCGGATGGAAATCTTCGATCTCGGTATTGACCCGTTGATACTCGTAACCGGTCTTGAGGCTGTGCCGGCCCAGGACGAAGGTATAGTTGACGCGAGGGTTGATGACCAACGGATCCTGGTGCTGCGGATTGCTGTTCTGCCGGCCCAATTGTAGGTATCCGTTGATGATCTGCGTGTTGAGACCGCCGGCGGCGGTGGGATCTTCGGGCAATCCGGTGATGTTGTAGAGATCGCGCATGTTCGGCCCCCCGAGTCCGGTGGGTTCCTTGCCCGCCTTGGTGCGCGAGATCCCGAGCCGGAATTCGAGCAGCGAGCTGGACGAGAGGGTGTAGGTCATTCCTCCGGCCAGTTGCTGGTTGATCACTCGAACATAAGCGTTGGCCGGGCTGAAGAGCGGGCCCGGAATGACCGGCGCCTCGAAGTTGTTCAACTTGCGATGGCTCAATCGGACGAAAGAGGTGATCTTCTGGTTCAGGTTGTGGTCGATCTTCAAATCGGCCTTGTCGTTGAAGAACTGGCTGCGCGGCAGACTCTCGAAATTGATTCCTCCCGCGAGCGGCAGGTTGGGCAGCGGCAACGCGTCGATCACTTTCCTGGCGAAGGGGGTCATCGGGATCGCCGTCCCGCCGTTGATGATCGTGTTGGCGGCCTGCGGGGTGCCGTTGGAATCGGTGAAGTCATAAGGGATCCGCACCTGAATGGGGACATTCTGATTGTTGACTCTGACGGTGGCGGGCAGGATCCCCTGCCGCTCATCGAGAGTCAGGACCCGGGCCGTCTGCCGCGCCTTGGTGATGCGGCGGAATCCCTCATAATCGAAGAAGAAGAAGGTTCGCTCTTTGATGATCGGGCCGCCGATGGTCCCTCCGAATTGATTCTGGATCAGGGTGGGCTTCACCCCGTTCGACGGTTTGAAGAACCCGACCGCATTGAGCGAGGTGTTGCGCACGTAGTCGTAGACGGAGCCGTGAAATTGGTTGGTTCCGCTGCGGAGCGAGGCGTTGATCACCGCTCCGCCCGCGCGCCCGAACTCGGCGCTGAAGTTGTTGGTCTGCAGTCTGAACTCCTGGACCGTGTCGGGCGAGGCCTGCACGACCTGGTTCGAGAACCCCTGGTTGCTCGTGCCGTACGAGTTGTTGTCCACGCCGTCGAGCACGAAATTGTTGAGCGAACTGCGCAGGCCGTTGACATTGAACGAGGCATCGCGCCCGCCCGAATCCTGGTTGTTGAGCACCGATTTCCGCGCCCCCGGGCTGAGCAGCGCGAGGTCGGCATACGCCCGCCCGTTGAGCGGCAGGTTGACGATCTGCTGGCGGTTGATCACCTGGCCGCGATCGCTGGAATCGGTCTCCAGCAGTTTCACGGAATCGCCCGAGACCACCACGGTCTCGCTCAACTCTCCGGCTTTGAGCGCCAGCTCCACGCGCTGCCGCGCATTGACTGTCACCCCGACCTTCTCCGCGGTGGCTTTGGCGAACCCCTGCATCTCGGCGGTCACCTGATACTCGCCGATCTTGACGTTGAAGAATTGATAATTGCCGTTGGCGTCCGTCTGGGTCGTCGCCGTTACGCCGGTGGCCGTGTTCTTCAACGTCACCTTCGCTCCCGCGATCACGGCGCCGTTGGAATCATGCACCGTGCCGAGGACGGTGGCGGTGTCGAACTGGGCATAACCGTTGGCGCAGCACAGCGCCAGCAAGACCCAGGACAGACAGAGCAGCGTGAAATGCCGGGGTAGATAGATCTTCCTCATAATTT
This sequence comes from Blastocatellia bacterium, assembly GCA_035280505.1. Classification (GTDB taxonomy): domain Bacteria; phylum Acidobacteriota; class Blastocatellia; order RBC074; family RBC074; genus JAKEHZ01. Next base: position 5,260 of record DATEFT010000076.1, on the reverse strand, counting down.
GCTCCTGATGAAAATTGTGGGATGAAAAACAGATTACCTGCGAGCTAAATCGCTATTCTAGATAGTCTTCGTTAAAGACAGGTAAAATCGATGTTAATAACTGCTTCGGTTTTATCGCCGACTCACTGCAGCCTGTATGGAAGGGAGCTGCGGTTCAGGGCTTTTATGAAATAAAAAAGCGCGAGCGATTTATCAGCAGTTATGGGTTTTCCAGCAAAAGCGTGGGAATAATAGCAGTTTTTGTCGAAGAGGAGAACGCGAAAAGAGCCGAATGCCCGGTTTTTCGCGTTCTCTCGGGAGCGGAGCTGCGGAATCGTTACCACTTGAGCTTCGATGGGAAGTACTCCGCGATCAGGTCTTCGTAGAACGGTTTCAACTCGGCCAGATTCGGTTTCACGTCGCACTTCGAGTAGAGGTCATAGGGGTTGAATGAACGGACCCACTTCAACATTTCCTGGTCCTGTTCGTTCATCAGGTGTGCGTAGGCCGATTCGCGGTGGACCGGGTAACAGGAGTGATACCTGATCATCCAGAGCCCCTCCTTGGGGAGATAGTTCTTGACGACGGTGTAGAGGTACTCGTCGTGTCCCCACGAGAGGTGGACGTTATCCAATCCGCAGCCCGCCTCGTAGATGCCGTTCGGGGTTTGATAGGCCGCCTGGTGATAATCGGGATTGTCCCGGAAGAACTCCGAATAGACGATCCGGTCCGAATAGGCGCAGCCCACCGGAAACGTGTCGCCGACCACTGCCCACTGGGGTTCGCCGAAGAGGCAGAGCACCTTGCCCAGGTCGTGAATGAGGCCGGTCAGGATGAACCAGCGCGGATGGCCGTCCTGTCGGATGGCCTCGGCGGTCTGCAGCGCATGATCGATCTGTGAGAGATCGATATCCGGATCGCTGTCGTCCACCAGCGTGTTCAAATATTCCATCGCCTCCCAGATTCCCATCTCGGCCCGGTCGAACCGGCCGTATTGAGCTTTCCGGGCGAGCACCAGGTCGAGGGTCTGCTGAGTGTGATTGAGCCGATAGAGCTCCTTCACGCAACTGCGAACCTCGGCGCTGTAGTTGCGGTAACCGTCGGCATCCTTAACCTGGGAGAGAAAGGGAGAGGCGGTCCCCTCGGATTGATCAGGAGTAATTATTGCTTGTGACATGAATCGAACCTCCTTAAAATGGTTTAGGCAAGTTCCAGAGTCTAATCTTTTCAGTTTCGAAATTATAATTCAAGTTCTCATTGCGGCGGTAATATTCCTCGGCAGTCCACGTCTACTACTGTTGAAAGTTGCAAGACGATAGATAACTAAACTATCAGTTTCAAAGTAGAACTCTCTGGAGAGGTGTTTATGAAGCCAACTTTTCCCATGTTTCTGGCGATGACCGTCATCTTCGGCGCGGTCAGCCTGACCTCGGCGCGGCCATCCTCGGCACCAACGGCGCGGCGGGTAGCAACCGACGAACGACTCGATGAGCCACAAGAGAAATCGGACAAAAAAGATCCCGAGGCTCACGACCTTTACAAAAAAGGCAAAGGCCTCGAACTCGACCGGCAATGGAAGGAGGCGGTCGAGGTCTATCGGCGGGCAGTGCAGCTCCAGCCGAACTTCGCCTCCGCCTACAACCATCTGGGGTGGTGCTACGCCGCCCTGGGCAAGTTCGATCAGGCGCTGGAGGCCCATCAACAGGGCCTGCTCTATGCCGGCGTCAAATTGTTCAATTATGAGGTGAAGCCGACGCAGGCTCACTACGCCATCGGCTCGGACCTGTACAACCTGGGTCGCTACGACGAGGCGCTGGCCGCCTACGAGCGGGCTCTCAAATTCGATTCCAAAAATAAGGATGCGCTCTATGAGTTGGGACGGACTCGGATCGCACAGGGCAACCGGGAAGAGGCGACCAAGATTGCGGAACGGCTCCCCGAATACCATCGGGAAGCGTTGATGACGGAGCTGTCATACTTCAAGCCCTACGAAAAATCGCGATCCAACGCCGGGCCGAAGATCGAAGAGAGCGGTCCGTCGGGCGCCCCCCCGGATCCTGGGGCTCCCAGGACTCCGAATCAGATCACCCAGAAACCGACGATTCTATATAAAGAGAAGGCCACATATACGGCGGAGGCGCGCCACAAGGGGGTTCAGGGAACGATCATCCTCAGCCTGATCTTTATGGATGACGGCAGTATCAGGCAACTCCGGGTCATTAAGGGCTTGCCGTATGGGTTGAACGGGCGGGCGATCATTGCGGCGTACAAGATTCGTTTTCAGCCCGCCGTGAAGAATGGCCAGCCGATCTCGGTCAGGGGCAATCTGGAGTACACCTTCAATCTCTACTGAGGACCGTTTTTGTGGGCTTAAACTGCGAAACACGCGAAATACGCGAAAGATTGATGATTTCGCATACTCCGCGTGTTTCGCGGTTGGTCGGCCGGTCGGTCGGCCGGGTCTTCAATTGGTCTTGGCCTCGCTGATGCAGAAGAGATGGGTCTTGCTGCGCAGGAACAGCTCACCGGCGGCGACCGCCGGCGAGGCGACGAAGAACTGATCTTCCAGGTTATTGGACGCCAGGATCTCGAACTGTTCGCCCATCTTGACCACCGTCACCTTGCCGCTCTCACTGGCCAGATAGAGTTTGCCGTCGGCGCCGATCGGAGAGGCCTTGAAATTGTCGGCCTCCGGCAATCGCTTTTGATGATAGAACGGCTCGCCGGTGGTGGCATTGAAACAACTGAGCATCGCGTTATCCGTCAGGACGTACAGTTTATTGTCGAAGAGGACCGGGGACGCGGTGTAGGAGGTTCCGCGATTCTGGCTCCAGAGGACGGCGTCGGAACCGCTCAGATCGCCTTCACGGCCCAGACGAATCGCCATCAGTTTCGGGTCGCGGTGTCCGCTCATGACATAGAGCACATCGTTGAGCAGGACCGGAACCGGGATCACATTGGAGCCCAGCCCTCCGCACTCCCAGATCACCTTCCCGGTCTCGGGATCGTAGGATCTCACCCTCTTGGAGGCGCTGACGATCACCTGTTTTTTGCCCTTGAAGTCGATGGCGAGAGGCGTCGACCAGGAGCTCAGTTCGTCGCGGTCGGCGCGCCACAACTCTTTGCCGTTGCGTTTATCGAGCGCGACCATGAACGAATTTTTCTCCTGATCGAAGGTGATGAACATCCGGTCGCCGAAGAGCGTGGGCGGCACGCCCTCGCCGAACTGGTTGCGCATCTGCATCTTGACTCCGAGGTCTTTCTCCCAGATCAGCTTGCCGTTGAAGTCGTAACAGTAGATGCCGTTCGAGCCGAACGAGACATACAGGAACTTGCCGTCGGTCACCGGCGAATTGGAGGCGAAGCTGCCGTAATTGCGATGATAACCTTCATGCGGAGTGGCCGTCCTGGCCACCCGTTCCCAGAGGACCTTGCCGCTCTTTCGATCGAGGCAGAGCACCGTGAACTTCTGTTCCTCGCCGGACCCGGCGCCGCCGCCGAACCCACCCCCGCCGCCGCGCCTTTGACCGCCGCCGGGGGCTCCGGGACCGGGAGTGGCCGCGCCGGGGGCTCCGGGACCGGGAGTGGCCGCGCCGGGAGTCGTGGCGTTGGGCGCCGCCTGATTATTCTCGACCGGCTCGGCTTTTTTGCCGGTCGGAACCGCGGTCGTCAGGAAGATTCGATCGCCCCAGATCACCGGAGTCGAAAAGCCGCGGCCGGCGACGGGGACTTTCCATTTGATGTTCTTCGTATCGTTCCATTCGGTCGGCGCCGTGCCGCGAGCCATCCCGTTGAAGAACGGACCCCGCCATTGCGGCCAGTGATCCTCAATGTTCGGCGGGAGCACGACCGCCAGCGCCGTCAGAGATGCCACGAGCAGGGAAACGCAGACCAGGGAAATTACTCTTTTCATAAGATCCAATCTCCTGTGAGCACGATGAGTGTTAAGTCTAATTGGAATTTGTTGATTTTGAGAAAACGCCTGTGTGACCCAACTTAGAACAGCTTGCGGCGTCTTCTATGTTGCCTCAAAGCCTCGCAACATAACTGAGACGGTCGGGCCTCGATCTTGGTTTCAAACTGAATCTTCGCCGTTCTTTATATTGCACAAAGACTGCGTGCGGCAGCGGCGATCTGCTGTTCGGAGATCAGGACGAGGTTGGCGGCCGTGCCGAGCGGCACATAGGAATCGGTCGCGCGGACCGAGCGCAGCGGCCCGGCCACGCCGGTCTCCGCCAGTGCGGCGATGACGGCGTCGGCGATTCCGCCGCCGGTGGCGCGGCATTCGTCGGCGACCAGCACGCGCCGGCACTCCGCCGCATGTTTTTCGGTCGCGGCGAGCGGCAGGGGATTGAGCCAGCGGAGGTCGATCACCCGCGCGGAGAGTCCCGTCTCCTCTTTGAGCGTTCGCGCCGCCCTCAGTGAGAGGCGCAGCCCGTTGCCGTAGCTGACGATCAACAGGTCTTTGGCTTCGGGATGATAGACGCCGACCTCGCCGGGCAGCAGCAGTTGATCGGGCGGCGGATAGTCGAAGAGCCATTGGCTGTCGCTGTCCGCGTAGAGGTCTTTTTCATGATAGAGGGCGATCGGTTCCAGAAAGCAGGCGACTCTTCCGCAGGCGCGGGCCGTCGCGATGCATCCTCGCAGCATCCTGGCCGCGTCGTCCCCGCGTGAGGGGACGGCGAGCAGCAATCCGGGGATGTCGCGCAGCGCGCCGATCGAGTTGTCGTTGTGAAAATGGCCGCCGAACCCTTTCTGATAGGCCAGACCGGCGATGCGGACGACCATCGGGTTTTTGAACTGCCCCGAAGAGAAGAACGATGACGAGCAGGCCTCGCCGCGAATCTGGTCGAGCGCATTGTGCAGGTAGGCCAGGTATTGAATCTCCGGGATCGGCAGCAGTCCGGCCAGCGCCGCGCCCTGAGCGAAGCCCAGAATCGTCGTCTCGTCGAGCAGGGTGTCGAAGACCCGCGTCACTCCGAATCTCTTCTGCAGTCCTTGCGTGACGTAATAGACTCCGCCTTTTTTACCGACGTCCTCGCCGAAGACGAGAATCTCCGGGAATCGCAACATCTCATCGGCCAGCGCCGAGTTGAGGTGGGCGGCCATGGTGCGTTTGGTTGCGATCGTCGTCTTTTCGGGCAACGACTCATCGAAGAGTTTCTCGCGCGCTTCGCGGGCGGCCGCGACCAGCGCCGTCTTCCGGATCTCCGCTTCGTCATAGGGCGCCAGCGAGGCGACGATCTGTTCGACGGTCGAGAGCTGCGGCCGGCGGACGGCC
>DATEFT010000075.1:0-9135 GCA_035280505.1 Blastocatellia bacterium | reverse complement strand
AACCATGACATTGATTCGCTCATTGAAATGATGGTCGGCGCGAAGCAGCTCCTGGCGGAAGTTGGTCGGCACGCTGGGCGAAGCAGCATAATTGAGCGCCTGCCCGCTACGATTGGGCAAGGGAATGACCTGGTCCAACAGAGTCCTGGCCGTGGTATTGATGCGACCCGTCGGGATGATGTTCCCCGGGAACGGATTGCCGGTCGTCGGGTCGATGATCTGGACCGCGCTGTTCGTAAACGGATTGCTGGGATTGAGCAACTCGCTGAAATTACCGTTCCGCATGGCATCCGTCGGCGCTTGCGCCTGGACGGTCGTCCCGCGACGAATGATCCGCCACTCCTGAGACCAGAAGAAGAAGTCTTTCTCCTTGGACGTGTTGTACTTGCCGGGGATGAAGAACGGCCCGCCCAGAGTATAGCCGAAGTTGTTGTATCGCAGCGGCGCGCGCTTGGTATCGAAGAAGTTCCGCGCATCGAAGACGTCATTGCGACCGAACTCGTAGGCGCTGCCATGAAAATCTTTCGAGCCCGACCGGGTGACCGCCACCACATTGGCTCCACCGGTCGTGCCATATTCCGCGCTATAGTTTGAGCTCAGAATTCTGAACTCTCCGATGGCCTCCATCGCCGGGTAGGTGCTCAGTGAATTCTGGTTGCCGACGTCGGTATTCTGCGCGCCATCGACGAGCCAGCCGCTATACCCCTGGCCCAGACCGTTAAAGGCGACGCCCTTGTTACCCGTCACTCCAACCCCGATCACATCCGAACGGTTGGTGGAGGAGGTTCCCGGAACCAGCGTCGCCAGTTGGACGAAGTTGCGCCCGTTGACGGCCAACTCCGTGACCTGACTGCCGGAGATCAGGTAATTGACCGCTCCGGTCTCCGTTTGAACCACCGGCTGCCCGCCCTCGACCGTCACCTCTTCCGCGACCTGGCCGACCTCCATCACGATGTCGATGCTCAACCGGTCAGCCACATTCAGCTTGATTGCCCTGTGGGCGACCCGCTTGAAACCCGACATCTCGACGGTGATGTCATAAACGCCGATCGGAAGCGACTCCACGACGTAGCGCCCACCGTTGTCAGAGGTGATTTCCCGGGCGTTCCCCGTTCCCAGATTGGTGATCTTCACCTTGGCATTGGGGATTACCGATCCGGTTGTTTCCTTCACCGTGCCGACAATGGCGCCCGTATCCTGCGCATAACCGACACCATAACTGAACAGCAGGAGCAAGATAACTAATGAGCAGATTCTCGATCCCTGTACGTACATTGCTGATGACCTCCTTTGATGCGAGCTGCTTGGCGCAGCGCAACGGACTGGATTGCGCGCTGCAGCCGACTTCTCAAGATTGGATAGCCCCTACCGAACGCGCGGAGCGACAACCGGGCGAGGCAAAGCTGATCCGTGAAACCGCCACGGACTGACTCAACACCAAGATTTCATCGCAGCTTAGCTAGTGATTAGTAATTATTCACGACGAGAAGGCCGTTGGAGGTCACCATCATCTCTTCTCCCCCCAACCGCCGGGTGAGGCACGCAGAAAGCCCATACACGAGTGCTGATGTGCATGGCACTGAAGAAAAAGAATTTAGTTCGACTGGAGAACAAACGACCGCTTATAGAAGGATGCCAGGGAACGAACCGGTTCCTTTCTCTCAGCTACCCTGAAGGAGCCTCTAACTAAAATCTTATGTACTCTATTTTTTGACAAAACCACTAAATGACTTGCTCATTTAACACCATGATGAGCACAAGTCAAGCATATTTAATCGCAGTCATGGAATCAGAGCTTGCGATATCCACGTTTTGGGATACCCAAACAAATAGCAAGGTAAGTTTCTTGAATTTTTATTCGAAACAGCGAAATACGCAAAATACGCGGAATCAAATACTTTTCGCGTATTTCTCGTGTTTCGCTGTTTGTAAACCAACTTTGTGAGCCAGGTAGTTAGTAAGCACCAAGCAAAGGCGCGGCGGAGAATTCACGCTCGCGATATTCAAAATAGTCGAAATCGGCCGGGTACCCCGTGCCGGCATAGTCCTGACAGCACATCCCGACAAACGCGCCGGTGAAATTCGGCGGGCCCGGCGGGCCGGCCTCGTCGGAGAGGATGCTCGCATCGAACTGCTCCGGCAGCCACTGCCACTCGCCGCCGACGCGAAACGCGAAGCGCAGCCGTTCGTAATCCACTTCCACCCGCAGGTGGACGGGCCCGGCGGCGGCGATGGGAATCGGCGCGGTGAACATGTCCGGCAACTCCGGGTGACACGTCATGACGCGGAGGTGTTTGCCGACGACCTCATCCGTCGAGACGTACAGGTAGTGGAACTTGCTGCCGTTGTAGTAACAGATCAGCCCGGCCTGTTGTTGATAGTGTTGCGGCTCGAATTCAACGGCCGTGACGGCGCTGTAGCAGTGTGCCTGCTGCCGCCGCGCGACGAGGGCCTGGCGAAACAGGCTGCCGGTCGTCTCACGCCCGAACAGGCGCAAGTAGCCGGGCCGGGCGCTCAGGCTGAACAGTTCGTCCGGCCACGGCGAGCGCAACCATTGAAACTCGCCGGGTAACCCGGGACCGTCGAAATCTTCGCGCGGCGGCGAGGGCGGGAAGGGGTGCGGCGGCAACTCCGGGGCGGCGGTTTCGCGCTGGGGGAAGGCGTCGCGGCCCTCCGTATACAACCAGTCGTCCGCGCCCCACACCATCCGTTGAATGGCCGTCTCGCGCCCCAGCGTGCAGCGCCCGCGATTTCGGAGCGGGCGGCCGCAGAGATAGACCATGTAGGTCTCGCCGTGCTGGGTCTCGACGAGATCGGCGTGTCCGGCGCGTTGCAACTCCGCGTCCGGGCGGTTGCGCGCCGTCAGAAGATACGTGTCCGGGTGCAGCTCGTACGGCCCCGGCAACTCGCGCGAACGAGCCATGGTCACCGCATGCCCCCAGCCCGTGCCGCCCTCGGCCGTGATCAGGTAGTAATAGCCGTGGCGCCGGTACAAGTGCGGCGCTTCGGTGAAACCGATGGAGGTTCCGGTGAAAATGCGGTGCCGCTCGCCGATCAACCGGCCTTCCGAGGGCGAGTACTCCTGCAGCACGATGCCGCCAAACCGATTCTGGCCCGGCCGGTGATCCCAGAGCATGTTCACCAGATATTTGCGCCCGTCGTCGTCGTGAAAGAGCGACGGGTCGAAGCCGCTGCTGTTGAGGTAGATCGGGTCCGACCACTCGCCGTCGATCGTCGGGCAGGTCACCAGGTAGTTGTGCATATCGCGCAGCCCCGCGCCGACGCTGCCCGGCTGCGACGTGCGCCCGTATCGCTTGACGTCGGTGTAGATCAAGTGAAACAACCCGTCATGATGCGTCAGGCAGGGGGCCCACACGCCGCATGAATCCGGATCCCCCAACATATTCAACTGACTCGGACGGTTCAGCGGGCGCGTCAGCAGGCGCCAATGCCTGAGGTCTCGCGAGTGGTGAAGCTGCACCCCGGGGAACCATTCAAACGTCGAGGTGGCGATGTAGTAATCGTCACCGACCCGCACGATCGAAGGGTCGGGATTGAATCCGCGCAGGATCGGATTTTGGATAACGGCAACCGGATTTCTCATCTGGAACGCGCCTCCCGTTTTCAAGCCTCGACCGCCTGGGCGGCCTTCACGTCGGCTCGGACCACTGTCCACAAAATCACCGCGCCGACGACATCCAGCAGGCCCAGGCAGACGAAGAACGGCGTGTAGCCGATCTTCAGCACCAGGGCCCCGATCAACAGCGAAAAGATCAGCAGCCCGGCGTTGCCGAACGTGCCCGCCATCCCCGCGACCGTCGCCACTTCGTTCTTCCTGAACAGATCCGAAGACATCGTGATCACGGTCACGGATAAGGTCTGATGGGCGAAGCCGGCGAGGCTGAGCAGCGCAATCGCGGCATACGGGCTTTGCACCGTGCCGACGAATCCCACGCCGAGCATCATGACCGCGCCGAGTGTGAAGGCCGCGCGCCGCGCGTTGATGAGGCTGATGCGCCAGTACTTTTGCAGCCAGAGACTGAAAGTCCCGCCGAAGATGCACCCGATGTCCGCCGCCAGAAACGGGAGCCACGCGAAGAGCGCGATCTGCTTCAAGTCCCAGCCTCGCGTCTGCGACAGGTAGAGCGGCATCCAGAACGTCAGCGTGCCCCACGTCGGATCGGCCAGAAAGCGCGGCAGCGCGATGCCCCAGAAGTTCCGCCGTTGCAGCAACGACCACACCGCAGGCCGGGTCCCGTCATGCCGCAAATGCTGCTCCTGACCGGCGGCGATGTAGTCGAACTCCGCCGATGAGAGCGAGGGATGTTTCTCCGGCGGGTGATAGAGCGCCAACCACGCGACCACCCACACCAATCCCAGCGCCCCCGTCAGCACGAACGCGGCCTGCCAGTTGTATTGCAAGATCGCCCAGGCGACGAGGGGCGGCGCGAGCATCGAGCCGAATGAAGCGCCGATGTTGTAGACGCCTCCCGCCAGTCCGCGCTCCTGAGCCGGGAACCACTCCGCCGTCGCCTTCATCCCGGCCGGATTCGCCGAGCCCTCGGCCAGCCCCAACAGGCCGCGCAAGCCCGCGAGCATTTGCCAGTTGTGCGCCAGCCCGTGCGCCATGCTGATGAGCGACCACGCGACGGCGAATAGCGCGTAGCCGCTCTTCAGCCCGATCACATCCAGCACATAGCCGCAGAGCGGTTGCAGCATGATCGCCCCCTGGAACGTGCCGACGACCCACGAATACTGTTGCGTGCCGATCTGCAGGTCTTTCAGCAGCGTCGGCGCCGCGACCGAGAGTGTGCTTCGCGTCAGGTAGTTGATGACCGAGCCCAGCATAATCAGCCCGATCATCCACCACCGGAGTCCTCTGATTTTAGACATAGCCGACACCATCCTTTACGTCGAATAATACTTTACCTTGTGATCACGCACTCCACTGCCGGCCCCAACGGATCGACCCGGCCGACGGGATTATCAGTATATCCGCCGACTAATCCAAATCGGATTTTTCATTAATAGATTTGAACCCGCGCGGTGCTGTTTTTAAGGCGGCCGACTCCCGCCAATTGGCCGATCCCGGCGCAGTACCGACGGCGAGATACGAGTCCCCAAAGAGCCGAAAAGGTTGGCTGAGATTGGTAGAAGATCTTTTCCGAGTCGCCACCTAACGAGAAACCTGATCCAGATCTCGCTGACTCTCGCCAAATTTTGCCAGATGGCCCGCTTGATCGCTCTCCCGGTGAGCCCCCTTGACATAGGATCTTCTCAGTTTGAGGAAAGGCGCTTCAATCAGGCGAAAGCTGAGATATCCCGGGATCACCATCAAGACAAAGCAGAAAAATGACCACAGGCAGGCCACATAGAAATTGGAGATCTTCATGATCTGCTCATTCACATACCTGGCGAGATCGAACACCACGAAGAAGTGAAGCAGATAAATGGAGTAGGAATATTCCCCCAGACGCCCGATAAACTTCGAAACTCCGGATGTCGAGTGGGTGAATGAATTGTCATACCAGGCGATACTGATGGCGGAGGCGATCCCTTCGATGGTCGGAAGAATGATCCAGAGCCATGGGTATGAACGGTTCAGATAGAAGCCTCCCAGGAAATCAAAATACCAATAGATCAGCATAAACGCCACGATCGTTCCCACGGCAATCAGGTGGCGACGGGCGAAGCGATGACGGAGTTGATAGGCAAGCATGCCCAGGACAAACTGATCGATTCGACCAACAATTGTCCAGTAAGCCAAGGACTGGATTTCACCGCTCCCATGATAGAGATACCAGCGGAGTGCAATAGATCCGACAATGATGGGGAGCGGCCACAGCTTGGACTTTATTTGCATCCAGAGAAGCAGAGGGAGAATTACATAGTAGTGGCACTCCACCATAATCGACCATCCGCCGTTAGGAAGGGTCGGAAGATAGAAGCCTTTTGCAAGAGCGTCGACATAACTGGAAAGGCTCTGACCATTGCGGATATTGATGATACCGGCAATCACAATCACAACCATCAGTAACGGAAAGATGCGAAGCACACGATTCCAAATAAAGGCCTTGTAGTTAATGGATTTACCGTCAAGGAGCTTGGCAAACAAGTAGCCGCTGAGAGTCATGAAAAGAGCGACTCCCATGTGCCCCTCATCAAGGATCGAAAATGGGAATAGTGCCGGAGTATAGTTGAAGGGGACCGGGTAGCCATTACTGGCATGGGTGAAATGCCATGCAAAAACGATCGATGCGGCCAGGGCTCTGACGTGATCAAGCGCAATGAAGTGTTTTCCAGATGAAGATCTCATGTCGACCTAAGTTCAGTAGTATAGGTAAATGAATGCTGACCGCGACACCCAACGCTGAGGTCCAGCGGGGCCGCGAACGGCGCTCATGGAGCGATAAGAAACACACTTGAGGCGAAACAAGGCTTGATGAGCCTGTGAGTTACTTATCAGCGTGTTAAAATGCGAAGAGCCAGCCAACGGGGGGGGTCAGAGAAGCTAGCTATTTAAGGTATGCGCACAGCTTGGATTGTGTTCCACAACTGAGTTTGGCCAGGGCACGATTTTCGACCGAGCTACTAATCCTAAACTAATTGGAGGATTAAAGTCCAGCGATTCTCAAAACCAGGAGCCGTTTTCGGCCTAATCGCGCGTTTATCAGCATCATCCCTTCCGGAACCGAACCTGGCGGATGTGGTCCCCTGATACGATAGTAATATTCACACAATTGCCAGTTCGTTCTGATGCTGTCGTCCTGTGTGAACGGCGCGGCTCAATCCGAATTTTTCCACTTAGGGAACCGGCTTCAGGCAGTTCTTAACGACGTACTCCCCGATTTGACGCCCCATCGCGGCCCCAACCTCTCCCGAAGTCCGGTAATGAACGCCATCATAAATGCGGGCCTCGATTGATGCGCGGACATAGTCCGAAAGCCGGCTGAACCGGCGCGTGACCCCCGGCGCCGTGGAACTGGTCAGAGTGAAGCTCGGGACCACGTCGCTAAAAGACGATAGGTGTTCGGCGCGCCGGCGCCGTCACGGGCTCGCAGCGCGAGAATCTCCGCCGCGACCTGTTCATTGAGGTGTCGAATCTTTCAGACTCGAGCTTATTTAAAAATGAGGTCTTTCATTGCCTCGCGACCTGCTACTAACAGTCGATGAACTGCCAGCGCGTTGACTAGCAATTTAAAGATGATAGTCCATCATCTACTTGTACCTGTCCATCACTAAAATCTCAGTGAGATATAATTATCCATACAAATAGTTAGCTTCTCAGCGGCCAAACCAAAATTCCTTGCCGTCCATGAGATTATAGAGTAAATTGCGCGCAGTTAAGATCTAGCGATTACATTCAATAGATTCGGGCAGCGCGCAACCAGCGATGGCTGTCATCCTTCCACTCAAGCAAGAACGCAATGGAGGTTAAATATGACAACCGCAGGGATAGTTTTATTTTCCCTCTTGCCGAATCTAACCAGATCGCCAATTCATCAGACGAACGGAGGTTCTATGAAATTCCTCGCATCGATGACGAGAATCGGCTGTTTTCTCTTGCTAGTGACCGGTCCCGCCTGGGCCCAGTCTTTTACCGCCGCGGTTCGCGGAGTCGTCACCGACCCGGGCGGCGCCGCGGTGCCCAACGCGAAAGTCATAATCACGGAAGCTGAGCGCAACGTGCAGCACCCGACGACCACCGACTCTCAAGGCCGGTATTATGTGAGCGCTCTACCGCCCGGCCAATACACGATGACCGTGGAAGCCAAAGGCTTCAGAGGGTATTCTCAACGCGCATTTCCGCTGTTGGTTCAGCAGCAGGCAACGATCGACGTTCAGTTGCAAGTGGGCGAGGTGTCGTCAGTCGTCGAGGTCCAGGGCGCCGCGCCGCTGGTGAATACGACGATTTCGAATCTCGGTCAGGTGATCGAGAACAAGTACATCCTGTCATTACCCAACCTGGGCCGTGACTCGATGAGCCTGGTCTATCTCACGCCCGGCGTGGTGGGCTCCGGCGGGCGGCGCGGCGACTCGAGTACCAATTTCGTCGCCAACGGCTCGCGCAACTCGACCTCGGATGTCCTCGTGGACGGCGTGACCGTCGTGACCGTCGAGCAGAACTCCGGCGTTACGGATCTGAAGTTCTCGCCTTCCGTGGATACGGTGCAGGAGTTCAAGATGCAGACGAACTTCTTCTCGGCGGAGTACGGCCAGACTGGTGGCGCGGTGGTGAACATGGTGACCCGTTCCGGCGCGAACGACTTACACGGCACCGGTTACTACTTTCTCCGCGATAACGCGTTGAACGCGAACGACTGGTTCGCCAACCGGGCCGGGCGCGCCCTGCCCGCCTTCCACCGTGATCAATTCGGCGGAGTTCTGGGCGGACCGATCATTCGAAACAAGACGTTCTTCTTCGGCGGTTACGAATACACGAAGCAGGAGAGCCCGACCACCTCGACGATTACGGTTCCGACCGCGCGGCAGCGCCAGGGTGACTTCTCGCAGACGTTCACGAACTCCGGCGATCCGGTGACGATCTACAATCCGTTCGACACGGTCACCACCTCCGCAGGTACCGTACGGCAACGGTTCAGGTGTGACGCGGCGGGCGTCCCATTGCCGGTGAATGCCCAAAATCGGCAAGACCAGAATGCCGGATCGCCATGCAACGTTATTCCACAATCCATGCTCGATCCGGTCGCGCTCAAGGCGCTCAGCTACCTGCCGCTGCCCAACCAGCAGGGCGCCGCCTTCACCAACACCGCGAACTGGTTCGGCAGCGGGGTCAACCAGAATTCCGGACATCAGATCAACATCAAGCTCAATCACAACTTCAACGAGAGAACGAGTGCCAGCGGCCGCTACAGTCAGGCTCGCAACAACGGGACCAATCCGAACCTGTTCGGGGACGACAACCCGGCCTACTGGACCGGCGGTCCGAGCGCCACGCGCACGCATGCGATGGTGGCCGAGCTCAACCATACCTTCAGCCCCACCACGCTGGTGACCTTCCGCTACGGCTTCACCTACTCCAACTTTCATCGCGATCCGCTCGTGGGATACGGATTCGACGTCACCACGCTCGGACTGCCCGCCAGCATGGGCGAGACCGCAACGCATCAGGTG
>DATEFT010000074.1:0-2745 GCA_035280505.1 Blastocatellia bacterium | reverse complement strand
CCTGCAACCGGGAATCGTGCTGTTGAATGCCGTCGCCGTTGACCTCGTCATTCAGGAAGAAGGTGAAGTTGGAATAGAGATCGAAGAGCGAGCGCCCCAGAAAGCCGTCGAGCTTGAGATTGTCGCCCGAAGCCCACTCCTTGCGGTAATAGATGCCGGTCGTGCCGAGCCGAACCCGGCCGCCGGAGTCCGGATCGAGAAATCCGAACCGGTCCAGCCGCCCCGCGGCCACTTCATCGAGCGGGAGCTGGCCGGACGAAAAGAAATCGTTCCGGCCGAAGTTGAACTTAAAGCCGAGCGACTGCCGATTGGCCAGCGCCACGGTGTAGTTGCCCGTGAGGTTGTCGCGTTTGTAGCGCAGCGGGCTCAGGAACGGGCCGTCGGTGCGAGAGCCCTCATAGGCGATGAAAGTATTGCCGGTCTTCAAGTGCGGGCTATAAGCGAGAAAAGTGCGGAAGGTATTGAAGGATCCGCCCTGGAACCGCGCCGTCACCTGATCGGGCAGCGACTCTTTCAAGCGGATATGGACCACGCCGAGCCCCGAAAAATCTCCGTACTCGGCGCTGAACGGGCCGTTAAGGATGTTGACGTCCTGGATCAACTCGGGCGTCAGCGATTTGAGCGCGCCCAGATAGCCCTGTCCGTGGCCCTGAGACCCCTGATTCTGTTGCACGTCGTCGACCAGGACCTTCAGACCGCCGTTGACTCCGCCATGATCCATATTGAACCCGAAGCGCCGAACCTCGACCGACTTGCCGCCGCCTTCGTGCTGCCCGGCATTGATCCCGGCGTCGAGCGTATGAAAGATCTGATCGTCCCGCGAGAAGAGCGTATCCTTGTAGATCGTGTCGTTGCGGCGATCGATACTCGGGTCGAGAGCCGAGGATTCGATCACCACGCTGTCATGAACCGGCGGGATCACGTAATCGATCTCGAGCCTCAGGTTTTCAGTCTTCTCGCCGGCGCCGATGGTCCGTTCCAGCGGAACGATGTTCCGCCCTTCGACCCGGATGGTCAGCGGACCGGCGGGCACGGAGAGTTGAAAAGCGCCCTGGCCGTCACTTACGACCTTCTCTTCGCCCGAGGCCGAGCGAATGCTGAGGGTGGCTCCCACAACCGCCTCGTTCTTGCGCGTGGCGATGACGCCGGAGAGCGTGCGTCCGCCGGAAGAGATCTGGCGGCCGGGCGATTGGGCCCCGGCGATCGAAGCGGCGAACAGCGCCAGGGTCAAAACGATCACTGAAAATTTGGACATCATGACCTCCTCTAAAGTGAACCCGGAGGTGCCCGAATCGATCAGTCGCTTGGCAGTGGCACTCTCATATGATTCGTGGCACTAATCGAGAAGAAGACTCAAACGGCTCCGCCGCGGAGGCGGCGGGACCGGGGCCTCAGCCGGCGCTTTCAGGCGCCGAAACTTTTAGACGGCGTTCCATGTTTGTGAGAATGTCGATGCGGGTGCTGGACCTTTCCGCGCCTGGCGATGCGGCCTGAGGGAAGCGTCAGGAAGAGTTTGCCATGCTTGACGCCCTTCAGGCTGAGCAACGAATCGGCGAGATTGCGGACCTCCTTGGCCGGCCCGCGGAGAACGATCACTTCCATGCAGTCGTCGTGACTGAGATGGACGTGCAGCACGGAGACGACCAGATTATGGGTGGCATGCTGCAAGTCGGCCATCCGGTCGGTGATCTGCCGGGCGTGATGATCATAGACCAGCGTGAGACTGCCCATGACCTCCGTCTTATCGGGCTGGGTCTCAATTCGGGCCTGAACGAGCGCATCGCGCATCAGGTCGCGGATGGCTTCGGATCGATTGCCGTAGCCGCGGGTCGCGGATAGGCGATCGAAGCTTTGCAGCAGGTCTTCGTCGGCGCTCACGCCGAATCGGATTAAATCACTCATTGAAGCTCACCGGTGGCCGCCCAGGCCTCGATTCACGTTGCACGATCATCAAATTCGTAGCACCCCTTCCCGAATCGAATGAACTGACGGCCTGAGAAAGATTAATGTCTGATACGATGTTAACTTGATGACCCGGCCATCATAGATTTCTCTCAGCGGGAAATCAAACAATTTGGCGGGGATCGTAGATGTGGTATGATCCGGCCCCAACAATCTTAACTCACTCAAATCATGAACACCGGAATGTGCCGGGGCGGTGACGGCGCCCGGCAGATTCGCCAAGAGGAGGCATTTTATGGATGACCAGAGGCCTAATCGAGAAGCGGCGCAAAAGCGCCTCGCACGGCGCGCTTGGATCAAGGGTGCCGCCACCTTAGCCGGAGGGACCGCCGCCGGCTCCTTACTGCCCATCGCCTCGAACACGGAGGCGGAGACAGTGAAAGCGCCACCGAAGGCCGGGGATGGCAGCATCGTGGCCTCGGACTCCAAATCGATCGTCGAGACCACCGCCGGCAAAGTTCGCGGCTTCACCCGCAACGGCATCTATACGTTCAAAGGCATTCCCTATGCCGGGACCACGGCGGGCAGCGCCCGATTTCTGCCGCCCACGAAACCGACGCCCTGGACGGGATTGCGCAGTTCGATGTACTTCGGCTGGGTCTGTCCACAGGGGCCGCGCGGCGGGTGGGCGAACGACGAGACCGCTTTCATGTTCGAATGGGACGATGGAATCCCCAACGAAGACTGTCTACGGGTCAACATCTGGACGCCGGGCATCAACGATAATCGAAAGCGGCCGGTGCTGGTGTGGCTGCACGGCGGCGGGTTTTCGGCGGGTTCGGG
>DATEFT010000073.1:0-6714 GCA_035280505.1 Blastocatellia bacterium | reverse complement strand
TATAGCCATGCGGTCGAGATTCGCGGAGATTCGCGGCTGCTGATCATCAGCGGCCTCAACGGCTATCTCGCCGACGGCGTGACCATGCCGGATTCGTTCGAGGAACAGGGCGAGCTCATCTGGAAGCATCTGGGCGCGATCCTGCAATCGGCCGGAATGGGTTACCAGGATCTGGTCTCGATTCGAACCTACCTGGCGGATCCGGAGGACGATGAAGCCAACGTGCGGCTGCGGATGAAGTATCTGGGCGACCACCAGCCGTCCCTGACCGTGGTCTGCTGTCGGCTGCTCGATCCCAAATGGAGGCTGGAGGTCGAGGCCATGGCCGCCAAATAGACCTCCTCGGGAACCAAGACGGTCTCAAAATAGATCCACCCTTCCGCAGAGGCTACCTAACGGTTACGTAACAGGTTACGTAACCGTATTGCCGTTGACGCCCATTGCTTGTTGTTATCTACTGACGCCGAATTCAAGCGGAAGCTCACAATTTAAAGCTAAAACATGGGACTCAGCCATTGATTAAAGATCGCGCCGACTGAGGTAATCGGCGCCAGTTCGCCAGAGCCGGACTCATCCTCGTCATCGGCGAAGAGCAGTAACTCACTTCTTTAATGTGGCTTGTGATGAGCCAGGGCATTGGTGTGTCAACCGGTGTCGTTAATCACCATCGGGCATTATCGGGGACTATCGGGGTATGGGCACTATCGGGAGAGCTGATTGCGACACCTTTACGAAAGCCTATTTCCCACAATCAAAAAAGGAGAAAAGATATGAATCACGGTAATGTCCACAACCATCAGTACCTGAAGAGTACAGGGAAGGTATTGTTAGTAGCGCTGGCCGCGATGATGATGACGATGACGGCCCTGGCCGGGGCGCCGGTCGGTCGAATCATCTGGTTAAAGTCCGCCGCGACGGGGCTCTATGTTTCGGCGGATCTCAATCGCGGGTCCTGGGCCCCGCTGGTCGCCGACCGCACTGAAGTCAACGGATGGGAGCAATTCCAGGTGATCGACGCGGGCAGCGGATTCATTGCGTTGAAGTCGGTCGGAACCGGCGCGTATGTGAGTGCCGACCTGAGCCGGGATCCCTCCGCGCCGCTGGTGGCTGGCCGGACCTCGGCCGGCACCCTGGAGTATTTCGTGTGGACCGACCTCGGCGGCGGGGCCTTCACGCTGATGGCCAAAGGGACCGAGCGGTTCGTCAGCGCCGATCTGAACCGGGACGCGGCGGCGCCGCTGGTGGCGGATCGGGCGGAGGCCGGCGCCTCGGAGATCTTCACCTGGGGATCCGTCATCGGCGACCAGCCGATCACGAACGCGCCCGCCGGCTTTCCGCGGTTGATCTGGTCGGACGAGTTCACCGGGACGGCGATCAACACCTCGAATTGGACCTACGATCTCGGCAACAGCGGGTGGGGCAACAATGAACTGGAGAACTACACCAACCGCTCGCAGAACGCGCGAATCGAGAATGGGATGCTGGTCATCGAGGCCCGCCGCGAGAGCCTGGGGGGGAGCGCCTATACCTCGGCTCGGCTCAAGACCCAGGGGCGCCGGACGTTCGGCGTCAATACCTGGGTCGAAGCCAGGATCCAGGTTCCCCAGGGTCAGGGCATCTGGCCCGCGTTCTGGATGCTGGGTTCCAGTATCAGCAGCATCGGATGGCCTTACTGCGGCGAGATCGACATTATGGAGATGCGTGGCCAGAATCCATTCGTGAATATCGGCACCATGCACTGGAGCGGCCCCAGCAACGAGTATGCCTACTACAGCGGGTCCTACAGTTCCGCCGCTTCCCTGGCGGCCGGCTTCCATGTCTTCGCCATCTCCCGCACCGCCACCGCCATCAAATGGTACGTGGACGGAGTCCAGTACCATGAAGGCAACATCGCCAGCGGGATCAACGGCACCTCGGAGTTCCAGGCGCCGTTCTTCCTGATCCTCAACGTGGCGGTCGGAGGCAACTTCGTCGGCAGTCCGAACGCCAGCACGGTCTTTCCGCAACGAATGTTGGTCGACTATGTCAGGGTCTGGGGACAATGAAATCCGGCGGAGGGCGGCGACTCGTCGCCCTCCGCCGAGATTCTCAAGAACCGGCGGCTACTCCGCGCGCAGCGCGATGATCGGGTCCACACGGGTGGCGCGCCGAGCCGGCAGGTAGCTCGCCAGCAGAGCCGAGATCACCAGCATCACCACGACCGCGAGGTACGTCACCGGATCGGTGCTCGACACACCGAACAGCATTCCACCCATCAGCCGCGTCAAGGCCAGCGCTGATGGCACGCCGACGGCAACGCCCGCCAGGGCGAGGCGCAGGCCGTGGCCGATTATCAACCGCATGATCTCGCGTTGGTCCGCGCCGAGCGCGACGCGGACGCCGATCTCGCGGACTCGCTGCTCGACACTGTACGCGAGGGTTCCGTAGAGCCCGAGAGCGGCGAGGAAAAACGCGATGACCGCCAAGAACGATATGACGAGAGTAGTGAATCGTGGCTGGCCGGAGGCTGCCGAGACGATCTCGGACATAGTCCGGATGTCAGCCAGCGGCAGTCCGGCATCGACGGAAACCACCGCCGCGCGCGCCGACGCCGTGATCGCAGTCGGATTCCCCGGCGCGCGGACGATAAAGGTCATGGCCCAGGAGCCGCCGCCTTCGTACGGAGGCCCCGGCGCCTGGGCGATTGGAAAGTAAACGGCGGGCGGAGCCGGATCACCGGGGCCAATCGCCCGGACATCGCCCACGATTCCGACGATCTGAATGGAACGGTTAATCGTCTTTCCGATCGGATCGTCGCCGGACCAGTAGAGACGCGCGGCGGTTTCGTTAATGACTGCGACGGATGGTTGACCGGCGACGTCGCTGTCGGCTAAAAGTCTGCCGCGTTTCAACGGAATGCCGAGGGCGCGAAACATTCGTGGGGTAGTCATCACGACGCGGGCTTCCCGCGCCGGCTCCCCTGGCGGGGGCGCGGGCCGGCCTTCAATAACGAAGGTATCGGTCGGTCCTGCCCATACCAGCGGGAGGCTTGAAATCGCGCCCGCGGCCTCGACCCCGGGGATGGCCGCGAGCTGCTCTTCGATCGCAGCCAATCTCCGCCTCGCGGCAGCGGGGTCACGCTCGCGACCGGCCGGAATGGCCACGTTAAAAGTCAGCACGTGATCCGCTTCAAGGCCCAGATCGGCGCGCTGTAGCTGCTGATAGGATCGCAGCAGCAGCAGCGCGCTGACCAGTAGGATCATGCTCAAAGCCAGTTGGCCGATCACCAGTGCGGAACGGACGGCGACCGCGCGGCGGGACGAGGCCGCGGTGCGGGAATCCGTGCTCAGGATCTCCTGCATCCGCACGCCGGTCGCCTGCAGCGCGGGGACCAGACCGACCAGGAGCCCGGCCAGGATGACCAGAGCACAGGTGTAGAGCATCGCCGCGGAGTCGATCGTGATGGCCGGTGAGACCGGCAGCCGCCGCGGATAGAGCGCCAGGAGTCCTGTCAGCAGCGCGTTCGCGAGCGTGACGCCGATGACGCCTCCGATGACGGCCAGCAGCATCGCCTCGGTGATCATCTGCCGAATGAGGCGCCGGCGGTCGGCTCCGAGCGCATACCGCATGGCAAATTCTCGCCGCCGCGTTTCTCCATTCGAAATCAGCAGCGCCGCCAGATTAACGCAGACGATCAGCAGCACGAAGAGGACGGCGCCGGCGAGCAGAACCAGGGCGTCGCGCTGATCGCCGACCAGATACTTGTGCAGCGGCTGGATAACGGCGAAATGTCCCTTCGCGTATTGATCGGGATACTCCTTCGACCAGTACCCGCGCAGAGACTGCAACTGCGCATCGGTCTGCTCAAGGCTGACGCCATCGCGCAGCCGAGCGATGGCGCGCAGTCCGTGACTATTTCGACTGCCTTCCTCGGTACTGACCCGCAGCGCCGTCCACACTTTCACGCGATCGTCACGAAATCCGAAGCCCTCCGGCATGACGCCGATCACTTCGCATGGCGCATCGTCGAGCCTGATCGTCGAGCCGATGGCGCCGGCGGATTCATCTATGGCGCCGTGACTCAGAACAGCCAGGCAGGCGGCCCCGCGCTGCGCTTCCTCTTCGGTGAAGGCCCGCCCGTGGATCGGCCTGACGCCGAGCACGTCGAAGAATCCCGAGGTCACGCTCATGCTGAGGACGCGCTCCGCTGCTCCATTCTCACGCCTCAGATTACGGCTGCCGGACTGGTAGGCGGCGATGGCGGCGAACGCATTGACGCGGCCGCGGAGATCGGCGAACTCCGGCCCCGACAGGGCGAAATACCGATAGTCATAGCCGGTCGGGGGCAGATACCGTGTGTGCAAGGACACCAACTGCTCGCTGTGTGGGAAGGGCAGCGGCCGAAGCAGCACCGCATTGATCACCGAGAAGATGGCGGCATTCGAACCGATGCCGATCGCGAGCATGAGAACGACGACGACGGTGAAGCCGGGCCGCTTCCAGAGCGTGCGCGCGGCGTACCGCAGGTCTTGCCGGAGATCGCTGAGCAATCGGCCGCCGGGGGCTCCCGGTGTGATCGCCGCCGAGGGATGCGCCTGCCGGAGTGGCGCCAGGGACTCCGCGAGATCGTGGCCGTCCCTGAAATCGGCCAGCGCCACCCGGACGGCCTCGTCAGGGGGCATTCCACCCGCAATCAACTCGCGATAACGGTCTTCGAGATGTTGCGAGAGCTCTTCGACGATCTCGGCCTCGCGAGTGGGCGAGAGGCGCAGGTTCGATAAACGCGGGCGGACGTGTGGTGTCCAGTCAGGCATGTTCCTCTCCCGTGATGAGCCCCACAGCCTCCACGAATGCGGCCCAGGTCTTCCGCTGCTGGGCCAGCACGCGCCGTCCCTCAGGCGTGACTTTGTAGAAACGGCGGCGTCTCTCGTCGGGCTTCTCGACCCAGGCCCCCTTGATCCAGCCACGCTCCTCGAGACGATAGAGCAAGGGATAGAGAGAATCGATGTGAAACGTGATCCGGCCGCCGGAGCGCGTTTGGATCAATTTACTCAGCTCATAACCATGACGGGGTCGCGCGTCGAGCAGTGAAAGGATGAGCAGCTCGGCGGCCCCCCGTTTCAGCTCGCGATCGAGCGCTCGGGTGTTGATATCTGTCATGAGCAGATAGTATATAGGCAGATATTGAGAAATCAACCCGGTTCCACAGGCGGGCCGCGTTGAATAAGTCTTCCCTGATCGCCTATTCCAGCGAAAAAGACGATGAATCCCCGCATCCGGCTTGACTCTCCCGTAACGGGAGGCCGTAAACTCGGGAAGTTTGAGGGGATCAGTACCGCGAGCGATAGCGAGCGGATAGTTCGGAATCAATCCGCTTCGTCACCGGAAGGAGAATAACGATGTTCAGGATCGGAGACTTTTCCAGGCTGAGCCAGGTCTCGGTGAAGACGTTACGCTTCTACGATGAGATCGGGTTGCTCAAACCGTCCCATGTCGACCATCTGACGGGATACCGATACTACGCGGCCGGCCTGCTCTCGCGGCTCGATCGCATTCTGATGTTCAAGGAACTCGGTTTCTCGCTGGAGGAGATCGGGCCCCTGTTGGAGGGAGATTTGAACGCGGCGCAGATGGGCGAGGCGCTCCGCCGCAAACGCGAAGAGCTGGCGGTCAGAATCGAGCGGGAGCGGCGGCGGCTGGCCCGCATCGAGGAGTGTGTGCGCCTGGTCGAGCAGAACGGCGGCGCCCCGGACTATCAGATCCGAATCAAGCAGGTGCCCCGGCAGTGGGTCGCGTCGCGGCGAGATCGAATCGATTCCTACGATGAGGCCGACTCGCTCTTTGACGAAATTCATCGTCATCTGAAGAAGCACGGGGCCGCCGGGCCCAGCGCCGCGATCTGGCATGCCTGCGCGCATCAGAACCGGGAGATCGATTGCGAGGCGGTGGTCTTTCTCAACAGTTCCGTCCCGGAGAGCGGCCGGGTGAAGGTCTATGAACTTCCGGCCAATGAGGTCGCCTGCGTCATCCATCAGGGGAGCGACGAGACGGTGATTCCGGCCTACACCGCCGTGCGGTCGTGGGCCAGGTCGCGGGGCTATGCGATCACCGGCCCCAATCGCGAACTCTATTGGCAGGGCGGGCCGGCGCCGGAGGCCGGTCCCGGCGTGACCGAGATCCAGTTCCCGGTGGCGGCGCCCGACGCCCGAGCCGCCAACCGCAGATCATGATTGGAGGCAACTGATGCAATTCGGCGTTCCCCTGCCGACCTTCCGGCAAGCGGCCACTCCCGCGGCCATCCGCACCGTGGCCCAGCGCGCGGAACAACTGGGCTTCGACGGAATCTGGGTCAGCGATCACATCGTCATTCCCGAGGCGCCCATCGACAATTTCGCGCGCGGCTTCGCCGACCCGACCCAGATCGGCGGCCTGATCTATGAGCCGTTGACCGTGCTGGCCTTCGTCGCGGCCTGCACCTCGCGGATTCGCCTGGGCACCACGGTCCTCATCCTGCCGTATCGCAACCCGCTGGTCGCGGCCAAGATGCTTTCAACCCTGGACGTGCTCTCCGGAGGCCGAGTCACGGCGGGCGTCGCGGTCGGCTGGATGGAAGACGAATTCAAAGCGCTCGGCGTGCCGTTCGAGAAACGCGGCGCGCTCAGCGACGAGTACCTCGCCGCCTTCAAGGCGCTCTGGACGCAGGACCGGCCGTCATTTCAGGGCAGGTATGTGCAG
>DATEFT010000072.1:0-4057 GCA_035280505.1 Blastocatellia bacterium | reverse complement strand
CGGACCACGAATTGAGCGCCCTTCCGGTGCGTCTCGATCAAGGGCGCCGCTTTGGCAAAACCACGATCCCCGAGCACGATCTGATTTTGATCCAAGTGAAACCGGTTCAAACTTTCACCGGTTTTGACATCGTGAACTTGTTGTGGCTGATCACTCAGATCTGAATAAATCTGAACCGAAGCCGACCTCTTAGACCGCCATCATCATCGCCGCAGGCGCGTTCTCATCATCTCAACTTTTTGTTAACATCTGGATTTGAGGCGGGAAATAAGAACCCCGGTTGTTAGTAGCAACCGGGGTTTTCTGCTGGCCCCTACGTTAGCAGGAGCCCATTAATCAAGTTGGCTTCATTTTCCCACCTCTAGTCCAAGACTGTCTACCCCCGCTTCGTCGCTTGATGACGGCCGAGGTTCAACTGCTTTTCCGGCAATGCTTTTGCCGTGCGCCAGGTTGCGGGCGGATGTTCTTCATTTGCTCGCATTGCGATCGTGGCCAGGTCTATTGCGGCGCTGACTGCCGCGAGACGGCTCGCCGCCTGCAACTGCGCGCCGCCAATCTCCGCCATCAGCAATCGGAGGAAGGTCAACTCGATCATCGCGACCGCCAACGAGATTACCGCCGACGTCAGGCCAGAGCGACCCAGTCCCCGGGGCCAGAAAACGTGACGGATCATGGTTCAAATGATCCTCCCACTTATGAGACTGTCGGCGCCGCCCCAGTTGCTGACTCCGAGCTCGTCCCTCTCGATCCGATCTTGAGCCGATGGCCCCCCGCACCGAGTAGTTTCCGTCTCGGTCGGCCAGGGATCGTCTGTGGCGGTTGTGGTCGCTCGGGGCTCTTCATCAACCCTTTTCTGGAGTGAACGATGATCTCTGCCGAAGAAATTGCCGAAATTCGTCGCCTCTACTTTGCCGAACACTGGCGGGTCGGCACGATTGCGGCCGAACTCAAGCTGCACCCGGAGACGGTCCGCGGCGCAATCCACGCCGAGCGATTCGGACTCGGGAAGCGGCCGCGGGCCACCCTCACCGATCCGTATCTCGATTTCATTCGCGCCACGCTGGAGCGATATCCGCGACTGCGAGCGACCCGCCTCTATGAAATGGTCAAAGAGCGTGGTTATGCCGGTTCCGCCATTCAATTGCGCCGAGTGGTCGCCAAATTACGTCCGGCCAAACGGGAGGCGTTCTTTCGTCTCTCAACGCTCCCGGGCGAACAAGGGCAGGTCGATTGGGCGTCCTTCGGAGAAGTTCAGATCGGACGTGCCAAGCGCCGCCTCTCCTGCTTCGTGCTGACGCTCTCCTACAGTCGAGCGCTCTATCTGGAGTTTTTCTTCAATCAAAGCCTGGAGGCGTTCCTGCTCGGTCACGTCAAGGCCTTCGCCGACCTGGGAGGCGTGGTGAGAACCATCAATTACGACAACCTGCGATCGGTGGTGATTGAACGGCGTGGCGATGCGATCCATTTTCATCCTCGTCTGTTGGAATTGTGTGCGCACTATCACTTCGCTCCACGTCCCTGTCGGCCTGCTCGCGGTAACGAGAAAGGCCGAGTCGAGCGCGCCATTCAATACATCCGCCATTCGTTTTTTGCGGCCCGCTCCTTCTCGAATCTGGAGGAGTTCAATCTCAAGGCGCGGACCTGGAGAGACCAGATTGCGCATCAGCGGGCGTGGCCCGGTGATGATTCACGGACAGTCGTGCAAGCCTGGGCCGAAGAACAACCGCGCCTGTTGCCACTACCGGCGCACCCATTCGAGACTGATCTGATCAAACCGATCCGTTCCGACAAGACGCTCTATGTCCGATTTGACCTCAATGACTATTCAATCCCGCCGACGGCGGTCGGCAAACATCTGACGTTGGTTGCCAATCCAGCCTGGGTGCGGCTGTTGGACGGCGGCCAGGAGATCGCCCGTCACCGCCGCAGCTATGACCGGCACCAGCGAATCGATGACCGCTCTCATCTCGAGGAGTTGCTGGAAGAAAAACGCAAGGCTTTGGGAGCGACAGCCACCGGGCGGTTGGAGCAAGTGGTTCCGAGTGCCGGCGAGTTGCTCGATGCGGCCTTTGCCCGCGGTGAATCGGCCACCGGGCAGGCCAAGCAATTACGGAAGCTGCTGGATGAATATCCGGCGGCGGAAGTCGAGGCCGCGGTGCGTGAGGCACTCCGGCGGCAGACACCGCGGGCGAGTTCAGTCGCTTTCATTCTTAATCGCCGCCGCCACGGCAGCCAACCACTGGTCCGCCCCGTCGACCTCTCACGCCATCCGCACCTGGCGGACCTGGCCGTTCCCACACACCAATTGGAGATTTACGATGAACTCACTTCAGACGATGAATAACGATTTGACCGGGCAACTGCGGCAACTCGGACTGGCGAGGACCGCCCGGGAGTTGGATGACCTGATCGCACGGGCGACCAAACAGCAATGGTCGCCGCTGCAACTGATCGAGTCGATCGCGAAATCCGAGTCGGCCGACCGCTCCTCACGCAACCTCGATCGGCGGCTCAAACAGGCGCGGCTGGGGCGCTTTAAACCGATCGTCGATTTCGACTGGGACTGGCCGCAGAAGATTGACCGTGAACTGGTGGAGCGCGCTCTCAAACTGAGCCTGATCGAGGAGCGGCGCAATCTGATTTTGATGGGCGCCAACGGACTGGGCAAAACCTGCATTGCGAAAAACATCGCCTACGCGGCGATCACGGCGGGCAAAAGCGTAATCTTCCGGACGGCCTCGGAACTGATCTCGGATCTGAGCGGCGAGAGTTCACGGCAACGCCAGCGCCGATTACGCCTCTACAGCCGCGTCGATTTATTGTGCGTGGATGAGGTCGGCTACCTGGCTTATGACGCCGGCGCCGCCGATTTGTTGTACGAGGTCATCGCTCGTCGCTATGAAGAGGGGGCCTTGGTTTTGACGACGAATCGGGCCTTCAAGGAATGGAACGAAGTCTTCCCGCATGCAACCTGCATTGCGACGATGCTCGATCGACTGCTGCATCACGCCGATGTGATCGTCGTTGAAGGTCATAGTTACCGGGTCCGGGAAAGCGAAATCGAGGCCACGGCGCGGAGGAAGAAGAAATGAATCAGGCACGGTTGAGCCGGCAGGCATACATAGAACGAGTCCTTCAACTTTACCGGCGAACACCTGAGACGCCGGCACGCCACAGCCGGCTCGACCATCGCCTGGCCGCAGAGTTCTACGAGCGGCAGGTCCTGATTGAGGAAATCGAGGCGGCCTTCTTATTGGCCACCGCGAGGCGATTATTGAGGAGTCCACAGACGCCAAAGTTGGGGCCGATCCGATCGTTGCATTATTTCGCCCCGGTGATTGAGGAAGTCAGGAACAACCCGCTCTCGGAAACCTACTTGGAATACTTGCGCCGGAAATTGACGGCCCCTGGTATTACGGCTTGATTGAGGCAGGAGAGGTTGACCGGCTTGATGATCGAAATCAAGAAAAAGAGCGGGCCGGCTTCTGTTCATTTTGAACGGGGCGGCGTCGGCTTGATGATCGAAATTGGGAAAAGGGGCGAGCCGGCTTCTGTTCAAAATTCTTCAGTTCTTGAAGATCACTGACACCATCAACTCTCTACCATCCCAACACGCGCTTCCCGGGATCGTTCCACCTGCTCAGCACCACCTTGTTGTGCGTGTAGAAATGGAACCCTTCCACGCCCTGAATGTGCAGATCGCCGAAGAATGACTGGTTCCATCCGGTGAAAGGGAAGACCGCCATTGGGGCAGGCACCCCGACATTGATCCCGATCATTCCGCAATTGACCTGGCGCGCGAACGCCCGAGCGGCGCCGCCGTCACGCGTGAAGATGACGGCTCCGTTGCCGTAAGGTGAAGCGTTGGCCCGCGCGATGGCCTGGTTCAAGTCCTCGACGCGCATCATTGACAGGACCGGGCCGAAAATTTCATCGCGGGCGATCTGCATCTCCGGCGCCACGCGGTCAAAGATCGTCGGGCCGACGAAGAAACCCTGGCTCGATTCGGTCAGCGGCACGCCGCGGCCATCGGCCGTCAATTGCGCGCCCTCTTTCA
>DATEFT010000071.1:0-3721 GCA_035280505.1 Blastocatellia bacterium | reverse complement strand
AGTAGGAGATGGCCACCGCGTCGAACGGCCCGGCGTCGAATCGTTCGTAACGCCCATAGAGAAAGTCGAGCATGAAGTTGCGGAGGTCCGCGATCAGGTTGCCGTCGCCGCCGAGCGTCTGATCGAAGCGTTTACCGCCGTCGAGCTGCGAGCGATTGTAATGAACCGAGAGCTGCTCGTTCGCGCCGGGCTTGTAATTGAGCTTGATCAGGCCGCCGTATTGCGTGAAGGCGGTATCGGTCGAGCGTTCGCCGAAGAGATCGGACCTGATTCCGAAGAAACGGGCGACCGCCGCATGCGTGTCGAATCCGCCGCCGCTGCGCAAGGTATTGCTCCGATGGGCGAACTGATTGACGAGCAGCGCCAGATTCCGGGTCCCGACGGTCATCAGCGTGTTGCCGCCGAAACCATGATCGGCGCTGTCGTAACCGGTGTTGAGCTGCCCATGCAGTTCCGTCCGGCCGGCGCTGTAGATCGGCGTGCGTGAGATCAAATGGACGCTGCCGCCGAGCGAATCGCTGCCGAACTGCGCGCCGTTCGGTCCGCGCAGCACCTCCACGGTGCGGAGATTGCTCGCATCGTTGAGATTGAAGAACGTATTGATCCCGCCGCGCATCGCCGAGGTCGAGAATCTCACGCCGTCGACGAAGACGAGCACCTTGGCCCCCGTCAGTCCGCGGACGAAGATGCCGCCGATGGTCGAGCTGGTGCGCTGCAACTGAAGACCGGGCTCTTCGGCCGCCGCCTGGGCCAGGACCGAGGGCGCCCGCTGCAGCAGTTGACGCTCGCCGATCACGTTGACCTGCTGCGCCGTCTGATCCACCGACTGCACCAGACCGAGATCGGCCGTGACCGTCACGGCCTCGGCGATGACGCCCGGTCTCAAGGTCAGGATCAGCTCCGCTCCGTCTCGGGCGGGAACCTGGACGGCCCAGCGGCCGGGCGCGAATCCGTGATGATCGACCAGAATCTCATAGCCGCCGGGGAGCACGCCGCGGAGCGTAAAACGGCCCTCTTCGCCGGTGACGGCCGTCGCCAGAACCGATTGCCGCGAGTTGATGAGGCTCACCGGGATGCCCGTCATCGGGGCTCCGGTCACGTCTTTGACTATTCCCGATAAATCCGTCGATTGGGCATTAACGGCCAGCGCGCAACCGAAGACCAGAACCAGCCAGTGAATCGAGTTCACGGCCCTGCTCATTATTGTGTGCACAATATTCCTCCTTGGTTGAGAGGCGGGAGGCGTCACCAAGGTCAGGCCGGCGGTCGAGGCGGACCATCCAAACCCATTACGGCTTCTTCATCTTGAGATCGCAACATCTTTGCTCCGCTCTCTGTTTGAAAGTGTAACTCGCGGGAGACCTCAAGAGCCAGACATCCGACATTAGAAGCTACTATCGCCGTCACGAGGCTACCGGGCCATTGATAAAACAGGGGGATGAGCCGATGATGAAGTCTGGCCAGACCTTCGCTACTGACATTTTAAAGGAGTCTCATCCCGATGACCTTTCAGCTTGATCTGCGATACACGCTCCGCTCGCTGTCGAGGAATCCGCGCTTCGCCATGATCAGCATCTTGACCCTGATGCTTGGCATCGGAGCCTGCACGGCCGTCTTCAGTGTGGTCTATGCAGTCATGCTGAAGCCTCTTCCGTACCGCGATGCGGACCGGTTATGCGTCCTCTGGAAATCCGTTCCGAAGGAAGGGATGGAGAAAGATTGGACCTCATATCCCGCGTTCAAGGATTGGAAGGATCATAATCATGTTTTTGAAGACCTGGCGCTGGTCTTTCGACCGGAAGCGGCGCAAGTGACCGTCAAAGACGGTGATCACCCGGAGAAGGTTCAAGCGGCCGTGGTCAGCCCGAACTTCTTCCAGGTGATGGGGATTTCATCGATTGCCGGGCGAACCTTTTCGCCCCTGGACGGCGAGCGCCGTGAGGACCTGGCGGTGCTGAGCTACGGTTACTGGCAGAGTCGCTTCGCCGGTTCACCGGACGTGCTCGGAAAGAGCCTCCATCTCGATCGGCGGGTAGTACGGATCATCGGCGTCATGCCCGAGAGTTGCCAGTTCCCATCCAGGGAGACGCAGTTCTGGCTGTTAAGCACCTCGGATCATCGCTGGCCGCAGTTCCTGACGATCCGGCTGGCGGATGCATTTTGTGCCGTGGGCCGGTTGAAACCGCAGGTCTCGCTCACTGAAGCGCAGGCGGATCTGAAGGCCGTGGCCGGTCAGATGGCCCGGTCGTACCCGGAGTTCTATACCGGTCTGGGAGTCACGGTCGTCCCGCTGGAGACTGAAATCACGGGAAAGAACCTGCAGCGAGCCCTGTGGCTGCTCCTGAGCGCCGTCACGCTGGTGCTGCTGATTGCGTGCGCCAATGTCGCGAGTCTCTTTCTGACCCGAGGATTCGCCAGACAGAGCGAGTATGCGATTCGGGTGGCGCTGGGCGCCGGGCGCCGGATTTTACTGCAGCAGTTGCTGACTGAGGCGATGACGATCTGTTTGATCGCGGGCGTGCTGGGCACCGCGACGGCGGCGATCATCATCGACGTCTTGCGAGTGTGGGCTCCTCCGAACGTTCCGCGGCTGGAAGAGGCCGGAATCGACCCGAGCGTTTGGATCTTTGCGCTCGGGTTGTCGGTGGCCGCCGCCTTGACGTTCGGCATGGCGCCCGCCTGGAAAATACTGAGGAATGATCCGCATGAATTTCTGAAGCAGGGAGGACGAACCGACCCCGGTCCGGGCCGTCGCCGCCTCCGCGAATCGCTGGTCTCTCTGGAGTGTGCGTTACTGGTGATCTTGCTGGTGGTCACGGGGCTCCTGCTGCGGAGTTTTATGAAGCTTCAGGACGCGAATCTGGGGTTTCGCCCCGACCATCTGCTGAGCGTCGAGATCCAACTGCCTTTTGAAAGATACGACACCGACGATCGCAATGGAGCCTTCTTTCATCAAGCGGTCGAACGAATATCGTCGCTTCCGGGAGTCGGGGCGGCGGCCGTCGGCGGCGCCTTTACCGGCACCGACCTCCCGGCCAGCAAGATCCTGGTGGAAGGGCGGCCGCCCTCCGGCGCGGGGGCGGACAATATCGCCATGGGGGGCTGGCAAGTCAGCGACAACTATTTCCAGCTCATGGGAATTCCATTATTGAGAGGCCGGAACTTCTCCGATCGGGAGCCGCCGCAGGCGGCCATCATCAGTGAAGCGCTGGCCCGGCGCTTGTGGCCGGGAGAAGATCCGATCGGCAAACGATTCGGATGGGGTCTTCCGGGTGAAGAGATCTCATCATCGGCGAGGACCGTGATTGGCGTGGTCGGAAATACCTTGCAGAACGGACGGGAGAGCGAGATCCTCCCGACGGCGTATCTCTCCGCACGACAATTGCCCCGGTGGGAGGGCCGGCGCGTGGTCGTACGCACGACCACGAACCCGGCGACGCTGGTGGGACCGATCCGGGACCTGATCAGGTCCCTGGACTCAACCATCCCCAAGATCGAGATCACGACGGTTGAGGCGCAGCTCTCCGAGCTGGACGCACCGCGGAGATTTCAATTGCAGGTACTCGGTTCATTCTCGATAGTCGCGTTGATCCTGGCCGCCATCGGGATCTACAGCGTCCTCTCCTATTCGGTGGAACAGCGCACGCGGGAGATCGGCTTGAAGATCGCGCTCGGAGCCCAGCCGCGTGACGTGGTACGGTCGGTCCTGGCCCAAGGAATG
>DATEFT010000070.1:0-3385 GCA_035280505.1 Blastocatellia bacterium | reverse complement strand
GCTGCAGGCACTGGCAGCGTGCAGGTGGAGGTGTATCTCCGTAACTTACCGGACTCGGCGAAAGGAAGGACAAATCATGATATTGAATGTTGAAACTCAGTCGCCTCTCATAGCCGGGATGCTGCTCTCTCCCGGCTTCACCATGCTTGGTCTGGTGAGCCCGCTCGGAGTGTTCAGATGGGTCATCCCGATATTGATCGCCATCACGTACATCTGCGTCAATTCGCTCATCAAAGAGCCGAACCGGAGATCCTTCAATGCCATCATGGCGGCGGGGCTCGGCGCAACCTATATCAGTGGCGGTGGATTCGGAATCTGGGAACTGGCCTTTTGCGCCGTGATGACGCTCTGTGCCTTCTTCGGGCTGAAGTCTTACCGTCTGATCGGAGTCGGATGGTTGCTGCATACGGGGTGGGACGTTCTCCATCATTTTTATGGGAACCCGCTGCTTCCATTCGATCCCATGTCGTCCCTGGGCTGCGCGATTTGCGACCCTGTCATTGCCCTCTGGTTTTTTGCCGGCGCACCAACGATCCTCAACCGCTCCGAGTGACGAATCGACAGATACTGGCTGCCACCGTCGCTATATTTTGGGAGCCGCCGATAAGATGCGGCCGATATTTTCCGGGTTGAAGAACGACTCGGCTGGAATCATTCCCTCACGGGCCAGGTAGAATTGATTAATCGCCTCCTGATTGCCCCGCAGCGCGCTCAAGAGGCGGTATTGATCATCCGGCAGGGGCTTAAACTGGGCCAGGTGGAGATTCTGACGGTAATCAGGGAGAGTCGCCTCATTGCGCCGGCGCTCGTAGAGTGCCATCGATTCGGGGAGCGGTCGCCGCCCCGATAACCCCTCATCGAGGGCCTCAACCAGCCACTCCGCATCGCGAAAGGCGTCGCAGCACCCGAGTGCCAGAAAAGGATCTTTGTGGCAACCGGCATCTCCCACCAGCGCCCAGCCGTCCCCATAGGGTTTGCGCAGAAAGTTGGGAAGATCGGTCGCTCCCCAGAAGCGGTCTTCACGCCGACCATTGCGCAGACGCTCGGCCAGGTCCGGCACCTGATCAACGACCGCCATGAACTGCCCTTCGATATCGGCCCGCACCATGGGCAGGTCTGAACTCGGCCAGGCAATGAAGACGCCGAACAGGCCATCGTTCGTGGGAAAGGCGAAAATGACTCTCTCGTGCCTGATCGAGATCTCCAGACCACGGTGGGCCACGCCGCTCCAGTATGAAAAGAACCAGCAGGTGACTGCCGGGATCTCCTCGTACATTGGAGCCTGGACGGCTTGAGCCAGACGGGAGTTACGTCCATCGGCGCCGACCACGACCGCTGCCTGTTCTTCAACTATGGCGCCGTTCCGCCGGTCACGCCCTCGGATGCCGGTGATTCGACCATCATCGGTCATGAAATCCTCGACCGTAAATCCGATCCGCAACTCGGCGCCGGCTTCGACCGCCGCATCGACCAGGATCTTGTCGAGCGCCGACCGCCGCGGGCCATAACCCAGAGCGACGCCGTCAACCATCAGCTCGGTCCCGGTTAAGGCAATGCCTCCGTAATCACTCGTCATGGTCGTGACGGGGGGACAGCCGGAAGATACGATCCGGTCGAGCAGGCCCCACTCCTGAAGGCGTCTGGGGCCATGCCGATGGATAAAGTGACCGTGTGGAATGTCGCTGGGAAACTCGGCGCGGTCGACGAGCAGAACCCGATAACCCCTTCGAGCCAGTAGCATCGCGGTTGGAGCGCCGGCACAGCGCGCTCCGACTATAATGACCTCATACATGGAGTATCTCCTTATTCAGGTCGATCCCGATTTACTGTTCCAATTACGCGAAAATTATCGGAAGTTAGGTAGCCGGCCGATCGAGCGACTCTCGCTCGTGGGGCCAGATTAGCTTGATTGTGGTGGGATGTCTATCAGTTTGGGCTGTGATCAGTCTGACCGCTCTTTCGTGATTCTATTGGCGACTTACTCCGGCCATGTTTGGTACCTGGTTATCAAGGAAAGACAGTCATGGTGAAAACTTTGGCGAGTGAAGCGGGAATCGGCTTCACTCGCCAATCGAGCGATCGAAAAGAGGGTGAGGGATTAAGGCAATTGGCCCCCGCTCAGGTAGACGAAATCGTCGCGGCGGTCGTGCGCCCATGAGGGGACGATCTCCGGCGATCCTTCGTTGGCTCCCTGTGCATTTTGGATTCCGTAACTGATGGTGTCGATTCTCTTCGGGTCGATTCCGAGACCGACCAGGAACTCTTTCGCCATCCGCGCCCGCCGGTCACCCAGCCCCAGGTTGTATTCCTCCGTGCCGCGCGGGTCGCAGTTTCCCTCGATGCGGAAAGAGATGGTTCGCCGCGTATCCTCGAGCAACCACGCCGCCGCGCGGCTCAATTTTTCCTGCTCCGACAGATTCAGCTCCGCCTTGTCTAAATCGAAATAGATCGGCGCGACGGCATTCCTGAATTGTTGAACGACGGCGAGCGAGGTCTCATTCGAACTGGTGCGCGGGCGCTCGGCGACCGGCGCGGGCCGCTCAACCACCGTCACCCTGGTGCTGGCCGAGGCGGTTCCTCCGTCACCTATGGCCGTGCCGGTGTAGGTGGTAGAGACCTGCGGGCTCACCATGCGCTTGCCTGAAGCGGGAACTTCGCCCAATCCGCTGATCGTAATGGTTCTGGCGTTTTCAGCCGACCATTGCAGTTGCGTATTTTTACCACGCTCGACCGCATCCGGCTCCGCGCGAAGAGAGAAGCTGGGCGCCGGCTTCTTAGCGAGATCGACTCTGACCATCGCCCGATCGCGGGCCTCTTTCTTTCCACGTTTCGCCATGATGACATAGGATGTCGTCTGACTCGGGGTCATGGTCTGGGCGCCAATCCTCTCCACCTTCCGGCCGTTAAGTTCGACCGATTTCGCGTTTTTGGTCTCCCAACTGACCGTCACCGGTTCTCCCTGTTTGATCTGGTCGCGTGAAACCTTAAGCTTGGCGGTCGGCCGCGCGCACGACCATCCGAGACCCGCACTGACGATCAGGCACATCGCCCAGACCGCCCGTCTGGCTCTTATCATGATCTTCACTCCTTTCTGTCTCTCGTCCGTCAATCTCACCCCAGGCAAACTCCAGTCCACTCTTTCCGATCCGGGTCCGCTTAGGACTTGGGAAAGTAAATTTCTTGAAGTTTTGATTCGGAACCGCGAAAGACGCGAAAGCTGGAAAGACTGATGATTTAGCGTGTTTGGCGTGTTTGGCGGTTTGCATCTCAAATTCCAAAGAATTTAAGTTCCAATGAATCGCCGGGAAGCACAGGCCTGGCGCGAAATGCCCTCCTCATGTTGCATAACACCACATCGGACGGCTCAAGGTGACGGCTTTCTTAT
>DATEFT010000069.1:0-7683 GCA_035280505.1 Blastocatellia bacterium | reverse complement strand
CCCTTGAATGGACCCGTTCGGCCAGATCAGGCGAGCGATATCGGTCTGGGTCTGTTCGCCCAGGCCGAAGTGGACGACCGGCGAGGTGATGACCTGTTTCTGATAGAGCAGTCCGGAGCGGATCTCGATCTCGCCCCCGATCCCGAATGAGTTGATGCGCTGATCCCCCGTGGCTTTGGCGGCCCGTGGACGCAGGATCTGGAAATGATAGTTTGTGGCGCCCTGGTTGATCAACTGGACCGGCCGTCCCTGGCGATCGAGGCCCAGGAGATCGAGGCGGCCGTCTCCGTTCAGATCCGAGACCGCATCGATGCGGGTCACCGATAAGGGCGGACGCGCCTGTAACCGGCCCTGCTCGTCGCTGAGCCAGAGCTGGTCTCTCCAGACCAGGTCGAGGCCGCCGTTGTTGTCCAGATCGCCGATCAGCAGCGAGGCGCTCCCGGCCTCCGGATTCTGCGCCCTGGCCACCTCTGCCACGTCCCAATCGGCGCCCCGGTCCGAGAGCCGCAGGATCCGCTGATCGCGCTCGATCACCACCAGGTCGATCAATCCGTCGCGATTCAGGTCCGCCGCCGCCAGACCGATCACCGAATCGTCAGGCGCTCGCAGAGACTCGGGGATCGATCGTTCCCGATAGTTCCCCAGGCGCTCGTTGGCAAAGATCTTGAGCCGTCCGGCATCGATCATCGCCAGATCCGGATCGCCGTCTCCGTCCAGATCCGCGCTGACCAGATGCTCGATGCGTTTGACCCCGTTGAATGGTTGAATCTCTTTAAAAGTACCGTCCCCGTTATTTCTCCAGACGGTCGAATCGAGGACCAGATCCAGATCGCCGTCCAGATCGACATCCATCGGCCAGGCGCCGGTCACCGGGGCGCCGGTCGAGCGCGCCGGCAATCCGGCCGACGCGGTCACATCGATGAAATTGCCCGAGGCCTCCTGCCGATAGAATCTGACGCCGGCCGGCCCGGCCAGAACCAGGTCGAGCCGATAATCATAGTTGAAATCGAGCCAGACCGCGGCCGACGCGTTCCCTGAATAACCGAGCCGGGCGCCGCCCAGGATCTGCAGGCCCTCGCCATCGACCGCGATCAGCGCCGGCTTCCCTTCACCGGTCAGAGAGACCGCTCCGAGCTTCCCTGAGAAGGGGCTCTTTCCGCCCGGGCCGTCGATCGGGTTCGGAGTGAAGGCGAGCGCGGTATCGGGCGGAGCCGGTCGATAGTCAGGCGTGGGTAAGATCAGGAATCGGTCGATGAGCTCGCCCGTCTCTTCCGTCGGACTTTTGATCGAGGCCAGACTCTGCCGGTACTCGGGCAAGCGCACCAGCACATTCCGCAGAAAAGCGACCTGGCTGCCCGCCGCGCGCACGTTCGGACCGTTGGCCGCCGCCTGCAAGGCGGTGAACTGCTGGTTGACCTCCGGCGGCCACCGGGCGGTCCGGCTCCCGAGCCGGCCAACCAGGCTCCTGGTCGTTTCGGCGTCGCCGCTCTTGGCCGCCATCCGCACCAGTTCCAGTTGGGCCGCCAGGTTATCCGGTTGGAGTTGCAGAATCTTCTCGATCGCCGACCGGGCTTCGAGCTGACTGTTCTCGCCTCCCTGCCGTTCGGTCTCCTGGGCCAGGGCGTAGAGCGCTTTCAAATTGCGCGGATCCAATTCGACGGCCCGGCGGAAATGGGCGAGCGATTCGGCGGATTTGCCGCGCCGGTTCTCGACCAGCCCCAACATGCTTTCGACCTGACTGTTGCCCGGAACGATCGCGCGCGCTCTTTCGAGATGCTGGAAGGCCGCGTCGAACTCCTGCTGGCGGATCGCCAGGACCGCCAGATTCACCCAACCCGCCGGCTCGCCCGGCGCCAGTTGCGTGAACCTGGTCAGCTTATCCTTCGCCCGCAGGTCATCGGTCGCCTGCAACGCGCCGACCCCGATATAGAAGGCGGAGAGGGCCTCGCGATATGCGCTCGAAGCCGGGACGGGCAGACCGCCCCCGGTTTTGCAGGCCGCGATCAGCGACAGAAGCAAACAGCAGGACCACAGGCAGGACCGAACTGAAGACAACTTTTGAGCTACTCTCTTATAAATCTTCGACTCAATGGACATAATGAACGGGACCGCGGCGCCGCTCGCGCTCCCGTCTTCTCTTCATTGAGCTGAGCGTTCACTCACGGCCGACTCCCAGAGCATCGGCGACACGGTTGATATAATTGAACCATGAGGCGATCAATGTGATTTGCAGGATAGCTGTATCATCAAAACCAACGGTTCGCAAGCGCTCCAGGTTCTCGGGCTGGAGCCGGGTCGCGTCCCGGGTCAATTGCACCACATAGTCGAGCATGACGCGCTCGGCTTCCGTGATCGGCGCCTTGGTATAGTCCTCCTTCAGCGCCGCACTCAGACTGTCATCCAGGGTCACCCGACGCAGAAACTCTGCGTGAGAGGTAATTCAGTAATGGCACCGATTGGTGACCGAGACCATGGTCGCGATCATCTCGTGCTGGCGGCGCCCCAGCGGCAGGTCGGGAGACATCAGCGCCCCGAAGGTCGAGAAGGCGTGATAGAGCGCATCCGGAATCAGGGTGTGCGAAGCGACGATGCCCGGCGCGCTATCGTCCAACGGCTGGACCGGCGTCGCATACTCGATCGGATACAGCTCCCGCTGCTTCTGCATCAGGGCCAGCAGTTTTTCATCGGATTCAGACAGAGGAATGGTGCGAATCCAAGCCATATGGTTCTCCTGTGGGGAATGGTTTTCGGTTTTCGGAAGTCCGCAGCTACGACTTGACCTTGGAGAGGATCGACTCTTGATTGGCGAGAATCTTCGCCTGATTCTCCTGAATGAGCTGCTGATTGGCGAGCAGTTGGTCGAGCTTTCGCTGATTTTCCTGAATCAACTGTTGGTTCCCGATGATGGTCGCCTGATTGGCGATCAACTGATCGAGCTTGTTCTGGTTCGCCTCGATGCGGCCCAGAAGCGAGAGGATGGACTTCTGATTATTGATGATTTCGTCACTCATATCTCGATACTTCCCGTGGTTAGTTTGTAGTTAGGACGGTCTTCGGTGAGCCTACCAGGCAATTACGCTTCCAGCATCTTACTCCAAACGCCGGTTCTTTCGTAAACTTATTACCGGCTTGCAGAAATATTCCCCGACCGTTCTCTTCCAGGTCTTTCTTCGAGACTCGATGAACGTGATATCTCACGTGAGGTGTGAGATATCGCGCAGGCGCGCCAAATACCGCGATCCGGATCGGGCGAGTCCCCACCGCGCTTCGGCGCAAAGTCAGCCGGGAGAGTGACTAAGAGGTTTCGGAGAACCAGCGGAATGAGGTTTGCAATCATGATCGTCAACTTTTGAGCATGATTCGACCCTGGGGAATCTCAAATTGCACTCTTCTCAAGTTGAGATTCCCCAGGGAAGTTTTTTTCAAGACATCCTCAAGCACGAACTTCTATAAATTCCCGGCGCGGATCCGTTAGCCGTCACCGAACAATCCAACCATCCTTGGCGACCATCGTCGGCGACTATCGTACCAAGCAGCGCAGCTCCAGAGATCACGAATTTTGAGTAGATCACAATCCCGTTGCCGATCCAGTCACGTCGTTCAGGGCCCCGGCTTGAACGATCCGGTAGATCTTTGAAACAGAGGAGAGATCCTTAATGTCGACATCAGTCAACTCAGTCGAAGTAGCCTTTCGAGATGAAGTATACATCCTAAACCACTGCACCAAGTATCTGGCCAGGACCAACCGCGACCAGCGACACAATCACGGACAGTTTGCCGGCGACGATCCGCGCGGAGAGATTTGCGAATCCTGGCGCTTTCCGATCGTCGATTCCCACTACGACGCCTCCGACCGCGAGAAGAGTTACGGGCTCAATGAAGTGACCTTCGTCTATCGCGTGGAGGGCGGCGCGGCGCCGCAGGAGGTGTCGGTGACCGGGACCTTCGCCAATCTCTACGAGGGTCTTCCGCTGCGCCGGCTCAGGTACGCGGACGAAGACACCGACTACTATGCCGTCACGCTGCTGATCCCCAAGGGAGAGGTCCACACCTATCAATTTCTGATCGACGGTCGCCCGCTGTTGGATCCGATCAATCCGCAACGGGTGAGGCTGGAGAACGGCGCGCAGTGGTCCCGATTCTTCACCCATTACTGTTCGGTTCCGCTGAGCTTCGAGCGGCACGAATTGGCGATCCTCAAACGCCTGACCGACCACATCCTGCCGTTCCAGACCGAAGAGGGCGAGCGCTTTCTGCGCTTCTTCTACAACGGTCTCGACAACCAGAGCAAAGAGACCCAGCTCATGTTCGCCTGGCGGCTCGACCAGGAGGTGGGAGCGGTGAACTTCATCGACAAGCTGCTGGCCCGCGAAGAGAACCATCATCTGACCGACTACAAGCTCTGCCTGGCGCTGATCGACCGGGTCCTGCGCCAGCGCAATCCGTTCATCGAACCGGGACTGCTCTCGAAGGAGTACTACATCAACCTCTACAACGAAATGGCGGGGGATCAGGTCAACGGCTGGGACTACGGCCGGTATCAGAGCCCGCGCTACTTTCTACAGTTGCTGCGGCGTCACACGTTGACCGGCGCCTTCTCGCACCCGAAATACGGGGGGAACGTCGGGGCCGCCGGATGGGCCTATTTGGCCGAGAGATACACCGATAAAGGGATCAACCAGGGAGGCCAGACCCTGTTCAACTGGCGTCAGGCCATCGAGGAACCGCTGGGAACCAATCAGGAATACCGTGGGTAGCGGTCAGGCCTGTCGTTACATTCATCAATGGAGAAACTATGCAGGATCAATTCGATATCGTGATCATCGGGAGTGGCGCCGGCGGGGCGCCGATCGCCAATCAACTGGCCCAAAAAGGCAAGTCCGTGCTGGTGCTCGAAAAGGGGCCGCTCTTTCGGACCCAATCGCAGGACCCGCGGGGACTGAGCGATTTCAAGCGGGACGAACTGTTCGCCACCGGCCCGGAAAAGCGGATCAAGATCCCCGGAGTCACCAACTTCGGCCAGTCATACTATTCGAGCCACGTCGAGCCCGACCTGAATGACGAGCCGCACGTCTATCGCGGGAACGGCGGGACCGACTATGCCACGCTCGAAGGCTATACCGCCCAGGTGATCGGCGGAGGCACGCAGCTCTTCGGGGCGGTCTCGTTGCGCTTCACCCCGACCGATCTCCGGCTCAAGAGTTTCAACGAAAATCGGACCGACATCCGGAACGATCCCACCGAGGACGCCAAGCGGGAGGCGCGCGACTGGCCGATCAGCTATGAACAGTTGGAGCCGTACTATTGCCAGGCCGAGGAGCTGGTCGGCATCAACGGCACCATTCAAGGGCAGGTCAAGCATTTCAGCCGCGACTCTTACCAGACGCCGTTGAATCCCAACCCGATCAGCCAGTACGTCGAAGTCGGCATGGATGCCCTGGAGATGGCCCGCTATCGGACGCCGCTCGCGGTCATCACCCAGGATCATGCCCCCAGCGGGCGGCAGGTGCCGGCCAATCGCGAGACGATCAAGTCCGGCTACATCAACCGCTATGGAGAGCCCCTCGGGTTGAAATCGAATACCTGGGTGACCATGCTCGCGCCGCTGAGCCATCTCGAGAACCTGCAGATCCGGGTCAACTGTACGGTCACGCACCTGGAATCGGACAACGGCAAGACGACCAGGGTCAACTACCTGGATCCGAGCGGCCGACCTCGCAGCGTGCAGGGCACCCTGGTGGTGGTCGCCTGTTCGGCCATCGAATCGGTCCGGCTGCTCAAGATCTCGGCCCTGGCCAACGCCGATTTCGATCGGCGGATCAACCAGAACGAGCTGCTGGGCAAATACTTCCTCACCCATTGTTTCGGCGGAGCGGAGACCGTGGTGCCGGGCCGCTTCGACAAATCGATCTCGCTCGACAGCGATTGGGCGACCGATTACTGCGGCACCGAGGCGTTCATTCGCGATAACGGTCTCTGGGCGGGCGCCGCGATCTATAACAACACCTCGGACCAGGCGCTGCCGGTCTCGCTGGCCCGCACCCACGGCAGCCAGGACATCGACACCATCTGGAAGGCCTTCGTCGAACAGACCGACCTCACCGGTCAGAACCTGGTCAACTGGCTGGACGGCAACTTCGGCAACCGGCTCTCGGTCAGTTTCATGGCCAACCAGGTGCCGCTCCAGACCAACCGGATCGAACTGCATCCGACCGTCAAGGACAAATGGGGCCGCCCGGTCGCCTACATCATCAAGGAGTGGCACCAGCACGATCGGTACCTGATGGACACTCTGGCGGAGCAGTGCGCCAAGATTCTGCGCTTCGGGTGCGACGGCGGCGCGGGCAACTACCCGATCGAGGGCAAGGGCGGGGTCTACATGGCCGAGAATGCGCTGGCCCGGATCGCCAATCACATCCTGGGCGGCGCAAGGTTCGGCAACGATCCTCGCGACTCCGTGCTGGACAGCAACTGCCGGGCCTGGGAGTTCGACAATCTGTACGTCACCGATGGGTCCTTCATGCCCACTTCCGGCGGCGCGAATCCCACGCTGACCATCGAGGCCAATTCACTGCGGGTGGCCGATCACCTGTTGACGAGGTTATAGCTTATGGACATCAGATTTCAGGATCTCTACACGACGCCGGAGAATTCGATCTTCAAGGTCGTCTTCTTTCCCGACCGCATCTACCACGCCCAGTATCTGAACGCCACCAGCAGCAACCGCTACCGCTACAACGTGCAGGAGGTGCGCAGTAAACTCGACATCAACGTCTTGAAGGGCGAGGTCTACCTGGACGGCCGGTTCCTCACCAACTTTCTGCGGATCGAGTACCGGGCCAGCCGCCTGGTGGAGAGGGTTCGGGAGAAGCTGCGTTTCCTGCGCAGCGAAGTGATCGCCAACCTCAAACTGATCCCGGACAACCTGGGCACGGTCGAGGCGCGGGTCAAGCTCCACTACTGTCCCTGGATCGACGCCTTCCAGACGGAGATCTGGGAGACGCTCGAAGCGCCGCGCAACAGCACTCACGACTTCGCGGTGCTCGACCAGATGGGCAGGCACGGCTCCATCACCAAGATCCAGGCGTTCGTTCCGGCCCTCCAACAGATCAAGCAGCTCAAACGGATGGAACTCTCGTTCCGCGAGAACGACCGGGACCTGCCCTTCGGCTACCAGATCCAGGAACGGGATTCGCAATGGGACAACAACTACGAGGGCTCGCACCAGGAGCCGCGGAGCAACGTCCCCAGCGACAATGCCAGCAATACGATCCCGGACAACAACTACCCGATCAACTTCCAGCGCGGATGGTATTTCAACGACATCCGGGATCAGGTCAAGCCGGTGCGTTATCGCAACGCGATGATGATCAAGGACGACAATCCCGATGCGGCCGACGACAACATCATCGAGATGCGCTGGGTGCTGCAGCGCGAGTTCGGGGGCTCGGTGGTCTTCTTCCACGAGGTCACGGTTCCGCCCGGCAAGGTCGAAGGCAACCACCAGCACATCGGTTCCGAAGAGCTCTACTACATCGTGGAGGGCGAAAAGGTGGCCTACCTGCGCGAAGGCGACGATCCGCAGACGGAGTCCTTCCCCAACGTCGAACGCGAGGTCTTCGGCCTCGGCCGCAAGGTCTTCAAGGAGCTTCCGGTCAGGCCGGGCAGTCTGATCTTCACCAA
>DATEFT010000068.1:0-2117 GCA_035280505.1 Blastocatellia bacterium | reverse complement strand
CTCCTTACGAATTCTTCGGCACGGCGTTTTGGATCGGTTTTGTGCTGCACCTCATGGCCGCGGAAGCCTGGATCTACTGGACTCGCCCGCCAGGCGGCCGCCGCGAAGCGGGCGTCGTTCCCCGATCCCTCTAGACCTCTCTTTTAGAGATCTCCTCGAAATACTTAACGAACATCTTGATCCCGCCCGCGGTCTGGCCCCAATCGTAATTTTCATTCTTCGCGTGGTAGCCGTGTTCCGGGAGGCTCAATCCGAGGAAAGTGATCGGTGCCTTGAGGTACTTCTGCAGGGTGACGACGGCTCCGATCGAGCCGCCCTCACGCGTGAAGGCCGGTTCTTTGCCGAAGGCGAATTTCAAGGCGGTGCGCGCCGCATCGGCGTAGAACCCCGAGAAGTCGCCGATGAACGGTTCGAGCGGCGACAGGGCTTCGACCTTCACATCGGGATTGATCTGTTTGACGAAATCCTTGACGAGTTTGGCGATCCGGGCCGGTTTCTGATTGGGCACCAACCGGGTGCTGATCTTGGCTTCGGCTCGATAGGGGACGATGGTCTTGACTCCCGGCCCGCTGTAACCGCCGGTGATGCCGTGGACCTCGAAGGTCGGCATGGCCATGAAAGCCTTCAGGACGTCGCCTTCGCTCTTCAGGTGCTGGCGAATCGATTTGAGTTCGTGGGCTTTTTGAAATCCGCGGGTCGTGAATCCGGAGTTGGTGAAGCTGGAGAGTTCGGCTCTCGTCACGGGCGTGACGTCCTCGTAGAAGCCCGGAATCTTGACCTTGCCGGTTCGGGCGTCGTAGCACTGGCTGATGACCTGTGCCAGTTCGCCGATGGGATTGCGCGCCACTCCGCCGACCAGGCCCGAATGGACGTCCTTGGCGTGGGTCTCGAGTCTGAAGATGAACGGCTGCAGCCCGCGCAGGCCGTACGGCACCGCCGGTTGTTTCCGCGAGATCCAGACGGTGTCCGAGACCAGAAACGAGTCGGTCTTGAGCCGAGGCTGGTAGCGCTTGATGAAATGCTCGAAGTTCGGGCTGCCGATCTCCTCTTCCAGCTCCCAGATGAATTGATAGTTGAGCGGAAGGCCCTGCTCGACGGCATACTGCACGGCCAGCATCGAGGTCAGCGCCGGCCCCTTGTCGTCGGTGGTGCCGCGCCCCTCG
The DNA here is from genome assembly GCA_035280505.1 of Blastocatellia bacterium. GTDB lineage: Bacteria > Acidobacteriota > Blastocatellia > RBC074 > RBC074 > JAKEHZ01. The sequence goes on along the minus strand of DATEFT010000068.1, from coordinate 954 downwards.
TAGCGGTCGCCGTCCTTGAAGAAGGTGAACGGCTCACGATGCCATTCCGAGGGATCGGCCGGCTGCACGTCGAGATGGTTGTAGATCGTGACCGTCGGATTTTTGGGATCGGTCACCAGCGACCCGAAGACCACCGGGTTGCCCGGCGTCGCGGCCAGTTCGGCCTCGGCGCCCAGCTCGCGCAGGTACTGCACCGCCGTTTCACCGCAGCGTTTGATCTCTCCGGCATATTCCGGGTCGCTGCTGACGCTGGGCAGTTCGATCAGGGTCGCCAGTTTGTCTTCGAAATCCGCCCGCGCATTTTGAATATAGGGTTTGATATTTTTATAGAGTCGGTCCTGATTGGTATTCATGATGACAATAATCTTCTTCCTGATAATTTTACGATCAGATCATGAGGCTATCCGACGAATTTAAGCGTAGTTTCGCCGATTTTGACGACGTCCCCGTCGGTGAGCTGGTGAGTCTCCTCCGGCCGCAGACGTTTCTGGCCGTTGATGATCGTGCCGTTGGAGCTCCCCAGGTCTTCGATCAAGAATTGATTGCCGCGAGCGACGATCCGCGCGTGGCGGCGCGAGATTCGGACCGTCGGATCGTACCTTGAAAGATCGATCTCCGGACGGATCCCGCGGCGAGGGTCGATCCGGCCGATGATCGTTTCACTGTCGGCCTCGAGCGGAAACTCGGTCTGGCCTTCGCTGTCGATCACGACCAGCCGGGCGGCCGCCCGCTCGATCCGCTCGATTTGGGAGCGGCGTTCGCCGAAATAGAAGCGGTAGAGATCGCCGGCCGTCAGCTCGTGGCCGCATTGATGGCAGGGCGTAATGACGGGCGGCGCAGACCTGCCGTTCTGGGTCGCATATCGTTCATTCTCACGGACCAGCCCGTCCAGCACCTGGACGCGTTCGTGATCGTCCAGAGCATCCCAATCCAACCCTCGATCGACGCAGATTC
>DATEFT010000067.1:0-7543 GCA_035280505.1 Blastocatellia bacterium | reverse complement strand
CTGAATCTCCCCAAGAAATTTGGCCGCAGCCCAGTCATTAAAGAGCCCATGAGCGGAATTCGGCACTTCAGGACTATCAGGGGCATATCTGATGGTGTCCTCTCTCACTTTTTTGATGATGAGTCTTCTCGGGAGATCACTTGGTCCGTCAATCAGGCAACAACGAACCACGACGCTGCCCCAGGTCGGAAATATTTTTTCAGCGCCAAGGCGGAGAGTCTTTCCTAGTTGCTCGGATAGCACTTGTCCGGCAATTTCGGTTATATAGCTTGGGTCATGCTTTTCCACAGATGAATGGCATTACGATGAATTAGGCACCAGGCAAATTGGCCCGCTTTCCTGAATGACTGAGGCGCAGACTGCCGTCAGATACTCCATCACGTCGCGCCCCTGTTGCCGGAGAGTTGTGACGGCACTTAGAATCCGCTCGACAAAGCGACTGCCCGATTCACTCTGTGTTCCGAAAGACTTCCGCCGCCACAGCACCGCCCGTCGCAAGGGCCGTTCGGCATTGTTGTTGGTCGGCTCGATTCCTTCCACTCTCACGAAGGTCCACAGCGATCGCTCCCACTTCAGGATGTTGCGGCAGGTGCTTTGCGTTTTCTCCTGCCCGCACTTCGCCCCGGCTCGCAATAGTTCGCCCACCTCCTGCTCGACGGGTTCCATCACCGTTTGAAAAGCTCCACACTCAATCCGCCCGTCCCGTAGTTGATGCCAGCATTCAAACAGCTTTTTCACTGCCCCCAGCAGCCCCTGGCCGATCTCCACCGATTTCCCACCCCGCTCAGCAATTGCCTGCGCCTCCCGCTTCAAATGCGCCCAGCACAACTGCCGTTTGCTTTCATCGATCCAGTGATACGCGTTGTAGCGATTGGAGGTTCCGATGGATCGCAGTCTTCCCAGCGACTTGCTCGAACTCAAAGCTCGATTCGAGGCCTGGCGCCGGACACGGATCTCGCCTCGTGCCAAAACTCCCGACGATCTTCTGCAAACCGGAGTTGGACGGCGCTGGTGTCAGGGTTCCGGCGCCTCGTGGTTCAATCGGACGGCTAAGTGGTTCGCGTATCGGTCGTACCCTAAAGAAAGTGCGATTCGAACTGCAGGCTGATTCGACTCGAGTGTTTGATACAGCAACAACTTGCCGTTCGCCAACGCTTCGGCAACAACGGCCGCTGTCACAGCAGCTCCCCGTCCGCCGGAGCGCACATCGCTTCGGGTGAGCACACACGGGTCACCGGCGTCGTCGGCCCAAGCGCGATAGCCGGCCATGGCGGTGATCTGGCCCTCCTCGAAGTAGGCGTGCCTCCAGAATCCGGCTTTGTCCAGCCCTCCGCCGTTCCAGTCCGGACCGCAAGCAGCTCGGAACTGTTCGACCGCGGCGCGATCGGAGTCGTAGACAGGTCGGGCCGCGCTGTTTGGCTGGTGCTCGAATCTCGCTGGATCCAGGCATCCCTGAAATGCAGGACCGATGGCTCGTTCAAAGTCAGGCCCCAACGCCTGAGCCCAGAAGGTCGGTAGCATGAGGTCGTCGTCCTGATCGCGTCGAGCTATGACTTCAGTGAGTCGCGAAACCCATGGAGCGGGGGCGGAGACGACGATTCTCCGATTCCGTCGAAAGCACCAGAGACCGCGGTAGCCGCGCAGACCGACGTGCGGCTGAATCGACACGCCAATCGTGCTCCAGTCCGTCGGATCCACGCTTAGAAAGTCTGCCCAAAACTTGTCGTCACGAATGCCCAGGCAACTATCCTCCGGAGACCGCAGATTCAGTTCGATGAGACGATCAACTGCAACGGGAACGGACTGCACGTGCAAATTTACAGTGAAACATAACTGTTCAGAGAGAGCAGCAAAAGGCCTTCTGATTTCGCGTTCTGGTTCAAGGCGCCGCCCAGCGGTCTTGATCAAATCCCATCTGGTAGAATTTGAGATACCAAAACAGGCCGACGAGGAGAGCGTTCATCATCACCGCGAGCGCCCCCAGCAAGCGAGGGCGTTCACTTTTGAGCAGGGCCATGACTCCCAATAAGGTGCCGGCCCCGATCCAGGTCAGCATGATCAGGACGCCGGTGCGCGAAATGAAAGAACAGTCGCTCATGGTGAAGCCTTCCGGCCTCTTCAACAGTGCTTGAACTGTCAGCACCGCGATGGCGCCGACCAATGGCGCGAAGGGCAGCAGCGCAATTGAGAGCAGGCTCCAGATCGGGATGATCTTTTCTGAGCTGTTCTCCCTCGTGCGTCCCTGAAGCTCCTGAGACCTCGCCACAGCCGTCAGCCGGAGAAACGGAAATCGGCTGAGACGCGCCCAGTTCATTAGGGCCAGGACTGCCGAAACCACTCCCGCCACGAGACAGACCTTCATGACCGACGCGGACGCATACGTCCACCCTGGGAGCACTGTATTAACGGATGCGGGAATTGGCCTGATCACGAATGCGTCCACCAGTAATGTGGCCAGAACCGCGCAGAGTGCCGTCAGAGGAATCAGCGTCAACGACAAAATAGTCCAGATCGAGATGGTTCTTCTTGATGATCCCATCGTGTCCTCTCAACTTTGTGCAGCCATTCAACCTGTTGCCAGAGAAAGGCGATCGCGGCCCGGCTTGAGGCGGGCGTTGATCCCCATTCAGAACTGATTCCCAGTTGCTCCAGCATTTACCCATCTGCCCGGCACAGCAAGATCCGGATGATGGCGGCTGGTCAGTAGGGCTACCTCCGGCGAACGAGCCCATACCAGAGCGCGACCAGGAAGCTGATCAGACATCCGAGCAGGAACCAGAGTTGCAATGCATAAGGGAAGAAGAGACTCCTTAAAACACTGAAGAGTCCCAACCCGCTTACCAATCCGACGACGTATGCGCTGCGCTCTATTGCACCGCTCAACTGATGCTCTGGTGGAAATGCAAGGAGACCCTCCTGCTCCCTCCCCAGGCCGAAGATACTCCGCAGCCGGTGATAGTCCCAGAGAAGCAAATATAGAGTGGCAAGGAGCATCGGACCGGTGATTACGGGTGTGTAGTTGAAATTATAGGAGACGGTTATGACAAAGATATTGAGCATGATCCCAAAAAATATGAGCGCTCCCAAAGTCGCCGTGGCAGATGAAAGTACGAGCACACCAGCAAGCACCTGAGTCAATCCAAGAAAGCGATAATAAAGGCCCGAGTGGTATAAGAATTCAAAGAAGGCGCCGATTTGGGTCTCCGGGCTCGAGAATCGCCGACCGAGGAGTTTCACCATCCCGGTGGGAATGAACCCTACAGCCAGAAGCAGGCGGGTGCCGAGCGTGAGGCGATACAAAAGCGCCTTGGAGCGAATCCACCGTTGAAAGGCGATTAGGAATTCGTCAAGGTGATGCATAGTAGTGAAAGCAGTTTAGAGTTAGTGGTGGAGCGTTACTGGCTGCTCCGTCGTTCACGCCGATCTATGTGCTCAAGCCGCACTCAACCTGTTACGACTGACCCAAGGCTTGCGCCATTTCCAGAATTTTGCACACAGTTCTCCAATTGCGATCCGTCATCGGCGCCCCCAGCAATTTCTCGGCACGTGCCGCCAGCTTGGATCTGCCGACCCCCTCAGGAGCATGTAGATAAAATACCTGATCGATCAGCTCAAAGCGTTCGCTCTCACTCTTCAGACTTTCGAGCTGCCTTAGATTTGGCGTCTCCGGCACGGCAGCCAGAAAGCCTGCGTGCAACGCTTGGGGCTCGGTTGCCGCCGCTGCGGGGAATGGATTATTCCTGACGACCGTTTCGAGGTCTTTCAGCTCCAGCAACAGCACGAAGGGTTCAAATCCGCGGTGCTTCTTGATCTCACGACGTATCTTATTTGAAAGTTGCGAGGTCTCTTTTTCCGGACTCACAAACACCGCATTCCCACTTTGGATGTAAGTTTTGACGTTTCGAGCGCCGAGGTTTTCAAGAACGGCAACCAGCTCTTTCATTGGCAGAGCATTCTTCCCGCCGACGTTGATGCCTCGGAAAAGCGCAATATAGGTCTTCACTTGATTATGATCTCGAATGTTTCACCCATCCGCCGCTCAAGCGACTCCATCGCCGCTTGATTAGCGCCAGGTCAGATTAGCCCGGCTGCCGCGAGATGTCCATCGCGTCAAAATGATGGAATGGGCCTCCGCCGTCCGAGAACAGATCTGGGCGCTCGATCCGGATCAGCCGGTCGGGAACGTGATGTCGATGGAACAACGCCTGGCCGAAGCGGCCGCGACGCGGCGTTTTCAGATGATGTTGTTCGGGACCTTCGCCGCCGTGGCGCTCGTCATCGCGGCCGTCGGGATCTACGGCGTCGTCTCAGATGCCGTCAGCCAGCGCACGCATGAGATCGGCATTCGGATGGCGCTGGGCGCGCAAGTGGGCGATGTGCTGAAAATGGTGGTCCGGCGGGGAATGTGCCTGGCGTTGATTGGTGTGACCATGGGATTGGTAGCGGCGCGGGCTCTGACGCGCGTCATGAAAAGCCTGCTCTTCAATGTGAGCGCGACCGATCCGGTGATCTTCACCCTCATCGCCCTGTTGTTGTTGGCCGTGGCTCTCATTGCCACCTGCATTCCGGCACGCAGAGCAACGAGGATTGATCCGTTGCGGGCTCTTCGTCACGATTGATCTGCACGTACACGGAGTTTTTAGGCGCCCTTGTTCTTTTCATCCCAGATCATCGGCTCCCACAGCTCCACCTTGTTTCCCTCCGGGTCCAAGATCCAGGCGAATTTCCCGTTTTCATGGGATTCAGGACCACCGATGACTTCAACTCCGTCGGTCCGAAGCTGCGCGATCATTTCGCCGAGATTGTCTACCCGGTAGTTGATCATGAAAGAGGAGTCGCTGGGGCTGAACCACTGGCTCTCTTTTTCCGCGATGTGCCAGACGGTGAGCCCCTTGTCCTCGGCCGTGTCATCCGGCCATCTCAGAACGGCACCGCCAAAGCTCTCCAGCGTTATGCCCAGGTGCTTCTGATACCATGCTGCAAGCACGGCCCGGTCGCTTCTGCTCTTGAAGAAGACGCCCCCAATTCCTGTAACTCTAGCCATCTTTGCCTCCATTAATGCCAATTGCCGATACTCTTAGCCGCCCAACGATCTTCGACTGGCGCAGCGCCTGAGTCTAGCCACTGAGAACACCCCTGTCCAGTCAATTAAACGCTTCCGGAAGAGATGACCCCGATGGCCATTGGATAAGCGGGCGATGGTTGAGGTTGGTCGAGCGCCGCGCCCGCGGCTCAAATTCATTCATCGGCATGTTTCGGCGGCCTGGCTATAGGAAAGCTGTGGCCTTGATCTCCACCAGCAGCCCCGGCATGGCCAGGGCGGATACGCCAATGGCCGTCCAGGCGGGGTAATCTTTCGCGAAATACCGATTCTTCACTTCCATAAAATGCATGACCTCACGCATGTCCGTATGGTACGTGACCAGGTCCACGACGTTCTCCAGGGTGGCGCCTGCTGCCGCCAGCACCGCCTTCAAGTTTTCAAACGCCCGGGTATACTGCGCTTCGGTCCCCTCAATGACTTGCAAATTTTCATCGCGCCCCAACTGGCCGGAAATATACAGCGTATTGCCGACTTTCACTGCAGGGGAATAATGGAACTTGTCCACCAGACTCTCCATCCCCTTTGGAATAATAATTTCACGTTTGGCCATGCAAAATCTCCTTTCCGATTTCAAGTTTGCGAGTCTGCCTTGCTCCTCCTTTGTGGCTGGCTGGTCGAGCCGGATTCTAAAGGCGGCGGAAGATAGGGCGGTAAGACAATCTTCGCGAATAATTGTACAATCCTGCAAAAGCCTCGCCGGTGGCGTGCGGCCAAGAGGTGAAGGGGCTATGATGAAGCGATGAACCAAAGGGAAGCGAAACGCGAGAGGCAAAGGATACAAAGCAACAGAGAAGAACTCGTCGAACGGATGGCCCGCGCCCTTCCCGAGGACGGAATATTGGAGGTATTTCCCGGCCTCTTCCTCGCTCGTTCATCTCAACCGACGGAAAAGCTGCATTCGATCTTCAAACCTGCCTTCTGCGTCATTGCGCAGGGCACCAAGCAGGTGCTTTTAGGAGCGGAACTACTCCGGTACGATCCCGGACATTACCTGATCTCCACGGTCGACTTGCCGCTCGTCAGCCGCGTGGTGGAAGCATCTGAGAAAAAACCCTATTTCAGCTTCAGGTTAAATCTGGATGGCTCGTTAGTCTCCTCAGTCATGATGGAATCCGGCGTCGAAATCAAGAAAGGCGATGCCCGCGTCAAGGCGATAGACGTCAGACCGATTGATATCAATCTGCTTGACGCCGTTGTCAGATTGGCCAGGCTGCTCGACACGCCGGACGAGATCCAGGCTCTGGCGCGGCTGATCATTCGCGAGATTGTCTACCGGCTTTTAAGGGGCGAACAGGGCGCGCGGCTCAGCCATCTGCTGACTTCGGGAGGAGACACCCACCGCATTTCAAAGGCGGTCAAACATCTCCACGAACATTTCGACCGGCCGATCAGCATGGAGGGGATCGCACGCGAACTCGGCATGAGCGTTTCGGGCTTCCATCATCACTTCAAGTCCGTCACGGCCATGAGTCCTTTGCAGTTTCAGAAACAGATTCGACTGCAGGAAGCGCGTCGTCTGATGCTCGGTGAAGACCTGGACGCCGCGAGTGCCGGATTCCGTGTCGGCTATGAGGATCCGGCCTACTTTAGCCGCGAGTACAAAAAGCTCTTCGGTGCTCCACCGCAACGTGACATCGCCAGGCTTCGCAGGACGCTGTTGCCCCAAAGAGTGCCACCTGTCCTCAAATGATAGACTCCGGCTCCTACTGTGAGGTAGTCAGCCTTTTATAATCTGGTCACCCTTTTTATGGTCTTTACGAATTCGGGCTGGCAGGCATAGCATGTTGCCGTTAGGGTCGAGCGCCAGAGGATCGAGCTTTTCAATCGGCGCATTCTCGCTATCAGTGATGGGGTCGTAATGTCGGACGACGCCCGAAACCACCAACATCTACTTGTAATCGGGGATTGTTCTATGCCTAGACGAATAGATCCGCGCCTCCACTCACGCCTGACCGGTCCCAACCTGGCGGCCGGGTTGTTGCTGACAGTTTTTCTGACCTGCTCCTTGCCACGGATTGCCAATGGGCAAACCGGCGTTTCAATTCTGCCCCCCAATCTCTATCAATCGGCCCAGCGCGTGGGCGCCAATGCCACGGCCTCTCCGATCGAGATCAGCGGCCAGCCCTTCGATCGGGGCTATCGGATCGCGGTCATCAGAACCTCGCGAGAGATCGACGACGCGAGACTCGAGTGGCGCACGACGGCGCCGGTCAAGCAGGGCGACCATCTGCAGATCGCCTTCTGGGTGCGAAAGATCGCACCGCTCAACGGCGATAACATTCGCGGCCTGATCGGGTTCGGAGCGGCGGACAGCCCCGGCGCGGGATCGCTGTTGACGCCCTTTCCCTGCGACAGCGACGTCTGGACGAAATATGTCATCCCATTCCAAGCCGCCGCCGATTATCCCGCCGGGAGCGCGCAAGTGGTCTTTCAGTTCGC
>DATEFT010000066.1:0-7291 GCA_035280505.1 Blastocatellia bacterium | reverse complement strand
CCCCGCATATTGACCGACCGCCAGCGTCAGTTGATAGGTGTGGGACTGGCCTCCCGCCAGCTCTCGCTCCACCGGCCGGCCCGGTTCGAGCGGTCGAGCCGGTTGTTCAATGGCCGGAGCCTGGGCCGCCGGAGCCTGGGCCGCCGGAGCCTGGGCCGCCGGAGCCTGGGCCGCCGCCGGCATTATCGACAGACCGACCCACAGCACGAAGCTCCAATGGACTCCGCCTCCGCTATCCCTGTTTTGAGTTGTTTCGGTCGAGATCGGCAAAAACATTTTGATGCCTCCAGGAAAGGTGCAAATCCTCGTTGCGCTCTGACTAACTCGAAACCTAACTCGAAGGATTTTCATGATCGGACAGACACCGAGCAGGAATTGGCGCTACTTTAGCGTTTTTATCCTCTTTTGCCTAGCAGGAAGATTCGTGCCCTCATCACTACTTCATCGCTATCCATTATTTTGGACCCAATCTTTTAGATATTTGGATCGAGCGCCGATCAGGCTCTTTATGAAATCTTCAATCGTTGCTCTTGTTCGTTTTAAGTACTGCAAGAACATTGGATAGCGATGGCTGTCCGGTCCAGTCAGGCGATCAATAATGATTCGATTGATGGAATATGATTTGCTTAATTTATCCAGATCGGAAAGATCCCAGACCTATTTAACTAATTACCCTCAGGATTCATTTTCGTTGGACTGGTAGGTAAAGGACTGGCCCGCCGACGGGCCGTTCTTGAGGGCCATAATTTATGGAGAAACGGAGACGATCATGCGAAGAGGTTCATTAATAATGAAGGCCTTGATCACGTTATCCTTACATCTTTGTTTATGGGGATCGACGAATGGATGGGCGCAGACCGCGGGCACTTCACGGGTGACCGGCGTGGTTCAAGACAGCGCGGGCGCGATTATTCCCGGGAGCGTGGTGACCCTGACCAATGAAGGCACCAATCTTTCATTCACGACCACCACGACCACCGCCGGGATCTACGTCTTTGACGGGATGCAGCTCGGCAGCTATCAGGTGACGGTCGAGAAGGAGGGCTTCAAGAAGTTCGTCTCGCGGGAGAACCGTTTGATCGTCGGCCAGCCGCTGACGGTCAACGTGGTTCTGGAGGTGGGAGATGCGAGGGAGGTGGTCGAGGTGGAGGCAAGCTATGAGCGGGTGCAGACCTCGACCTCGGGCAATTTCGGGGCGACGGTTGATAACCAGACCCTGACCGCGCTGCCGCTCGGTCTGGAGGCGACCACCGGCGGGCGCAATCCGCTGATGTTCGTGCGGCTGCAGCCCGGGGTGGCGGTCGGAGCCAATACCGGTGGCGGATCGCACGTCAACGGCGCCCGGGATCGAGCGTTCAACTTCACGCTCGACGGCATCGACATCAACGAATCGTCGGCGGGAGGCGGTGAGTTCTCGTCGTTGCGGACCAATCCCGACAGTCTGCAGGAGTTTCGAGTCATCACCAGCAACGCGACCGCGGAGTGGGGGCGCAACAGCGGGGCGCAGGTCGCGCTGGTGACCAAGTCGGGGACCAATCGGTTTCACGGCAATCTCTTCTACTTCCATCGGAATGCGGCGCTCTCGGCCAACGAATGGAGCAACAATCTGAACGGCGTCTCCAAACCGGCGCTGCGCCAGCATCAGTACGGCGGCGATCTCGGCGGCCCGATCTTCAAGGATCGCACCTTCTTCTTCTTCAATTTCCAGGGGCAGCGCCAGATCATTCCGGTCACGCTGACCCGCACCGTCTATACGGACGCGGCCCGGCGCGGCCTCTTCCGTTACGTCGTCGGCGGGCGCAACAATCCGTTCGGACAGACCGGCCCGAGCGTCGACGCCGCCGGCAATCCTCTCTTGCCGTCCTGCGGCGCGGCCGTGACCTCCAACTGCATCGCCACTTACAACATCGTCGCCGGCGATCCTCGCCGGTTGGGAGTCGATCCTTTGATCCAGGAACGCGTCCTGAGCCTGTTGCCGACGCCCAACAGCTTCGCGACCGGCGACGGGTTGAATACGGCCGGGTACATCTTCAATGCCGGGCGGCTCGACCCGCAGCGCGACTTCGTGGTCAAGATCGATCACAAGTTCAACGAGCGGCATACCGTCTTCGGGCGCTACGCCTGGGGCAAACAGGACACGATCAACGATACCGCCAACGCCGGAGCGCCGGCCTTTCCGGGATTGCCGGCCAAGGTCAACACGACCCGGGATCCGCGCAACCTGGCGGCGAGCTATCGCTGGGTCCTGACCCCGAGCCTGGTCAACGAGGTGGTCGGGGGCTTCAACCATTTCACCTTCAACTTCATCAACCCCTCGGCGGGGGCGCAGGCCTTCTCGATCGTGACCGTCAATCCGACCGATCCGTTCAATTTCACGGACGGCAACCTGCGGACGATCAACACCTACCAGATCGTGGATAACCTGAGCTGGACGCGCGGAGCCCACCTGGTCAAGGCCGGTCTCAACTTTCGATATCAACAGCATGAGGACGTGCGCGGCTCGCTGGGCGGCGCGAACGTGAATTCGCAGACCATCGTCAACCTGGCCGGAGCCTCCGTCAACACGTCCTGCCTGACCGGCTCTTACCCCAACGGCACCACCGGGATCAGCCCCACGGGTCAGGAGCTCTTCTGCCTGCCGATCGTGAACAGCACGACCGGGATCAACGCCAACGACCTGACGCGCCTGCAGAACACCATCAACGACCTGCTGGGCCGGGTCGGCACGGTCTCGCGCGGCTTCGTCGCCGACCCGAGCCTGGTCGGGTACCAGCCGCCGGGAACCTTCTTCACCAACGACGCGCGGTATGGCGAGTACGACTTCTACGCCCAGGACACGTGGAAGCTGCGGCCCAACCTGACCCTGGACCTGGGGCTGCGCTACGAGGCCAAGTTGAAACCCTTTGCCCGCGGGCGGCTCTTCACGCCGGACCGTCCGGTCCGCGCCGGCGAGCCCGCCGATCCGGCCCTCCGTTGGATCGACCACGATCTCTACCGGAGCGACCTGAACAACTGGTCGCCGAGCCTGGGGTTCGCCTGGGATCCCAGAAAGGACGGCAAGACGGCGATTCGGGCCAACTATCGCCTGGCCTATGACCGGATCAACACCTTCGTGCTCTCGAACGCCATCTACAACGCGATTCCCGGCGTCACGCTCGCGGTTAATAACACGGAGTTCGGCCAGACCGGCGGCCCGGGCGGCACCGGCGGGCGCATCCGCGACGGGATCCCGGCTCCGATTCCGCCGGCCGCCGCCAATCCGGCGGCCCAGTTGCAGCCGCCGCTCTTCGGCACGGGAAGCATCACGGTCGTCGATCCGGCGTTCAACTCGCCCGTGACCAATCAATGGCAACTCGACGTTCAACGCGAGATCGGCAAGAACCTGGTCGTGGACGTGGCCTACATCGGCCGCCGCGCCTCTCACCTGTTCGGCGCCTACGACACCGGCCAGGTCGACATCGTCGGCAACGGGTTTCTGGCCGAGTACCGGAAGCTGGTGGCGGATCCGAGCTATGTCAGCCCGCTCTTCAATCAGCTCTACGGTCAGGATTCGCGCCTCACGGCGGCCGACGGCGGGAGCGGCTCGGCCTTCGTCCGCCGCCAGTTCGCGGGCGCCATCGCCTTGAACAACGTCGCTTCGATCGCGGCCGATGCCGCCGGCCGCATTCAACGCGGCCGGGCGCTGCTCGACCTGGCGGGCTTGCCCTCGACCTTCTTCCGTCCCTATCCGCAGTTCGCGGGGATCGCGGTCATCGATTCGAACGACTACTCGACCTATCACGCGCTGCAGGTTATGGTTCAGCGGAAGTTCGCGCAGGGCGTCCAGTTCCAGGGCTCCTACACCTTCGCGAAATCGCTCGACACGCGATCGTTCGACCCGGCCTTCACGATCGCGAACACCGGCAACGCTCAATCGAGCTCCTCGACGCCGTTCGACCTCAATCGCCGGTCTCTTAACTACGCGCGCTCCGATTTCGACCGCCGCCATGTCTTCAGCGGCTATGCCCTCTGGGATCTGCCCTTCGGCAAAGGCGGCTGGTTCGGGCGGAACGCCTCGGGCCCGGCGAAGCGGCTGATCGAGGGCTGGAACGTCAACGGCGTGATGACCTGGGAGTCCGGGCGCCCCTTCACGATCTTTTCGGGCGCGAACCAGTTCAGCAGCGTCGTCAACTCCACCGTCGATTGCAACCGCTGTTCACGAGACATGGGGCAGGTCGACCGGGTCGCCGCCAACTTCGGAGGCGTGCCCGGTTACTTCACGGCGCAGGAGATCGCCAGGTTCTCGCAACCCGGCCCCGGAGAGATCGGCAACACCGGCCGCAACTACTTCACCGGCCCCGGTCTCTTCAATCTCGACCTGGCGATCCTGAAACGCACCCGCCTCACCGAGCGGGCGAACTTCGAGCTCCGCTTCGAATTCTTCAACCTGCTCAATCATGCGAACTTCGGTCTCCCGACCGCCGTCTTCAACAGCACCACCTTCGGCCGCATCCGCGATACCCTGACCAGCGAGTCCCGCAAGATCCGGATCGGGGCCAAAATCAACTTCTGATCCGAACCGCGACCGACGCGAAAGACGGCCGATCCAGCCTCTTTCGCGCCGGTCGCAGATCCCGACGAATCTAATGATTTTTATTCTTGACCGTGTGGTAAAGAACGGCTATGATCCTCTCGTATTATTTACCGAGCGGTAAATAATACGAGAGAGAATTTAACGATCGTTCCAAAGTTGGGAGGAGGGAGAAGCATGAGCAGACTGAAGGGAAAGACGGCGGTGATTACGGGCGGCTCGACCGGGATCGGGTTCGAGACGGCGAGGCATTATCTGCGGGAGGGGGCGCGGGTGATCATCACCGGGCAGAACGAGGCGCGGTTGGCGGAGGCGGGGGCCAAGCTGGGGGCCGGAGTCAAGACGGTCAAGGCGGACGTCAGGAGTCTGGATGATGTGGCGAAGCTGGCCGAAACGGTGAAACGGGAGTTCAACAGCCTCGACATCCTGTTCGTCAACGCCGGGGTCGCCACGTTCTCGGCGCTGGAAGAGGTCGATGAGTCGAATTTCGATTATCAGTTCGACACCAATGTGAAGGGCGCATTTTTTACCATTCAGAAGCTCTCCGGGCTGTTCCGGCAGGGCTCCAGCATCATCATCAACGCCTCGACCATTCATGGGAAAGGGCGGCCGCAGGTCAGCGTCTATGCGGCGACCAAGGCCGCGGTCCGCTCCCTGGCGCGGAGCCTGGCGGCGGAGCTGGGGCCGCGCGGCATTCGGGTCAACACGCTGAGCCCCGGGTACGTCCCCACCGAGATTCAGGGCAAGGCGGGCCTGCCGCCCGAGGCGATCGAGGCCTTCAAGCAGAGCGTGATCAGCAGCGTTCCGTTGGGGCGGACGGGCGGGGCCGATGAGATCGCCCGGGCCGCGGTCTTTCTCGCGAGTGACGACTCGTCGTACATCACGGCGACGGACCTGCCGGTTGACGGCGGATTCCTCAATGTTTGAAGAGGTGATGAAGAGCCCGCCCGGAACCAGTCCGGGCGGGCTCTTCGCGATCGGCCCGGTCAGCGGAGGCGCCGGGCGCGGAACTCGCCTTCCATCTTCCAGGTCTTGCCGTCCGGCTGCAGCGCTTCGCCGGTCCAATGGAACGAATCGGGCGTGATCTCGCTGAAGATCCACCGGATCGGCGTGCCGTTGACATGGGTTCCGACCTGAACGATCTCTTTGCCGTCCCGCCGGCCGATCAATTCGTCGCGAGTGCCGGTCACCGGATTGATCCACGTCACCCGCCACGCCTGAATCGACGGATCCCACACCCGGAGCGTCGTCCCGAACATATTGCGGGTGCGATCCGGAGTTCCGCTCCGCTCCGCGCGCCGGGGCATGATCCAGACGTCCTGCATGGCGCGGCCCTCGAGCACCCACCCGAAATGGACCTCGCCCTTGAGGCGCTGCGCGGTCACGTCAACGCCGTAATGATAGACATCCAATTCCCAACTTCCGACCAGCCAGCCATAGGCATCGGCCGATTCGGGGATCTCGGGCGAGCGGCCCGGAGCCGCCAGGACGGTGTGAAGATCGATCTTCTCTGCGGTTTCAGTGGTCATCATCGTCAATCCTCCAAACATGATCCATATGAACAGCGGCGAAACTGCCAGGGTCTTCAATGAAGTCATCGTGACTCTCCTGTTCGGTCTCCGATCTGCTATGCTAAATACTTCGAAAAGTAAGTCTTTTGAATTCGGATTCTAAACCGCGAAAGACGCGGAACACGCTAAACTCCGATCTTTCGCGTCTTTCGCGTTTATATCGCATCGGTGGAGGCGAACTCTTGGCAAAAATTGCGGTCGAACTGAAAAAGGCCCTGGCGCGGCGGGATCTGGACGGCGCTTCGGGCCACCCGGCCATGAATGTGCTGGCCGAGGGCGCCGGTTGGACGGTGGCCGATCTGGTCTGTACCTCCGGCCCGCAGGATCGCCCTTTTGAAGAGCGGCACTCGCAGGTCTGCATCGCCCTCGTGGCGGCGGGGAGCTTTCAATACCGATCCGCGGCGGGCCGCGAACTGATGACGCCGGGTTCGCTGCTGCTCGGCAATGCGGGTCAATCGTTCGAGTGCGGGCATGAGCACGATGCGGGGGACCGGTGCGTGGCGTTTCTCTACCGCCCCGACTACTTCGAGCGGCTCGCGGCCGAGGCCGGGGCTCGCGGTTCCGAACGGAATTTTCGACCGCTGCGGCTGCCGCCCCTGCGGTCCTTGTCGCCGCTGGTGGCACAGGCCTGTGCGGGCCTGGTCGGATCGGGAGCGGTGGCGTGGGAAGAACTGGGCATCCGATTGGCGACCCAGACGGTGAGGCTTGTGAGCGGCCTCCCGTCCGATTCGGGAGAACTTTCGGCGGGAGCCATGGCGCGGGTGACTCGAATCGTGCGGGCCATCGAGCGGCGGCCCGATGCCGAACTGGCCCTCGACCGCCTGGCGCGAGAGGCGGGCCTGAGCCGCTACCATTTCCTCCGCGTCTTCGAGCGCCTGACGGGAGTGACGCCGCACCAGTACGTGCTGCGCTCGCGCCTTCGCGAAGCGGCGATGCGGTTGACGGCGGAGCCCGCGAAGGTCCTCGAGATCGCCCTCGATTGCGGCTTCGGCGACGTGTCGAACTTCAATCGCGCCTTCCGCGCCGAGTTCGGGGTCAGTCCCCGGGTCTACCGCCGGCAGTTTGAGATTCAAACCGCGAAAGGCGCGAAAGACGCGAAAGACGATTGATTTCGCGTCTTCAAGAGCTGATTACCACTATCCACAAATCT
>DATEFT010000065.1:0-32542 GCA_035280505.1 Blastocatellia bacterium | reverse complement strand
TCCGGCCGGTTCTTTGCCGGTCGTCAAGGGAGCCCCAGTCAAGATACAATTCGGCTCTTAGCTTCAACTCATCGGAATCTAAAATTGAAGTCAGCTTTTCCGCTCTCGGCTGCGATTTCGGCGGTCCGGTCGCGATCCCCGGTCGAGCCTCGCCCCTCACCATCCGGGTCCGATCCGGAGACCGAAGGGTTAGGTTGTTTCAGAGTGCCCGCCGCGGGCCGATTGCGTAACGATCTCTTCGATGACTATTCCGTTTTTTCTCTCGGTTTTCGTGCGCGTGTCGTGCTGGAATTCTGCTGGCGTGATTTGCTTACGATGGAAAGCCTGCTCTGCGTGATTATTCTCTCTGTTCTTGCTCTCGATGCCCGACGCCCCTCTGGACGCTCCCAGCTCTCAATAGAACAACCGCAAAGCCACGCGAAGTGACCACGAAAACACCCAGAGGAAGCACGAAATACTAACTACATCCTCCGCGTAGCTTTGTAGGTTGTCTCGCCATGCGATATTGCAAGAGACGTGCCGGGGCCCTGCGGACGCGCCGCTCGATCCCTTAAATGGGCTTCAGATAATGAGTTCGCTCCATGCGATGAACCTCATCACTGACCCGCGCGGACCGCTCCGGACCGCTCCTCCTCAACAAGATTGTGGCCGGGAGGGCCGGGGACCACAAATTTGCGGTCGGGATTCTGGCCCCGGTCTCCCGGTCGGCTGACAAATCCGTATATTATGCCTGTTCAGCATACAAATTTGTCCAGATTGGGATCTGGGGCCGGAGCGGCGCTTGAGAGCTAAACGATTGAAAACTATAGGCCGAGCACGGTTGGCACGGGCCTTGCCGAGAGAGGGTGGGTGAACATAGGTGTAGTGTTTTTGCCATCACCAATAGAGATCAGCATCTATTACACCAAAGCCGAAACATTTGCGGGACAAACAAGGCAAGATCCAGATGAATTTGGTCGCAGAGAAAGCAAGTATTCGTGAAGATAATCTCGGCACTTTCGAGCCCGAATCAGCGAAGCTGAAGACTTTGCAGGAAGCTTATCGTCTGCTCGATCAGTCATTGAACCTGAAGGACGCGATCACCCGGGTCTTCATTTTGCTGGGCGAACGTCACAAGCTGCAATTATGCATGCTCTCATTGTTGGACGAACAGACCCGGGAGGTCCGGCTGGAAGTAGCGATCGGCGTCAGCGGCCGCGGTCGCGCCCAGGGCCGGTATCAATTGGGAGAGGGGATCACGGGGCGGGTCGTCCATTCGGGAAGGCCGGTGATCGTGCCGTTGGTGAGCGATGAGCCGCTCTACCTCAATCGGACGGGCGCGGTCGTGGTCGAACGTGATGAGCGGGGATTTATCTGCGTCCCAGTCAACGCCGGTGGGCGCACGGTCGGCGCACTGGGCGCCCTCGTGCGCCCGCAGGAAGTTGCGGACCTGAATCTGACCGCCGATTTCCTGGCCGCCATTGCGGCGCTGATCGGGCAGGCGCTGCGTTGGGATCAGGCCGGAAAGCGGCCGGACGAGACCGAGGCGCCGGCCCTGACCAAATCCATGGCCGTTCCGCACAAAGCGGATCTGGGTTCGCTGGTCGGGACGAGCAATGCCATGGTGACGGTCCTGGAACAGGCGCTGCAGGTGGCGCCGACCAAGACCACGGCGCTGATCCGCGGCGAATCCGGCACCGGTAAAGAGTTGATCGCCGAACTGATCCACCGCAATTCGTCCCGCGCGGGCGGCCCCTTCATCAAGGTCAATTGTGCCGCGCTGCCGGAGAGCCTGATCGAAGCCGAACTCTTCGGCCATGAACGCGGGGCGTTCACCGGAGCCCATGCCCGCCGCAAGGGACGATTTGAAATGGCCAACGGCGGGACGATCTTTCTCGATGAGATCGGCGAAATCTCCCTCCCCACCCAAACCAAATTGTTGCGCGTCCTACAGGAACGTGAATTCGAGCGAGTCGGCGGCATGGAGACGCTGCGCAGCGATGTCCGGCTCATCGCCGCCACCAACAAGGATCTGGAGCGCGCGATCAGCGACGGCACCTTTCGCGAGGATCTCTATTATCGATTTAACGTCTTTACGATCTTCGTCCCGCCCTTGCGCGAGCGAAAACCCGATATCCTGCTGCTGGCCGATCATTTCGTCGAAAAATACAGCGGGGAGCATCATAAGACCGTCAAACGGATCTCCACTCCCGCCATCGACATGTTGATGAGTTATCACTGGCCGGGCAATGTCCGGGAACTGGAGAATTGCATCGAACGCGCCGTGGTCGTCTGTGACGACGCGGTGATCCACGGCCATCATCTGCCTCCGACCCTGCAGACGGCGGAGGGCTCGGGCACGATCTCGACCACTTCGTTGATTTCGGCCGTGGCCGCGCTCGAACGCGAGATGATCATGGATGCCCTCAAGACCACCCACGGCAATCAGGCCCGCGCCGCCAAACTGCTCCAGGTCAGCGAGCGGATCATCAACTATAAGGTCAAAAAATACGGTGTCGATTGCGAGCGGTTCCGCTCATAAATCGGAGTCCGCGAATTCGCGCGAACCGATCAAACGGGCAGGCCAAAAAATGAAGATCACGAAGCTCTGGGCCTCGTGATCTTCATTTTTTTCGGTCTCCATCTCCGAGTACATTTATGTACTCCGGTCCCGGTAATCTAACAAGAATGTATGATCATTTAAGACCGGGGGTTTCCGGGCACTTTAAATCTCACTCAACAAAACGGAGATCGATAAAATTTTCGGGCACGTGGAAGTTTGGCGATTCGGTGGCGGTCGGCGACAGAGCCAGATACTGACGCTCCCCGTGGTGTTTGCTAATGCGAAACAGGTTGGCTTTCCATACTTCGCCAGTCTGGGGGCGGCGACCGAAAGCGGCGAAAGGGATGGCCATCATCACCCGCCAGCTCTTTTTCGCGCGATCGATCTCGGCGGCGGTCCGCATTCCACTCTGCCACTGCCAATCGTGGGTCGACTGCCGGCGATCAATCTTCAGGTCGCACCACTGGCCGGTGGGCGCGACTTCAAACTCCTTATAGTTCTGGTCGTTCGGTTCGAGCGGCGAGCGAATAAAAGCCTCGCAGACGTCTCGATCCCAGAGACCATGCCGTTCCTGATTAGGATCAAACTCCTCGTCCATGTCCAATTCCGTATAAGCGCACTCAAATCCGAAGATAACCTCGCTCCTGGTCCACAGGACCAGCACGGTCGTCGCCAGTTCAGGCGGAGCCGCCTCGCCACGCCAGGTCAGATCGATCGACAAGCGCGACGCGATCCTCCAGTTCGGATGATCGAAATCGGTCTGTGGTGGCGGGGAGGGGTAAAATTTTGCGAGGATCTCGGTTTTCTTCATCCGTGTCAGAGGGAAACGCTCGGGACTTGCGTGCAAGATGAACGCCGAGGAGTATAACAGGCAAAAAAAAAGGACTACGCCTACCGACCAGGTTCTTCTCATTCCATTGTGATGCGCTTGAGTATTGAGAATCGATGGGCACAACAGGATTCGAACCTGTGACTTCTGCCGTGTGAAGACAGCACTCTACCGCTGAGTTATGTGCCCATATTTTCAATTACCAAGATGCGGCGCAGATACTAGCAAAACTATAACGAGAGCGTCAACCGTTCAATACTTACCTGCCGAACGATCTCCATTTATTCGTTGGCCCTTCGATTCCTGGACGATCTGGACGCCGGCGCTGGCGCCGATTCTGGTCGCGCCGGCCGCAATCATCTCGCGGGCCGAGGCCAGGTCTCTGACGCCGCCCGCCGCCTTGACCCCGAGGGTGGAGCCGACGGTCTGGCGCATCAACTCGATGTCGGCGACGGTCGCGCCGCCCTTGCTGAATCCGGTCGAAGTCTTGACGAAATCGGCTCCCGCGCTCTTGGCCAGGAGACAGGCGCGAACCTTCTCTTCGTCCGTCAGGAGAGCCGTCTCGATGATGACCTTGACGATCGCGCAAGCGT
The DNA here is from genome assembly GCA_035280505.1 of Blastocatellia bacterium. GTDB lineage: Bacteria > Acidobacteriota > Blastocatellia > RBC074 > RBC074 > JAKEHZ01. Next base: position 28,578 of record DATEFT010000065.1, on the reverse strand, counting down.
CGTGGGCGGCCTCGACGACCGCGCGGATATCGCGCTCCACGGTCTCGTGATCGCCGGATTTGAGCGCCCCCAGGTTGATCACCATATCGATCTCGGTGGCGCCGTCGAAGATGGTGCGGCGGGTCTCATAGGCCTTCACGTCGGCCACCGTCGCGCCCAACGGAAACCCCACGACGGTGCAGACTTTGACCGGAGAACCGGCCAACGCGAAGGCGCACTCTTTAACCCAGCCCGGATTGACGCAGACGGAGGCGAAACCGTAATTGCGAGCCTCCCGGCAGAGCTGCTCGATCTCCGCCCGGCGGGCCTCAGGTTTAAGCAGAGTATGATCGATGTAACCGGCGACCTCGGCATTGGCCGCCGCCGCCTGGCCCCAGTTCAGGCCGAGACGCGAAGCCCCCGCCTGCAGGGCGCAGGCGAGGTGATGCGGACTGCAGGCCGCGCCCCACTCCGAGTCCGAGTCAAAATTTCGACCGGCGTTCAACCGATCGAGAATCTGATCGGTGATTCGATCGATCAATCTCTCGAGTTCTGAATTCATAAGTCTGGAGAAGCCCGGAGAAGTCCGGACTTCTTCAACAACATCCTTTTCTGGGTCGCGATTCATCGACGGGCTGCCCGGCGCAGTAACCGCGGAGAACATCGCGGAGAATCCGCCAGACGTGCCACAACCCCAGCCTCGCCTGGGCGGCCAATCGCGGAATTGCAGGTTCGTGCTGGTTCATATCTCGTCCCGGCGATGGTCATCGCTCACGGCGCGTCTCGCTTGAGAGATCGGCCAGATAGGCGGCGACGATCTTGATTTCGTCCTCGTCAAGCCAGACCGGCGGCGTCTGGGCAACCGGATGTGAGTCGCTCGAGGTGCGTAAATATGCTTCCCATTCCTCAGGGCTGCGCGATTTGCTTCGTCTCAAATCCGGGGCGATCCCGGCGATGCCCTGGCCGTCGATCCCATGGCATGACTCGCAACTGCGCCTGAACACCGTCCGCAGAGGCTCGCTCATAAAACCTTCGACGCTCGCAATCTCCCGGTCCCCTCGCTCGTTGGTCACCGTCGCCGATCCGCCGCCGCAGGCACAGAAGAGACCCACTCCGGCGATCAGTAGCGATAACTTTTGCCGCTGAAAAAATTTACTCACATCAGGCTTGAGCTGGGGAGGGTTCGATTCCGGGCCTTAACGACCGACGACCTTACGCTTCGCCTGGCAATTGGAGCAGATTCCGAAGATGCGCAGGCTATGATGCGTCGGTTGAAAGTTGTATTGAGCGGTTATCTCATCCTGTTTCTTCTCGATGTCCTCGTTGTAAAACTCGATCAGATGGCCGCATTCAGTGCAGATCAGATGATCATGATGCTGGTGATTGTATTCATGCTCATATCGCTTACAACCATCGCCCAATCTCTCTTCTCGAGCCAGCCCGCATTCGTGCAGCAGCTTGAGGGTGCGATAGACGGTGGTGAATCCGACACTGGGATCCTCGGCTTTGACCAGGTTGTACAAATCCTCCGCGCTTAGATGCCCTTCGGTTTTGAGAAAGACTTGGAGAATCAGCTCTCGCTGCGCAGTCTTCTTGAATCCCGCGCGACGGAGGTGATCAAAAAATATCTCTTTCTCTTTCGATTCTTCTATCATCATAACTTTGGTTAATGGGGTTTATCCAGATTTATATTCTAACATCAAGGTCAAGTTTTGAAAAATCGAAAGATTTATTAGCGTGTCGGTCCCAACGCCAGTCCTAATTAAGTGGTCCTTAGAGTCCCAGGTCCCCGTGGATTTTGTTGGGTTTAACTAGGGGGCCCTGTGGGCGACCGGCAATCCGCTCGGCACGCTGGACGGAATAATCAGCGCGGGTCCCAGATTATCGAGAGATTTCAAAAAACTGACCAGGTCTCTCTTCTGCTCTTCGGTCAAATTGAGCTTGGCGACCTTCGGGTCCTGAGTGAAGACATCCAGCCCGCGCCCGCGTCCGCCTCCGTCATTGTAAAAGGTCACGACCTCTTCGAGGGAGTTGAAGACGCCATTATGCATGTACGGCGCGGTCCGCGAGACATTACGGAGGCCGGGAGTCTTGAACATCCCGAGCCCCTCGCGCTTTCGGATCACGGCGCCGAACCCGGGATCGGTATCGAGCTGGGCGCCCCTTTCGGCGGCCGCGGGCACTCCGAGCGAGGCCATCGCGCCGTCCTGAAAGTGCGGAGGGAGATGGCAGTCGGCACACTGCCCCTGGCCCATGAAGATAACGAATCCCCGCAACTGCTCGGTCGATAATTTATCGTCCTGGCCCTTCACAAAATAGTCATAGGCCGTTTCGGTGATATTGAGCTGGCGCTCGAAGGCGGCGATGGCGCGCACCACATTGGGCAGGGTGATCTCGCTGCCGTCCCGCTTGGAATTGAATCCGAAGGCTTGCGCAAACATCTCGCGGTATTGCGGAATCGCGCGCAACCGCTTCAACAACTCGGCCGCGCTCTGCTGGTTCATCTCCTCCTCGGAGAAGAGCGGAAAGAAGGCCTGTTCCTCCAACGACCCGGCCCGCCCATCCCAAAAGAGCACCTTGTGGTGGGCGACGTTGAAGAGGCTGGGGGTGTTCCGCAAGAGTTGGCGGCCCGTATTCTCGCGCGCGGCGCCGAATCCATGCCCGCCATGGCCGACCCCTCGCCGCAGGCCGTCCGCCAGGCCGTAGTCCGGGTGATGGCACGAAGCGCAGGAGGTCGCTCGATCCCCGGAGAGGATCGGGTCGAAGAAGAGGAGATAGCCCAGTTCAATCCTGGGGGCGTTGCCGCGGTTGTTGACCGGCTGATGCGGCGCGGAGATGGGCTGTACATTTTCGGCGGCCAGACTGGCCCGAGCCAGCCGCAGCCACGTCGCGCGATCGTCCGGTGGCGTCCGCTTGGCGATCTCGACGATCCCGGTCATGGTCAGCGGGACCTTCCTGGCGGTGTAGAAGCTGTAAGTGAAGGCGGCCCCCGCAAAAATAAGGGGCACGACCATCCAGCCCCAGTCGGGCCAGTTGCCCCACTGAATAGTCGGTTTCGTGATCTGCTCCGTCTTCTCTGCGGGACTGTCCATCTTGTGCACTCCCCCATACAACGGATCGGTGGATCTGAATCAACGAACGGGTCTCCGGTTATTTCGAATAGTAACCGAAGCGAGTGGTCACATGGCAGTTGGGCTGATTGACTTTGACGCGAACCGCGCGGTAGCTCCCGTCCTGCGCGGTATTGGTCGGAGTATAAAAAATTATGTATTGGTTGCGAAGCTCATCGGCGACCTGTTGATAGGCCTGGTCCAGGTCATCGAAGCTCTTCGGCAGAAAGAGCCGGCCGCCCGTCTCCTCCGTGATTCGCAGGAGATTGCGCTCGGACGCCTGCAGTTGGGCGATGGTCATCTTGATGGCATCGACCCTCAACTGGTTGATCGAGCCGTGCGCGGATTTCAGATAATAGCTCAATTCATTCTGTTCGGCCTGCCCCTGAATCACGGTCTTGCTGACGCAATAGACCGGGACCTCCTCTTCGATCAATGAACGAAAGGCCTGTTCCTGGGTGATCGCGCCGCGGCCGCTGTCGATGCCGTCGGTCAGCACGATGATCGCCTTGCGCCCCTTGACCTTCCCGAGCTGCTCGCTCGCCGCCAGATAGAGCGCATCGTTGAACCTGGTGAACATGCCGCCGCCCAACCGGTTGAGCGCCCGTTTGAGCGCGGAACGGTTTTTGGTCCAATCCTGGACCAGTTCCACCACGTCATCGAACCGAATCAGCGAAACCTCGTCTTCGGGATCCAACCGGCTGATGAAGCGCCAGGCGGAGGTCTTGAAGTCCTCGATCTCGCCCTTGACGCTGCTGCTGGTGTCGATCAGCAGCACCACGTGGACCGGGATCCGTTTGAGGGCGAACGAGCTGATCGGCTGCGCCTTGCCGTCCTCCAGGACCGTGAAATCTTCGGCCTTCAGATCGGTGATAAACTGCCCGCTCGAATCGCGCACCGTCACCGGCAGCAGCACCTCCGAGGTCTCAATCGCGATCGCCTCCCCGGATTCGGGGGATTCGGGCGCCTTCTTCGGACTGCCCTTCGAGGTCTGAGCGGAGATCGATAGTCCCTGACCGCAGAGGGCCAGCCAAACGATGACGGAGATGACAAGCGACTTGTGCATAGAGTAGAGAAGACCAAACCACCGAGAAAGAGCCCGTCTCTTGGCCCTTCCCCGTCCCGCGATCACGTTTTCCGCCGCTACTTGGATTCGTCCATGGCTTGGGTCATGGCTTTAATCACCGGCTCCGTAACGCGATTCTTCCGCAGATCGGAGAGCGCCTTGGCCGAAAGGTCAAATTCCACCTGCGACGACTCGATCTTGCGAATGATCGTGCCTTCCGAAAATCCGGCCTGAACCAGTTCCAGCACGGCCTGGTTGTCGAGCTTCGGAGCGCGTTCGAGTTTGGGGACGGCGGCGCCCTCGCCGGCGGGCCGGATAATTCTAACGGTCGCCGATCCGGTCACCTCGCTCTGGCCCTGCTGCTGCCGGTTCGGTCCGTCGCCCTCCGAGCGGGTCTGGCTGCGAGAACCGGATTGAGAGCCGAAGATGGTGGCCTCATCCTGTCTCTTCTTCGCCTCTTTTTCGCTCGGCAACTCCTTGAAGACCGAGGACCCATTGAAGAAGGCGTCGTCATCTTTCGAGAAGAAGTCGTCTTCGCTCAAGGGCGTCATGCGCCTCATGGCTTCACCCGCCCGCGTGCGCTCGACCATCTCCGTGATGATCCGCTCGCTCACCCCTTGTTTCTTGAGTTCAACGAGTTTCAGGGTCGAGATGTCGAAGTTGGTGGGCGAGGTCCGAATGATGGTCAGGATGGTGCGTTCCTTGAAATTGGCCTTGGCAAGACTGATGATCGAGTCGTTGGTCAAGACTTCCCGCTTGCTGCTCGCCGGACCCTCCTGCGCGAAGAGATCCACACCGGTCGCCAGCACGATCACCATTACGAGATATAGAGGGGCCAGATACTTCATAAAGTTTTCCTCCATCTCGGCAAGCCTTGCCGTTATTTATTTATTTATGCTTAGTTCCACCGATCCTGTTTTCGGGAGCCCGACGCGGGTCAGGCCACATCGCGCCAACGTCAATATTATACGCTGCCCGCGCCGGATTGGCATCCCCCTTCAAGATTTCGATTAAACTCTTCCGCATGGTCCGGGGCCGGATTCAGATATGGGCGATCCCGAAATAGTTGTTCCAGGCCAGGTCCAGCTCTTCTTTCGTCAACTCCGGAGGTAGACCCTGGTAATGGCAGATATCGAGGAACCGATAGAGCAGGTCACGCGGTTCGCAAGCCTTCATGATCCGTTTTTCGGTCGCGTATTTCGAGATCAGATAGCTCAAAACCGAGGGTTGGTATGTAACCAACAAATTCTCGGCATACCGTTCGAAGATCGTCCGATAGGTCTGCTCGGTCGGCGGTTCGATCCGCATGCGATAGCCGATTCGCCGCAAGAAGGCGTCATCTACCAGCCGGCCGGGATCCAGGTTGGTCGAGAAGACGACCAGTTCCTCGAACGGCACGCTGATCTTCTTTCCCGTATGCAGAGTCAGAAAGTCGAGTTTCCGCTCGAGCGGCACGATCCAGCGGTTGAGCAGTTCCTCGGGTTCCACGCGCTGGCGGCCGAAATCGTCGATGACCAGCGTCCCGCAGTTGGCCTTGACCTGAAACGGAGCTTCGTAATATCGCGCCGCGTGGTTGTAGATCAGGTCGGTGCTCTGCAGAGTCATCTCGCCGCCGACGATGATCAGGGGGCGCGCAATCCGGACCCACCGCCGATCGAATTCGTCGAATGAATCCTCATCATAGCTCCGGTTGTGATTATGAGCGTCGAAGATGCTGACGACATGCTCGTCGACGGCGACCGCGTATGGAATCCAGATCGGGGTCTGGAGCGCGTTGTTGATGCGTTCGGCGATCGAGGTCTTCCCCGTTCCCGGGACTCCGGAGATGAAGAGACTCCGGCGCGAATTGATGGCCAATCCGAGCGTCTGCAGGACCGACTTGGGCAAGACCATGTCGGAGAATGCGGCGTGCACCTGTTCGGACCCAATCAGGTCTTCGGGTTGCGCCTGCGAACGCATCATCGTGGTATAGAACGACAACGAGACCGGAGCCGGCCCGACGTACCCGGAGATCTCCTTCAACCGCCGCAGATGATCCCAGCCCCGATCGAGCAGGGCGTAACGGTTGTTGCTGAAACCCGCGCTGCCGCGGATTTCGGCCAATTTCTCGTGGTAAAGATGCTGCATCAGCCGCTCGACCAGCGTCAACGGCAGACAGATGCGTTCGGCGATGGCTGCGGTCGTCAGGACGCTCTCGGTAGCTGCGATCTTGAGCGCCAGGTCGGCCAGGAACTGAAACGATAACTCGGTCTCTTCGATCGACTTGGGAGTGGGGGGCCCGAAAGCCTTCATGGGGGCTAACAATTCAACTGCTCCAATTAATTCAATGATCAATTCTGATCGAGGCCGGGGCCGCCGCCGGGCGGCAGCCCCGTGGCCATTATTCTCGTTCCCCGGACTGGGCCGGGTCTTTCGGTTGCGTGTTCACCGCCAATTTCTTGTACTGTTCGCTCAGCGCCACGGCCTCCTGCAAACGGCCGGCCCGCTCATAGAGCTGGGCCAGGTTGCCGATGGCCTGCAGTGACTGCGGATCCAATCGAAGCGCGGCCTCATACTGCTTGATGGCCTCGTCAAATTTGCTCTCCTGGGTATAGACATAGCCCATGTTCAGATGCGCTCCGGTTTCGCCCACCGCGATCATAAAGTGTGTCCGGGCCTTTCCATAATCGCCGCGGCGGCCGTAGGCGAGACCCAGGTTGTTGTGTAGACGGCGATCATTGGGGTTGACCTTCAAGGCTTTGCCGTAGCATTTGACGGCGCCGTCGTAATCAGCCGAGAGATAGTAAGAATAGCCCAGATTGTTCATAAACCGCCCATTGCCGGGCTCGAGTTTGAGGGCCTTCTTGTACTCCTCCTGAGCATTGCGGTACTGCCCTCGCTCATCATAGCAGATAGCGAGCAGGTTGTAAGCTTCGGCCAGATCGGGCTGCATCAGAGTGGCAGCCACCAGTTTCTGGATGGCGGTGTCGGTGCGGCCCTTCTCGTGCAGATCCATCGCCTCGTCGAGCAACGATTGGGCGGAGGCTCCCGCCGGGATCGACGCGCCACCGGCCTCCGGACTCGAGGCCGGAACGCCGTCTTGCGTGCGTTTGATCGGAATGATCTTCATCTTCTCCGCATCTTCCTCGCGCGTCTTCTTCATCGCCAACTGATCTTCCTCACTCTTCTTGAAGATCCGGCTGAATAATCGCATGGGGGCGGAGACGACGCTCTTCCAACCTCCGGTCTTCTGTTCGGCAGGCTGAGCGCTCTCTTTAGGCTGTTCATCCTCGAAAGACTGCTCATCCTCGAAAAAGAGCAGGTTGGCGCCGAAATGCAGGTTTCTGGTGAGGTGCGAGCGCACCCCGGGGACGGCTATCACAACCGCAACCATCAGGACGACCATCACCGTGGTCATGATTGCCGGTTGGCGCAAAGCGCGAATGAATTTGTGAAAAGCCATCGAGGGCATCCTTTCTAAGCCGATCGGCTCTAAGCTGATCGGCTGTGCGACCTATCTAAGTTTTAGGACCTTGGAAAGTAACTCTCTTGAAGTTTCGATTCGGAACCGCGAAAGACGGCTGATTTAGCGTGTTTAGCGGTTCGCCTCTCAAATTCCAAAGAACTTAACTTCCAAAGCATTTAGTATCGGTCCAACTTACTTCGAGTCGAACCCTTTCTGATCAGGACCTGCGCCACGGAGTCTTCGTGAACGCGGGTCCACTCACCGCTCATCAGCGCGACCGTCGCGAGCGGTTCCGAGCGCGAGAGGACCATCCATTGAACATCGTACTTATCCAGCAATTCCGCCCATTGCGGGCGAACGGACCGGATCTGCATCAGTTCTTCAAGGACCGGGCCCTGCCGGTAAAAATCGCTGCGCCCGTCAACAAAGACCTTGAACTGCGGATAGAGCCGGTAGATCAGGTATCCGCCGAAACTATCGCTCGAGAACATCCGACCGGCGGGCCGAGTCTGCAGGATGAAATCCGCGGCGGCGACCGGCATCCGGTTCGAATTGAAATGCGGCGCCAGCCATCGGTCAGCCCGGCTGCCGAAGGGAACCGCCAGGAGAAAGATCCAGGCCAGTGTCAGAGCCAGGCCCCCGGTCAACTGCCGGTTGAGGGCCATGATCCCGCGATACCAGGCGCTGAAGCCTCGGACCGCTCTCGAACGGGCCGTCTCGCCGCCCGACAGCCGTTCGGCCATTTCGGCCGCGAAGAGTCCCGCCTGTTCGGCGATGATCGGAGCGATCACGACCGCAGCCAGCGTGACGTGCCGTTCCGATTGCAGCGTCAGGTGGCCCCACCACAAGAACAGCCCGGCCTCGACCAGCCGTCCCTGCCTGAGGGCGTTGACCGCGGCCAATCCGCCCAGGAGCAGCAAGGCCTCGATCAACTTTCCATCGGCCGAATGAAAATCCGGCGATTGAAATTCATGGATCGAGTTCAGCAACTCGGCGTCTGTCAAATAGCGCCAGATGTGTTCATAAAGCCTGAATCCGTAAGGGGTCGCGAGCGCGGCGGCCGCCGACAGGATTCCGACCGACAAATAGGTTCTCAACACGCGCCGGAGTTCGCCGTCCCACCAGCGGCCGCGAGCCGCCGACTCCAACCATTCACCCGCGCCGTAGATTCCGAGTCCGACCAGGGCCGCGACGAAGGCGCCATGCAGATTCGCCCAGATCAGAACCAACAAGGGCACCAGATAGATCCAACGGCGGCGATGGCGGCGATAACTCTCGACCAGGAAGAGCCAGGCGACCATCAACCCGATGGAGAACAGATGCGGCCGAGCCAGCCAGTGAACCATCCCGCAGAGCGCGGCCAGGAGCGTCATCGCCAAAGCCAGGAGCGGATCCGAGCCCTGCCGGACCATCAATCGATAGAGCGCCAGATAGCTCGCCAGGAGCACCAGCATCGCCCCGCCGACCACACCGGCCAGTCCCCACCGACCGTGCGCGAGCGCCATCAAGAGATCGGACAACCACTCCCAGGCGAACCACTCGTGCCCTTCCATGGTATGAGAGAACGGATCCAGGCGCGGCACCGACCGCGTCTGCCAAATCAGCTCCCCGGTGCGAATGTGCCAGCCGGTATCGCTGTCCAGCAGAAACCGCCCGGCACTGAAGATGAGCAGATAGAGCACCAGCCAGAGACAGCAACTGCCGATCGAAGGCAGCAGCCAGCGGGTCAGAGCGTTCACCTTGACGCCCGGCGGCCGGCCCCGCCCCTGTCTCGTCTCATTCACGGTTTTCAGCTCGCGAGATCTCCAGTTGATCGCCCACCTTGAGCTCGATCCGCGAAATGGTGTGCGCCGGCGTCTCCAGGACGCTGCGCGCAGCTCGATGCGGAATCGTCACCCGGAACGGGCGCATATTTTCAACCAGCTTGACCACGCGCAAATCGCCATCCAGAAAGATCACGTCGATGGCGAAGAACATCCAGCAGGTATGTACACCATTACAAGGGCGCAACCACAACGCTGCGGCTGGTGAGAGGCCTCGGCGAAACATCAAGCCTCGCAGCCGTTTGAAGAAGGTGTTGGCCAATTCGACCCGGTCGGCTAGACACCGGCCCGTCGTTCGATGGTAAATCCTCATTTCGTCAGCAGAGCACCGACCACCTTAAACCGAACTTCCAAACCCCAAATCTCTGCTCAGTTCTCCCAATCATCATCGCGTTCCCGCATCCGGCGGCGCAAAACGATCACACTTAGAATCGCCGCGATCACCAAAAGAACGCCGATAATAATGTAATTCAAGGTGAGGTCTGGTCTCTCCTCTGCCGCTTGGATCAGCAGGGTAACCAAGATCTGCATCTGGGGGTCTCCTTTTTGAATATAAGAGTGAATACTCCCACAAAATAACTCAAAATCCCCTTGCCGCCGGCGGGGCGGTAGGTTGAATTTGAAAGTGTCAAAGGGGGCTTAAGCGTCGCAACGATAGGACACCGGGGGGAATCCTAGTAACTCGGGTTATCCTCCTCAAGCTCGTTTCGAGTGATCGAACCGAGCAGCCTCCCACCTTAACGGGAGGATCATTATTGGCCCATATAACTGAACAGTTCGTACATCCTGATCAGGGCGGGCCCCATCAATACAATCAACAATGCTGGAAAAATAAAAATGAGCAACGGGAAAATCAACTTGATGGCCGCCTTGGAGACCATCTCTTCGGCCCGCTGACGGCGCTTGGTGCGGATCGAATCGGCAAAGATCCGCAGGCTGTCCGCGATCGAAGTCCCGAACCGGTCGGTCTGGACCAGCATGGCGACCAGCGATTTGACGTCGTCCACGCCCGTCCGGTCGCCCAGATTGCGCATGGCCTGATCGCGAGGCTTGCCCGCCCGGATCTCACGATTCGTAATCCCCAGCTCGTAAGATAAGGCCGGTTCGACCAGCTCCATCTCACGCCCGACCCGCTGCAGGGCGGCATTCAACCCGAGCCCGGCCTCCACGCAGACGACCATGAGGTCCAGCGCATCCGGCAAAGCGCGGGTAATGTGATTCTTCCGCTTCGTGATCTGACGCGACAACATGAACGAAGGCAGGAACAGCCCATAACCGATCCCGACCAGAGTCAGGCCGATTGTCGCAGCATCGAACGGTTTCTGCAATACGAAGGTCCAAACCAGGAATAAGATCGTCGGAATCGTGATCGCCGAGAAGAGGGTGATCAGCCGATAGAACGTCCCTGCATGCTCATGCGTGAACCCGGCCTGGATCAGTCGCCGCCGCAATCGGCGCACCTTGCGCGGAGAGGGCGGCAGCAACTCCACAATCGGTTTGGCCACCCGCTCGACGATCATCTTCGAGACCGGCGGCGTCGCACTCTCGTCGACAAATCTCGGATTTATCTCCTTGAGCCGCGTCTGAACCGGATCCGCCGGATGGGCGAGAAACCAATATCCCGCCAGAATCAAACTTCCGACGGTCAGGCCGATCGGGAGATAAACTAGAAATGCGGAAAGGTCCATCTTCGTTTCTTCTCAAGTGGTTACCGGCACGCTCCAGAGATCGGCGGGCCGGAATTATAGAGCGACGTTGACGATCCTGCGGATAATCAGCCAGCCGATCACCTGCATCAGGATTCCGGTCCCGAGAATATAGAATCCCTGGGGATGGTCGTACATGCTCTTCATATATTTCGGGTTGACCAGGTTCATCCAAAAGAAGACGATGAACGGCAACGCGCTGACGATGTAGCCGGAGAGTCGCGCCTGCGCGGATTTGACGCGAATCTCGCCCTGAATCCGGAACCGCTCGCGAATGGTGTGACTGATACTCCTCAACACTTCCGAGAGGTTGCCGCCGATCTCCCGTTGAATCAGCACCGCCATCACGCACAACTTCAGATCCAACAGGGGAACCCGCTCCACCAGGTTCTCCAGCGCAGTCTTGATGTTCAAACCGAGGTTATGCTCCTCGAAGGTCCGGCCGAACTCCTTGGCGATCGGCTCCGGCATCTCGGTGGCCACCAGTTGCAACGCCGAACTGAAGCTGTGGCCGGCCTGTAAGGACCGCACCATCAATTCGAGCGCGTCCGGCAGTTGTTCGAGCAAAGCCCGAAAACGCCGGCGGCGTTTGCCCAGGACGAAGACCAGCGGCGCGATCATGACGATGGCCGCCATCAGGAACATGGCCGGCAGCGACCCCGTGAAGAGAAACGTCAGCAGCCCCGCGACGAATCCGCCGATCAGACTGTAGTTGACGAAACGGTAGACCGTCACCTTGAGATCGGCCTGGCGCAACGTCTCCTGAAGCCGGTTGAAGATTTCAAAGCGAATCAGCGCCCGATGAAAGAGCGGGATGGTGCTCAGCAATTCGTCCTTCAGCAATCTCATCTCGCGCTGGCTGGCGACGCCGCGCTCCTGCACCAGTTGCTCCAACCGGGAATCGACCCGGCGGCGATACTCGTCCGTGTCCCGGCTGACGAAGGAGTAGATCGCAACGGTTAAAAAGACGAATGAAACCACGATTGGGATGAGAAGAAGACCCATAAACACCTCAGACTCCCCGCCACTCAATCCTGCAGTATCCGATTAGGTTCGAAGATATTCGCCGGAAGTTTGAATCCATACTGTTCGAGCCGCTCGGAGAAGGCCGGGCGCAAACCGGTCGGGCGAAAATGGCCCCCAACTTCACCGCGCGGACCGAGCCCGGTCCTGACAAATCCGTAAATCTCCTGCATGGTGATGACCTCGCCCTCCATGCCGTTGACCTCCGAGACGCTCATGATCTTGCGGGTTCCATCGCTCATGCGGCTGATCTGAACCACCAGGTTGATCGCGGAACTCAACTGCTGACGCATGGCCCGGTCGGAGAGCCGCAGATTGGCCATGGCGATCATCGTCTCGAGCCGCGCCAGTGCGTCTCGCGGCGAATTGGCGTGAATCGTCGTCATGCCCCCGTCGTGACCGGTATTCATGGCCTGCAACATGTCGACCGCCTCTTCGCCACGCACCTCGCCGACGATAATCCGGTCGGGGCGCATGCGGAGCGCGTTGCGCAGCAGATTGCGCTGCGTCACCTCGCCCCGTCCCTCGATGTTAGGCGGGCGCGTCTCCAATCGCACCACGTGCGGCTGCTGCAGCAACAACTCGGCCGAATCCTCGATGGTCACCAACCGCTCGTCGTTCGGAATGAATCCCGAAAGGCAGTTGAGCAGGGTCGTCTTTCCCGCGCCCGTTCCGCCCGAGATCAGAATGTTGAGCCGGGCCTTGACGCAGGCCTCCAGCATCTGCACCAGCGGTTGCGGGATGGTCCGGTATTCGACCAGCCGCTTGATCGTCAGCGGATCGGCGCCGAACCGGCGAATCGAGAGCACCGGGCCGTCCAGGGCCAGCGGCGGAATGATGGCGTTGACACGCGAACCGTCCTCCAACCGGGCATCGACCATCGGCGACGATTCGTCGATGCGGCGGCCGATGCGCGAGACGATCCGGTCGATGATCTGCATCAAATGCGCGTCATCGCGAAAAGTCGCGTCCGCCCGCTCCAACTTGCCCCGGCGCTCGATGTAGACGTTGCGCCATCCGTTGACCAGAATATCCGAGATGGTCTTGTCGGCAAGCAACGGTTCGAGCGGGCCCAGGCCGAAGATCTCGTGCAGGACGTCGATCAGAACATTCTCGCGCTCGCTCCCGCTCAACGGCGCGTTCTCTTCGTCCAGAATCAGGCTGATGACCTTCTTGACATCGTTCTGGACCTCCACCGGGTCGGCATTCTCCAGCTTGGCCAGATCCAGCTTGTTGATCAGTTTGCGATGGACGCGGGTCTTGAGCTCCTGCAGTTCGTTCAGTTCCCGCGTGCTGGCCGTCCGCGCCGCCGTCCCGTTCTGATTATCTAGCAACCGATCTCTCAGTGACATCATGTTCCACCGACCAGGGTTTAACGTTTGCCTCCGAAGAGCGAGGCCCATCCGCTACGTGCCGGCCGCCGGCGTGTCAGCGATTCGTTCTGTTGACGGATGCCGGTCAATTTACCGACCAGGCTGCTGAAATCCTGCAGAATTCGCGACTGGTTCTTCGAGAGCACGAGCGGCTCGCCGACGTTGATCGAAGCAATCGCCGCCTGATAATCATTAGAGATGGTCGCAAAGACCTGCGTCTCGAGCACTCTCTCCACCTGCTTGATGTCGAACTCGGGCGTCTTGGTGTAACGGTTGATGACGACCTTGATCCGGCTGCGGTCGTAACCCAGCCGCGTGAAAATATCGAAGGTCCGTTTGGCGCTGCGGATCGCGGGAATATCCAGGGTCAGCAGCAGGATCAGATCGTCCGCCAGGTCGAGCGCCGAGATCGTAATCTCGTTGAAGGCCCGCGGAGGGTCGATCACCACGTAGTCGGCCTGGACCCGCAGCAGGGCGATTGCCCGCATGACGTGCTCGACCTTGACGTCCTCGCCCTTGCCGATCTCCGTCGGGGCCGCCAGCAGACTGAGCTGTTTCGAACGCTGCGTCAGATAGCTGGTCAATAACTGCTCGTCGAGCCGGTCGAAGTTGCGCACCAGGTCATAGATCGAATATTGCGGCTCCAACCCCAGGTAGAGCGGCTGATCGCCGGCCTGGAAATTGAGATCGACGATGCAGGCGCGCTTGCGGATCAGCTTGGCCAGGCTCGCGGCCAGATTGGCGGTGACGAAAGTCGTGCCGCATCCGCCCTTGCTGGCATAGACGGCGATGACCCGGCCGTAAGGGGACTCTTCGGGACGCGCGCTCGCCTGCTCGATCTTGGCGAAGACCGCGGCGATCTCCGACTCCACCATCGGTTGCTTCAGAAACTCCATGGCGCCCGAACGAAACGACTGCAAGATCACGTCCGAAGAATTGTCCGCGCTCGAACAGATCACCGAGGTTTCGGGCAGCTCCTGATGAATTCGTTCGATCAGTTCGAACGAGTAGTCGAGTTCGCCGTTCAGCAGGACCAGGGCGGCCTGCGGGCGCAACCGGTTGAGCTCTTCAAGGACCTGTGGAGTGACTGGAAATTCCGCCAGGATCGCCAACGGCGTATGGCTCGAACTGCGAAGCCGGGTCCGCTCCTGTTGGTTCAGACTTCTACCAATCACAACGACAGAGATCGCTTTAGACACTGACTTCTTTTCCTTGTTTTATATCAAAATCCGGTCCGCTTACTGAACTTGATTTGAGACTGTTGAGTCTAAACTCACAACCCGCAACCCTGAACCCGCTCGGCAATGCGCAAGATTATATGCTCCGTGATGAGGAAACTCCATCGAAAATTCCCCGTCACTTCAGCAACCGCACCGACATCGGCAACCATCTCCGTCTAAACGCGTTGGCCTGATCCACCAGGCTGAAATTGTCGCGCGCAATCGCCGTTCCCCCGCTCATGATCTCCCGGACGAAGAATCCCTGGAGAGTCCCCTCCGGCGTCACCCGATCCAAAAAGAAGAGGCCGATGTTGGTCACCCTCAGCCGCCCGGGGTTGGTGCCCGCCAGGAACGGATCGAATAACAGGACCGGAATGATCAGACCGTGCGAATTGGGATCCTGATAGTTGTTGCTCTTGATATACCGGTAACTTAACCTCAGGCCGTCGTCGATGCTGTCCTGATTGCGCGCCCTCAGATTCTCCAGCCCTCTCCGCAGATCGTTATAGGCCTGGTCATTGGTCGGCTGATAGACCGGAAGCTCATTCCCGACGTTGTTCGGATCCAGCGGATCGTAGACTCCGATCTGGCCGCAATGGCCGTTTTCCCCCAGATTCTGCGTGGTTATGGCAGCGATGGACGCGCGCGGCAGATTGCTGAAGTCCGCCACAAAATAGCTGTCGCGCCTGAACGAGAGATCAAGCCCCATAATCGTGCGCTGACCGATCTCCAATTGATCCTCAGTGTCGCGCAACCCGGTCACCGGCGACTGGGAATTGGCCGCTCCATCGATAAAGGGACCGATCAATCGGGCGCCGATCGCAAAGCGCGACCGGTAGTAGTCGCCGTCGCCCGGTTTGCGGCTCAGCGGCGCACGGGTCTCGTCGCCGACGTAATGGACCCGGCCGTTCTGATCATAGAAGCTGTCGGGCAAGAAGATCGGCCGCCAGCACGCCCCGATCGTTCCCGTCCCCCCGTCAACCGGAAAGAGCGAGGCCGTCGAGGCCGCATTGACATTGATTCCATTAAAACCGAACGCTCCGCCGAAGAAGGTCGGAGCGTTGAGGGTGCTATTGACCGTCACCGTCGGGAATCGCTGATCCTGATCGTCGATGTCGACTTTGACATTGCCCGGATTCAGTTCAATAAAGTTGCGGCTGGCCTCGGAATAACGCCGCACCTGATTCAACCCCGCGTATCGAACCGCCAGCTCCTTGACGATCCCCTCCTGCTGCGGCATCGAGCCGCCATCCTCGATCGCGACCCGAAGGCCGGAGGCCCCGGCGAGCGCCGCGGCCTCAATTCCGTTCTGATACTGCGTCCGAAAGCTGAAGATAAATCCCACGTCCACCGACAAGGCCAGGATTCCAATCAACCCGGTAATGACGATCACCGTCAGCAAGATGATCAACCCTCGCTGACGACGTCGATTATTAGATCGATTAAAAGCCATGACGTTCTCAACCCAACTCGTGATCGTAATTGAAGAACTCTCGCAGCCTTAGGGCTTCTCCTTCTCTGTTTGCGACTTCTCTTCCTTCGCCTCGGCTGCCGGCTTGGCCTCCTGACTGCTCTCGGACTTCTCCTTGTCGGCCGGCGCCTTCTCTTCCTTCGGCTCGGCTGTTGGCTTGGCCTCCTGATTGCTCTCCGGTTTCACCGGCTGTTTTTCGCCTGGCGCCTTCTCGTCCTTCAAGACTGGCGCGGCCGGCGGGACTGGCGCGGTCGGCACGACCGGCGCCTCCGGCCCGGACTTGGCCTCCGGATTGTTCTCAGGCTGATTGCTCTGAGGCTTCTCCTTATCGGTCGGCGCCTTCTCTTCCTTGGCCTCCGGTACCGGTTTGACCTCGGTAGCGTTCTCCGGATTCTTGAGCAAGAGCGGGAGGGTCTTCGAATTTCCCAGATCCAGGGCGGTCGGCCCGACCACCGCGGAGGTCAGACTCGAGGCGGACCCGGTCTCGGTTTTGATGGGAGTTTGGAGATTCGGTTCACTCTTATTCTCGGTCGCCGGAGCGCTCTCCCCGGTCTTCCGCAACACCGAGTGGCCGGACTTCCCTTCGACCGGGGCGGCCAGGGCGGCCGGAACCACCGTCGATCCGACGGGTTTCGCCTGACTGACTCCCGGCAAGCGCGGCAACTGATCGGGATTGAGCGGTTCAACGATCTTGATTGTCGCCAGGAAGAGCAGCTCGCTCTCATTGCGCTGGAAGCTGCGGCTCTTGAAGAGTTCGCCCAGCATCGGAATCTCGCTCAGGAGCGGGATCTTCGACATATTGACCCGTTCCGTATTGTCGAGCAGTCCGGCCAGGGCGAAACTCTGCCCATCGCGTAACTCCAGCGTCGTCTTCGCCCGCCGCACCCTCAATCCGGGAATGACCAGGTTCGCCAATTGAACTCCGGAAGAGTAGTCGAGGCTTGAAACCTCCGGGCAGAGTTCGAGTCGGATATGGTTCTCATCGATGATCGTCGGGGTGAAATCGAGTTTGATCCCGAACTCCTTGAAGATCACGGTGATCGCATTCTGTCCCGAATTGAGCGAGGAGACGATCGGAATCGGAAATTCTCCCCCGGCCAGAAAACTGGCCTTCTGACCGTTCATCGCGATCAGGTTCGGTTCCGCCAGATCCCGCAGGGCTCCCCGCGTATAGAGCGCCCGGACAAACCCCAGCATCCCCGAGCCGCCGTCCGCATTGCCCAGTAGAATGTTGACGCCGGGAGTGGCGCTGGCGCCCGCTCCCACCACGTTCTTGACCACGTCGATCGAACTGTCCGAGACGACGGCCGGCCCGCCGGAGTTGAGATAGGCGGGCAGGGCCCGGTTGGCGATCCCATAGGCCGATGAGACTTCACGCAGCACGACCCGGTTCACTTCGGCCACCCGGATCTGCAATTGAACCTGGGCCGCATCCATGACCGGAACCTTGAGCAGGTTCGTCACCTTCAACCCGGCCGCCTCGATGATCTTCTGTGCCTGGTCGGCCAGTTCCGGCCGGGTCACCGTCCCCGAGAGCACGACCGAATTGTTGGCCTGACTGAGCTGGATGTTCTCTTTCGGAAAGAGAATCTTTATCTGATTATCGATCAACGACAGATTAACCTGCACATAGATGTCAAAGACCAGCGTCCGTTCGGGCGCGCCCTCCGCCCGTTTGACCCATGCCACCAGATTGACCTGTCCGAAGGTCAGGCCATTGATCAGCGCCTGACGATGCGAGATCGGCACCACCTCGGCGACCTTCGGATCGGAGATCGAGAGCCGCTCGTACTCCTGGTCGAACTCGATCAGCCGCGACTGGCCAACCAGCACGTCGATCTTGATCGGCTGCGTATTGTTGGCGAAGGAGGCTTGCAGAGTGGACTTCTCCTGCGCCTGGATGCCGCCGCTCAACAACGCCCAGAGGGCCAAGATCAGAGCCAACCGGCAAGCCTTTCCCGGTCTGGGGCGAAAGGCGGAGTGGATTGGGTGAAACTCGTAATTCATAACGTCTCCTCTTGATAAGGCCGCAGTGCGAGCTCTCGCCTTCAGCCTTGGGGACGGCAAAAACAGTCGCCGGCTAGCATCGAATCGTCATCATCAATTGATAAAAGAGCTGCAGGTTAAGACTTAGCCGACCACTGGTCGCTGACTATCAAACTAGGGAGCCATTTCAACTTGAGACCGCTTGCTGCCCTGGATCAATTCAATGGTCTGGGGCCGCGGGGCGGCGGTCGGAGCCGGTTTGACCGGCGCGGGCGCGGGATTGAACCCGCCCAGATGAATATTGGAGACCGGAGGCGCCGGAGCCGGCCTGGGCACGCCCTCGCCGCCATTGCCGTTGAGGTTTCTCTCGGTCGAGCGTTTCTCCAACGCCACGTCGTTGATCACATCGCGGCGGGTCGCCCCCCGAGTCTCCTCGACCACCTGATCCGCGGCATTGCGAATTGAAAGCTGCAACCGCCCTTCGGCTTCCGCCAGCTTCAATTTCTCGGCCTGGTTCGGCGTGACCTCCAGAGTCACGGTATTGACCAGAGCGGGCTTGCCATCCGTCTTGTTCTGCATCTGCTGCCCGCCGGCCAGCACCCGGATCTTCTGCAGGATCACTTTCGAGACCTGTCTCCCGCCGTCAACCTGCGGTTGCAGGATGGCGATGATATCGACATAGGCGCCCGGAACCACGAACCCGCCGACGCTGCTGGCTTCATCGACCCGGACCGAGACCGCGCGCATGCCGGTCGCCATGATGCCCGGCAACCCCGCCTGGGCCCCCGGAATCGACAACTGGCGTTCGAGGATCGGGGTCCTGGCCGTAATCTCGGCCATGGCGACCCGTCCGATCACCTCTTCGCGTTTCAGGACCGGTCCCTCCGGCAACAGCCGCTTCGGGTATTTGTTGACCGAGATCTGACTCTCTTCGATCTTGCTTCCGAGCGGGATGTCGACGGCCGCCATCACGACCTCGGTCTCCTGCTGGGCGGTCTGCTCCGAGAAACGAACGTTCACCTGCTTGACCAGATAGATCTTGGCCGCATAGATCGAGACGACTCCAAAAAAGATGGCCCCGGCAAGAGCGAGCAGAAAGCGTCTGTTCATCGTGATCCCCCCCTAGTTCACCTCAATCGCAACCTCGGCATGATCGGCATTATTCATGCCACATATAACATGTGACCCCCAAAGTGATTCCATTCTCCGATTCCGGATATTTAAAGATACTTAGGATCGCCGGCAGCGGGGTCTGAAACTCTTGCGTGATGCGAATCCCGACCTGATCCCCGCGTTTGGCCGGGCCGTAGGCCTCAACTTGATCATCGGCAGTGCCATAGATCTGATCCGGACCGAAATTGACACGCACCAGATCGATCTTCGTGCCCGGCCCGTTCCCGGCCACGCTGCCACGGAGAAACGAGTTGACCCGCTCCCTGGCAGCCGCCTGAGCCTCGGCGTCGGACTCATAGGTGAGACCCGCTCCCGACGGCAGGGCCAGGACTTGCGCCCCTTCACGGGCCGCCGCGGTCAACGCATGCTTAACCGCCCAGACGCGACCGATCTCGATAATGGTAAAAGCGAATGCTAAGAAGAGTGGAAGAATGAGAGCGATCTCGACCATCGACTGACCAGCCGCGGTCGACTTTCTACCCCGAGAATAGGAAAGGGCTCCTGAACTCTCCCTCCCATCCCTCACCTTGCCCCTGGAACTATAGTTCCCCTTCATCTCGCTCCTTAACATGCATTACGCAAACTTTTGAGAACTGGATGAGATTAACTGCCCCGCCTCATGACGCAAGTGGCGGTCACCCACACCGTATTGAAATCCCCGCTAAAGCTGCCCACTGGAAGATTGACCGGATAGAGCAGCGTGACCCTCACCATCTGAGTATTGTTGCCCGCCGCGTTCAAGGCCGTGATGAATCCGGCGTCGTTTCGGGTGAAGAATTTCACCGCGTTTCCATCGAACCCGTTGCTGGAAATATACTGCCGGACGGCCGGGATCACATACTGTTGGAAATTGACCCGACCCGGTTGGTCGGGATTGCAGGCCGGCGGCGTGCAATTGACATTATTGCCGCCAAAGGGATTACTCGCCCAGATTCGCGCGCCCTCGGACGCCGCTCCATAGAGCACCATCTGCAGGTTGAATCCCTGAGAGATGAAGAGCACACCCAGCAGGAGGATGAACAACAGCGGCAACACGAACGCGAACTCCACAACGGCAATACCGCTCTCACTCCTCCGGCTCCTGAGGCTGTTCTGATGGCAAGAATAGTCTAATATCCTTCTCACAATGAACCTCACTAGAGAAATCACCCTTAACCACATTCAACCAGCTTCTCCCTCCCTGGTTGACTCGATGACGCGGAAGCAATGGCTTATTTCACAATGACTGAGTCTGTGAAGCTTCGGCGTCCCACCTGTTCATAGCAACTTGATATCAGCAACCTTCAGAATTATTAAAATAATACTAACCATCAGAGACCTAGCTCCGCCATCTCAGGGTAACAAATTGGTATAGATGACGATCAAGGTCCCAGTAGCAATAGCCACACCGAACGGAGTCTTCACCGAGCTGATGCGGCTGTCATCCTGAGCCTCCAGGCGCATAGCATAGAGTTTCAAGCTAGGCACGAAGAATCCCAGAAAATTCCAGAATACTCGGCGAAACCTGAGCCATGTAACTTGAAGCTTCCCTTCTCTGACGACCGCAACTACCGCGAACAGAGGATAACACAAGAGAGTCGCCAACAGTGCGTGGAAAACATCGGTAGCTCCCGTGAAAGCTCCGATTGCCATCAGGAACTTCACGTCTCCCGCTTTCATCCCGCCGGTCAAATAGGGAATAAACAACAGCAGAAAAGCCAGTCCCAGCCCCTTCAATCCGAAGACCAGCCCGGCCCAGCTATACCAGATCGAATTGCCGACCAGTCCGATCAAGGTCGCCGGAAAGACAAAGGCATTGGGAATCCTTCTCTCACGGAGATCAAAGATCGAAACAGCCACCACAAACAACGTCAAAACCGCTGCAGTAAACTGTTGATAGGACTCGATCATGAAATCGCCAGGGGGTCTCATCGAGAAACGTCGAGGCTTCGTTTCGAGGCTTCTTCACCGGGCATCTTCACCAGGCACTAATGGGGGCATCAAACGGGTCTTCAAAGGGGTCTTCAAAACAACCAATAATATGAAAACAAAATAACAGAAACTCAAGACAACAACCAGCCAATCTCAACCGGCAATCAACACTAACACAATTTTATTTTGTACCAGGATTACGCTACGTCAATAACGTTTAAAATGGAACGGGCATTAAAGCGCGCAAATGCTATCGCCCGAGATCAAATCGAATCCCAATTGAAAGCTGAGCCGAGTAGTAAGTGTTTGCTGCAACCAGACGAAGGAAGGCAATGCGATGGGGCACTTTCTTTCCGAATGAAACTCTCGATTGATAACTTCAATCTTCAGTTGCGTAACTCCAAAACAATCCGTTCAAAACTTGGAACCAGGTTTCAGGCGAGCGAGTTCAAGATCCCGCCCGTTCCGATTCGCCGAAGCGAATCATCAATCAATAGAGCAGTCTTACTTGCCCGAATTAGCAGCACCGCTATTGGCGGAATCGAGTTTGCTGCTGAGCTGGTTGAAGATATTTTTGACGCTGGTTCCCATGGCCGTGATCACAAAGACTGCTGCAGCTCCGATCAATACCAGCAAAAGCGAATATTCAACGACGTCCTGTCCTTGTTCATCCCTTAAAAACTCTCTGATCATGAATTACCTCCTAACGGTTCTTCCTCTCTCTGTTTGTCTGCGGATTGAATCGAAATAGACGGATATTTGGTTGTGCGGATGTAACTCAGAGGAAGATCCAGTCGAATCCGGTGCTACAACCAGTGTCCGTGGTGCAGACGGGCGCAACGCTATCTGGCCACCTGACAAGGGCCACCCTCGCCGGTTCTAGATCAACAAAGCAAACGCTCGGAGTGCAGCGATGATTGGGTGGTCGGATCTTCCCTAAAAATGAATGTCCACTAACATGTGTTTTAGTAAGGAGACATCTTATTTTTGGGGGACGGAGTGTTGAAGATCTAAAAGACCGACTCAGTGCTGATTTCATCGAGGTATCAGCGTGACCTGCATTGGCGGCAATAACAGGCCGAATTTTAGCGATATTCCCTTGATTGTTCAAGCAAAAATTGATTTTCCCAAAAATTGATGCCTCTTTTCAGCGGCTCCAGCCCGCGAGCCAATCGAGGACCCGCCGTGATAGTATCGCCCGGCCCTGATCACCTGCGGGCGACCTTCCGGGCCGCTTGAATTCAGCCCCCACGGATTTCAGACTTCATGGACAATGATCGACCGAGCGACAACTCGACCCAGATCTCTCGCCGGCGGCGGCTCGGGCTCGGTTCGGGCTGCCTACTGTTGGTCTGGATGCTCTCGGCCTGGCTGCTGACGGCGCGGCGTCTGACCCACCCGGCCTTCGGGATTCAGGGCGACCTGCCGTTGCACTACCACTTCATGCGGGCTTTCGCCCGAAGCCTGGCCGAGGGCGAGTGGTGGCCGCGCTGGGCCGGTCTGCTCGACGGGGGGCGTGGAGATGCCCTCTTCACCTTCTACCCGCCGCTCTCCTATCTGATCGGCGCCGGGTTGGTCAGGAGCTGGGGGCTGGAGGTGCTCACCTCGATCCAACTGCTGACCTGGGGATCGCTGTTCCTGGCGCAACTGAGCGCCTATCTGCTGGCGCGTGAGTTCTTCGGTCGGAGGCGGAGCCTCCTGGTCTCGCTGGCCTACGTGCTGCTGCCCGCCTACCCGATGATCGCGTTGAATCGCGGCTTCCTGGCCAATGCGCTGGCGCTCGGTCTGGCGCCGCTCACGCTGCTCGGCGCCCATCTGCTGTTGACCGGCGATCGGGTCCGGCGCGGGCGAATCATCTTCGCCCTCGGTTTCAGCGCCGTGATCCTGACCCATACCATCACGACCTTGCTCTGCGGCCTCGCCGTCGGATTGATGGCCGCGACCAGCCTCACTCGATCGAGAACCGCCTGGCGCGGACTGCGGCAATTGGCCGGAGCGGGAGTCCTCGTCTCCGCCCTGACCGGATTCTTTCTCTGGCCGCAGTTGATCGAGCAGAGCTGGGTTCAGCTCGACCTGCAGATCGCCCAGCACAGCTATCGCAGCTATTTTCTCTTTGCCGCGGCCCCGGACCAGAGCCAATATCGTCTGTTCTGGGCGGATCTCAATCAGATCACGAGTCTGATCACGCTCGCTCAGACCCTGACCGCGGCCTGCCTGGGGATCGTCTGCGGCCGGGCCCTCAAATCGAAGCCGCCGCCGCCGGAGCACGTCACACTCGTCCGGTTCAGCCTGGGATTGGCGATCCTGGGGTTCTTCATTTCCCTGCCGCTCTCCGATCCGGTCTGGCGGTACCTGCCGGGATTCAAGTTCATCCAGTTTCCCTGGCGGCTGCAACCACTGGTCGGGCTCGCCTGCGGCCTGCTGGCGGCGGCCTCCGTCGATCGATGGCGGCTGCTGAACCGTCACGTCCGGAACCTGATCGCGGCCGTCCTGACCTGGCTGCTCATCGCCAACGGCGTCTTCACCACCAAGCTGCTCGCTTTCACGGAATTGGGATTCACCCGGGCCCAGGTCATCAAGCTCCTCGATCCGTCCGGGCCCGCTCCCAGCGACCATCGAGAGACCGGATCGCCGCTGACCGAAGAAGAGTCGAAACAGATCGGCGAGACCGCCAACCAGATCTTCTATCGCCCGCCCGGCTCCGATCGCCAACTCTATCCGGCCGTCGACGCGCCCGGCGGACTGACGTTCATCTCCGGCCAAGGCCGGATCGTTTCGCAGACGCTCCGGAACAGTTACCGCGAATTCAACCTGGAGAACGAAGAGCCGGCGCGGGTGCGGATCGAGACCTATCATTATCCGCACTGGGTGGCGAGGCTCGACGGCCGGGAGGTTCCGATCGGTGTCATGCGGGAGAGCGGTCCGCAGGCCGGGCTCATGACTCTCGAGTTGCCGGCCGGCTCCCATCGACTCACGCTCAGCTTCGAGATCCGGGAACGAAGCGAACGCTGGGCCCGCGCGATCTCACTTGCCGCCTGGCTCCTCTTCATCGCCTGGATCGCCCGGCAGATCGCGAGCAGGGTAAAAAGAGATCCCCCTACAGACCATACTTCACAATAGTCGTGTGCGGTCCCGCTGCGTGTTATACTCTGGGGCGATGAGTAATCCTGCGGGCATCTATCTGCATATCCCGTTCTGCACCACGCGCTGCCATTACTGTAATTTTGCCACCGGTGGTTACGAATCGGCGCTGGCGCGGCGGTACGCCGGGGCGCTCGCGAAGGAGATCGAACGAGCCGGCGCGGCTCTGGAACACTCGGCTACACTCGCCGCCATGAAGACCGTCGACACGATCTACTTCGGCGGCGGAACACCGACGACCCTCTCCATCGATCAGTTCTCCGAGTTGCTCGAAGCCTGCCGGCGGATTTTCGAGGTGGAGCCCGCGGCCGAGATCACGACCGAGGCCAACCCGGGCGAGTTGTCGCTCGACTACCTGCAGAGACTCCGAGCCACCGGCATCAATCGCCTCAGTTTCGGGGTCCAATCCTTCGACGACGATGAACTGCGGATGATCGGGCGCTCGCACTCCGCGCAGGCCGCGCGTGAAGCGGTGAAGATGGCCCGGCTCGCCGGTTTCGAGAATATCAGTCTCGACCTGATCGCCGGGCTGCCCGGACAACGGCCGGAGACCTGGAGACGGAATCTGGATCAAGCCTTTGCGCTGGGACCCGACCATCTCTCCGTCTATCTGCTCGAGCTCTACAAGGATGCTCCCCTGCTGCACCGCGTCGAACGGGGCGAGGTGCCGCCGATCGATGAAGAGCTGACCGTCGCCTCCTATTTCATGTTGATGGACGAAGCCGAAAAATACGGCTTCGAACACTACGAGATCTCGAACTGGGCGCGCCCCGGTTATGAATCACGCCACAACCTGAAATACTGGACCGGCGCCCCGTACTGGGCGTTCGGCGTCTCGGCGGCCGGTTACGACGGCCACTCACGCTGGGTCAACACCCGCCATCTTCACGAGTATCTGGAAAAAGTCGAACGCGCCGAGTCGCCGGTGGCCGAATCCGTTCAATTGGCCCCCGACGATCGGCAGAGCGAATCTCTCTTCCTGCGGTTACGGCTGAAAGAGGGAGTGGACCTGCCGCGACATCGGCAAAATTTCGGCGTCGATGTTCTGGACCGGTATCGGGACGAACTGGAACGCCTGCACGAAGCCGGGTTGATCGAGATCAAGGATGAAAACCTGGTGATCTCCCGCAAGGGTAAAGTTCTGGCGAACGAGGTCTTCGCCGTATTCGTATAAGAGAAAAAAAGAATGATCGATCTACGCAGTGATACGGTAACCAAACCTACTCTGGCCATGCGTCGCGCCATGGCTGAAGCTGAAGTCGGAGACGACGTCTATCTGGAAGATCCGACCGTCAATCGCCTGCAGGAACGAGCGGCGGAGATCCTCGGTAAAGAGGCGGCGCTCTTCGTGCCGTCGGGCACCATGGGCAATCAGATCTGCATCAAGCTGAATTCGCGCCCGGGAACCGAGGTCGTGGTGGAAGAACGCAGCCATGTTTTCAACTACGAGATGGGGGCGGCGGCGCTGGTCTCGGGAGTCACGCTCCGCCCGGTTCGCGGCGACGACGGCCGGCTCAATTGGAATCTGATCAAATCGGGCATCCGGCACGGCGGCCCCTATTACGTCACGCCGACCTCGCTGATCGTCATGGAGAACAGCCACAATATGGCCGGCGGCGCGGTCACGCCGCTCGTCAACTGCCGGGAGGTCTGCGCGGGGGCGCACGAGCTGGGCCTGCGGGCGCATCTCGACGGGGCCCGGATCTTCAATGCCGCGATCGCGCTCAAGACGACCGCGGCCGAGATCGCCCGGTCGTTCGATTCAGTCATGTTCTGCCTGTCGAAAGGCCTGGGCGCGCCGGTCGGCTCGATCATCGCCGGGACCCGGGATTTTATCGACGAGGCCCGCAACTGGCGCAAACTGCTGGGCGGGGGCCTGCGGCAGGTCGGAGTCCTGGCCGCGGCCGGGTGGGTCGCGCTGGAAGAATCGCCGAATCTCCTGCCCGAAGACCATACCAAGGCCCAGCGATTGGCGCGAGGGCTGGCCGAACTACGAGGCGTTAAAATAGACCCGGAACGAATCCAGACCAATATCGTGATCTTCGACGTCTCGGCGACCGGCTGGTCGACCTACCGATGGTCCGCCGAGTTGAAGGCGCACGGTGTCCTGGCCAACGGTATCAACCCCAACGAAATGCGGATGGTCACCCATTACGATGTCAGCCAGTCGGACATCGACCATACGCTTAAAGTAGCGAGAGAAATGCGATAACTTTTGTCGGATGGCTTCCCCACAGAGAGCTATGAAATCGGCCCATCGAAACTTAATCATCGCGATTGACGGCCCCGCCGGGGCCGGAAAAAGCACCGTGGCCCGGCGACTCGCGCGCCGGCTCGGGTATCTCTTCATCAATACCGGCGCCATGTACCGCGCGGTGGCCTGGAAGGTATTGACCGGTGGAATTTCGCTCGACGATCTCGATCAGATCGGCCGGATCGCCGAGGAGTCGCGGATCGAATTGAGCGGAGACGTCGATTCCATGCGGGTCTCGATCAATGGTTGCGACGTCACCAACCAGATCACGGCTCCGGAAGTGAGCCAGGCGGCCTCTCGAATCTCGGCGCTGCCGGTGGTGCGGCGCGCGCTCGTCGCCCGCCAGCAGGAGATGGGGCGCGGCGGGGGCGTGGTGATCGAGGGCCGAGATATCGGGACCCAGGTCTTTCCGCAGGCCGGGGTCAAAATCTATCTCGATGCTTCGCCCGAAGAACGCAGCCGGCGCCGTTTTACCGAGAACAACGAGCGCGGTCTGCCCACCACCACGCTCGAAGAGTTGCAGGCCGAGATCGAAGAACGCGATCACCGGGATCAGACCCGCTCCGACTCCCCGCTCGTACGGGCCGCGGACGCGACCTACATCAACTCCTCGACCATGACGATCGACGAGGTGATCGAACGCATCGTGAGCCTGGTCGAGCGCGAAAAGGCCAAACACTCCAAGAAGGAAGTAGCCCAAGGATAGCAAGATGTTCACTGGAATTGTCGAAGAAACAGGTTCGATCCGCCGGATCACTCCGGTGCGCGACGGCGCGCGCCTGGAGGTCGACGCTCAACTCGTCCTGAAAAATATCGGGGCCGGGGACAGCATCGCGGTCAATGGCGTCTGCCTGACGGTGGTCGATTATGGAGAGAACTGGTTTGCGGCCGATCTCTCCCAGGAGACCTTGCTTCGAAGCAGTTTGAAGCAGGCCCGGCCCGGCCGGTGCGTCAATCTGGAGCGGCCGCTCACTCCGTCATCCCGGTTGGGAGGTCATATCGTGCAGGGACACGTCGATGGGACGGGAGAGTTTCTCGAAGCGCGCCCCGTCGGCGAGGCCTGGGCGGTGAGGATCGGTTTTCCGCCGGAACTGGCGCGATATCTCGTCGAGAAGGGTTCGATCACGGTCGACGGGATCAGCCTGACCGTCGCCAAGCTCACCGAAAATTGGTTCGAGATCGCAGTCATTCCTCATACCTGGAAGATCACCAATCTGAGTTCACTCGAACGTGGAGCCATCGTCAACCTGGAGGTTGACATCATCGCCAAGTACGTCGAGCGAATGATGCAGCCGCATCTCAACCAATCGACCGGCCACCTGACCCTGGATAAACTGGTCGAAATGGGATATTGAAATGGAGCCTGGAGAGGTCTGGAGAAATCTAGAGAAGTTGAGACTTCTCTAGACTTTAAATTATGCCGTTTGCAAGGATTGAAGAGGTAATTGAAGATTTTCGAGCGGGGAACGTGATCATCATCGTCGATGATGAGGACCGCGAGAATGAAGGAGATCTGGTTTGTGCCGCAGAGAAGGTCACGCCCGAGATCATCAATTTTATGGCGCGTGAAGCCCGCGGCCTGATCTGTCTGCCGATGACGGAAGAGCGCTGCGATGAGCTGAATCTGCCGTTACAGGTATCCGAGCGTGAAAACAACTCGGGCTTCGGGACGGCCTTTACGGTCACGATCGAGGCGCGGCATGGAGTGACGACCGGCATCTCGGCCGCCGATCGGGCGACGACCGTGCGAACCGCGGTCCATCCGCAATCGAAGGCCGCGGATCTGGTTCGACCGGGCCATATCTTTCCCCTGCGGGCGCGTCAGGGCGGAGTGCTGATGAGGCCCGGCCAGACCGAAGCGAGCGTGGATCTGGCGCGCATCGCCGGTCTGATCCCG